>NZ_JABSST010000001.1 GCF_013213975.1 Winogradskyella sp.
TATGATGGAAATGAACTTGCGGTAACTAAAATTGACACGAACAGTTGGACGCTTGAAAACGCTACCAAACTTGATAAACTTAATTATTATGTAAATGATACTTTTGATATTGAAACTAGTGGTGGAATAGGTGGCGATAATCCGTTTTCTCCAGCAGGAACAAATATTGATGAAGACAATTACGTATTAAATCTTCATGGTTTTATAGGGTATTTTGATGTTCTGAAGAGCAACCAATATATGTTAGACGTAACTGCTCCTGCTTCATTTATTAGATCGTCTGCATTACAGGATAGAGGAATGAAGTCTAGCCCAGACGGTAAAGCAATAACTAGTAGTTACTTTGCTGAGCGCTATTTTGATATTACTGACAACCCAATGATGTATGGTGATCTTGATGTTGAAGAATTTATGGTGGGTGATATTAAAATTGTTTTAAGCGTTTATTCTCCAAATAAGGTACATACGGCTGCGAGTCAAAAAGAAACCGTTTATAATATGATGCAAGCTCAAAAGGCATATTTGGGCGATATTGATAGTACTACACGCTACGATATTTATTTGTATTTATCTGATGGATCAGAAACTGCCCCAAAAGGTTTTGGTGCTCTAGAACATCATACATCGACAGTTGTTGTTTTACCAGAAGCATCAAGCAAAGAAGGTTTAGCAAGTTCTATCATTGATGTTGTTGCTCATGAGTTCTTTCATATTGTAACTCCTTTATCAGTACATTCTGAGGACGTACATTATTTTGATTATAATCAACCTACCTTTTCAAAGCATTTGTGGATGTATGAAGGTACTGTAGAATATTTTGCACAGCACTTTCAGGTGTATAAAGACTTAGTAGAACCTAATGAGTTTTACAATACTATTATGTCAAAGATTGCAACGTCAAAGAATCTTGATGATGCCATGAGTTTTACCATTATGAGTGAGAATGTACTGGAAGAGCCTTATGCCTCTAATTATTATAACGTTTACATGAAAGGTGCTTTAATTAGTATGTGTATTGATATTTTAATGCGTGAAGAAAGTAATGGAAACAGAAGTGTTTTATCATTAATGAAAGAACTTTCTATTAAATATGGAAAGGATAAACCGTTTGATGACGATTCATTTATCGATGAGTATGTATCAATGACCTATCCGAGTATTGGTGAGTTTTTAAACACACACGTTGTTGGTGACGTTCCTATAAATTATAATGATTTTTTCGCTAAAGTTGGGTTAAAACTTGGTCAGACTGAAGTTGATACTAATTATATTTTTGCGGGTGGACAAAACATTATTTTTGATGCAGACCAGAAAAAAGGTACAATTTTCTTTTCGCCGGTGGCCTTGAAAAATTCATTTTGGGCTTCGCAAGGGGTTCAAGCAGGAGATGTTATTAAGAAAGTAAATGGCACAGAACTTTCCTTACAAAATGCTCAGCAGGTTGTAGGTGGTATGTTTTCATGGCAACCAGGGCAAGAATATAATTTAGAAATTGACAGAGAAGGTGAAATTATAACACTAAGTGGTACGCTGAAAAAGTCTAAAGCAACAAGCGAGTCTATAGAAGAAGATGAAAATGCAACTAACGCTCAAATAGCGCTTAGAAAGGCTTGGTTAAAGGGCTGATTCTTTAACCTATTTACGTGCTGGAGGCTTCCGATCAAGGAAGCCTTTTTTTATAGGGCATTCATAAACATTACAACAATAATGATACATGCTATTCCTACGACCGTCTTAAGGCAACCATTAGTCCCGTCAATGAGCATTGTTTCATCATCTGGATGGTAGATGTAAGATTTATAAGGCCGCTTTGTAGTATTGAAAATTAAATGAAAGAAACTCACAACCAACCAACGAATAGTGCCACCTATCAAATTTAAAACTGTAAATATGATTGATTCGCCAATGACATCAAGCATATACTAGTACTTTGCAGCTTTGCCGTTAGATGCAGAATTTTTGATAAACTCTCGTAAATCATCATTAGCTTGAATTAGGTCTTCATTTCGTAAATACATCATGTGTCCACTCCTGTAGCCCTTAAAGGAAAATCTGTTTTTTAATTTTCCGCTTGGATCCATTTGCCATTGTGAATATTTAGCAGCAAAGTAAGTCGTCGCACCATCATAATATCCAGATTGTGTCATAACCTTTAAATATGGATTCTGTGCCATGGCTTGTCTCAAATTGTCTCTTGTATTATCATTATTTCTATCCCAATTGCCAACATTACCAAAGACATTATATTTTACGTCAGTTTTAAAGCCAAGATCGTTTTGAATGTAATGGTTTATGGCTGGCGTAAAAGAATGTAGCCATGATGTTAATTCTGCACTATAGTCAGGACTAGTGCCTGTTTCAACGCGATCAATACCTATATAGCGCGAATCTAATCGTCCAATAGTCTCGCCAGTTTTATCTCTTAAGAGTTCTTTCCAGAAAAATTGATTTGGAACGTCTAAATTCATTTGAAGAATAACTTTAACTGATAAGCCTGAATAATAGCTCATTCGTTTAGCGATCTCTTGTTTTTCGGAATCATTAATAAAACCACCTTTAGCAATTGCAGGTAAAAGCTTATTAATCGCAAAATCTTCAGCTTCTGGTAAAATATCTAAAAGATCTTTACTTTGTAATTCAGGAGCTAAAGCCTTATGATACCAAGCCGCTGCTGTGTAGTATGGTAAATTTAAACTTGATGACATAGGTCCACCAACACGCAACACTTTATAGTCTGCAGGCGAAACCAAAATAACACCATTAAGGTACATCCATTGTCTATTTTGCAATTCTAAGGACAGACCCATAACTCGAGTACCACCATAACTTTCACCGATAATGTATTTTGGAGATTCCCAGCGATTATGACGTGTCGTAAAGGTGTTCATCCAACTGGCTAAATATTTTATATCGGCATTTATACCAAAGAACAGTTTATCATCTGGCATTTTTCCATTTGCATCAGCCACTTTTCTTGAATATCCAGTGTTTACTGGATTAATGAACACGATATCAGCAACATCAAGAATAGAATTTGGATTGTCTTTAATTCCATATGGCTGAATAGGATAACCCTCATCATCAATTTTTAAAATCTTAGGTCCTGTGTAAGCAATATGCATCCAGACAGAAGCAGATCCTGGCCCACCATTAAATGAATAGATAATAGGACGTTTATTTCCCTCAGAATCATTTGTTCGCTTGTAATAAGTGTAATATAAGGAAGCAATCATTTTCCCATCTGCATCCCAAACTGGTTGAAAACCGGTTTCGGCTGTATAATTCACTTGTTGTCCTTTAATAGTAACGGAATTGTTAGTAATAAAGGATGTGTCTACTGGAATCCTTAAATCTTGTGCAAAACAAAATGTAAAACAGGCAAAGAGTAAAATTGATAGTCTAATTTTCATAAGGTTAGTTTTTAGATGTTTAAATATAAACAACCAAAACTAAAATCCCTCAAATACTCCCAATCCAAATAAGGCAAAGTCGTACTTCACAGGGTCAGAAGGATCTAGGGTTTTTAAATTTTGATCTAATTCAGCTAAAGCCTTTGCATCATTTTGCTTGCGTTTTAATAATCCCAACTTTCTGGCAACATTACCTGAATGAACGTCTAATGGGCAACTCAATTGGGTAGGTGAGAGACTTTTCCAAATACCAAAATCTACACCAGCATTATCTTGTCGCACCATCCATCTTAAGAACATATTAATTCGTTTGGCTGCTGAATTTTTGAAAGGATCGCTCACATGCTTTTCTGTACGTTGTAAATGTGGAATTTCAAAAAAATGAGATTTAAATTTATGGATACTTTGTTGTAATGAATTGGTTTCGGCATAAGTACTAAAAACGGTTTCCAGTCCATTATAATTAACATAAATATGCTTAAGACTCTTGATAAATTGTACAAGATCATCTCCATTGAACGTACGATGCACAAACCCCCTTAAAGATTCTAGATCTTCGTCGTTATGATTCACTATAAACTCATAAGGGGAATGGTCTAGTAGTTCCATGATCCTTGTGGAGTTTTTAATTATGCTCTTTCTGTTTCCCCAAGCTATTGTAGCGGTTAGAAAAGCGGATATCTCTATATCCTCTTTGGTTTTAAATAAATGTGGAATTTGAATAGGGTCACTCTCTATAAATTTAGGATTATTATATAGAGCTACCTTTTCATCTAAAAAAGTTTTTAATTCTGAGTGTTTTAACTTCAACAATAAAGGGTTTAGGCAAAAATAATCTTAGCTTTTACTTAACTGCAATCATACTAATTTCCACATTTACAAACTTCGGTAAGTTAGCCACTTCAACAGTTTCTCTTGCTGGTGCATTAGCCTCATCAAAGTATTGACCATATACAGCATTAATTCTAGAAAAATTATTCATATCGCTAATGAATATTGATGTTTTAATTACATCTTCAAAGGTCATATCGGCTGCTGCTAAAACGGCTTTCATATTTTCCATAACCTGTCTGGTCTCAGTTTCAATGGAATCTAAAATAAGCACCATCGATTCTGGATCTAATGCAATTTGCCCAGATGTGTAGAGTGTGTTTCCAACTAAAACAGCTTGATTATAAGGGCCAATGGGTGCAGGAGCTTTACTTGTATGAATGATTTTTTTCATGGTATATGAATAGTTTTAATTGCCTAATTGCCGATCTGGCTGACGTCGCTGATCGTATTTTAAATCTTTTAATAAATTAGAACGTATACCAATAAAGAAATTCCATGAACTTTGATTACTAAACGGAACCCATGTAAAATTCATACGCCAACTTAATAAATCGCGTTCAAAGCGTAATTGTGTATATGTAAAGCCTTGGTTAAGAAAATCATAACCTGAAGAAACACCTACAGACCATCTTGGTGATAATTCTACATCACCTGAAAACATGAGTGAGTTTGATGAGACTCTATTTTCACGCCTTGTATTCGTATAGTTAGCAGCATAAGAAAGTCTTAAACTCCATGGCATTTTGTAGTTGTAGAACTCATTGTTTTTTTCATCTTCATCTTTTTGTTTTCGATCTCTATCGGAAAGTCGTTTATCTGCAAAATCTTGAGTTTCTCCAAACAACCCATCTGTTCTACTATTTGAAGTGGCCGCACGTCTATTAGCATCCTCATCATCTTCGTCATCTTCATCATCCTTTTTTCCAGAAAAAGTATTATTATCTAGTCTATAACTAATATTTAAATTTGCTGAAGTTAATCTGAATAGACTTCCACCATTATTGATATTAAATTTATCTATGAGATTATTATTACTGTCAAGTGCATAGGGATTAAGGGTCATACCAAAGTTGATACTCATTTTTTTATCAAGAATTTGAGTACCACCGGTAACTCTTACCGGACTAAAATTTAAAGAGTCTGCAGCGAGGTCATATGCAGTAGAAAAATTAAGATTATTTAATAAAAAGATTTTTTCTGGTTCCGTTTCTGTAGAGTCCTTAGGTCTGACTTTAGCTTCGAGATTATTACCAATGGACAACCCAAGACTACTAGAATATCGATTCCCAGGACGCCCAAACAATGAATTCTCAAATCTGGTATACTCAACTTGATCAACAGTTGTTCCGTCTGCGTCAATAACATCGTAGGTTTCATAATATTGGTCAAAGGCTGGAGTAACACTGTAGCTTAAAGAGGGTCGCATAACATGTCTAATAGCTTGTATTTTCGGGTCTTTCCCTTCCTTTTGAAAATCATACATTCCATAAAGTGTAGTACCAACACTTGCACTAAAGTTATAAGTTAAAAATCGATCAAATCCATTAATATCAATCGGGGTAGAAGTTTCACCTTCAAATATATCTTCTCGCCTTGTAGTCTTTAAGGTCCAAGTTTCTTCAAAATTAGCGTTAGTACTAACACTAAAATGATCAAATATTTTAAAGTTTGTTGTTACAGGTATGCTATGTCGCATTCCAGCTACAGCGTCATCAAACATTTCACTTTTTCCAAATAATGAATCAGTAGTGTTAATCCGATATTCTCCACGCGTATTAACCTGAAAGTTGATGTTATGTATCGCTCCTTTTTTAACACCAGATTTTGGTGCAAATGGAAATACCCTGCTCATTGAAGCCTGTAGAGTTGGTAAAGTTATATTGATTGCTTCAGTATTGGTGTTTTGGCTGTGTGTAGCTGTTAAATTTAGATTAACACTAGGTTCACCTTGAAACGTTTTCGAATAAGAAACCGAAGAGGCTAAAGTATTATTTAAGAAACTTGATTGATTGATCTGGTTAATGGATTGTTGAAAATACTGACTACTACCCAAATTTACAGATGCTGAAAATCGTGAGCTAGGATTAGCCTTAGAGTCTTGATTATGCGACCAACGAATGTTATAAATTGTGCTTTGTCTAAAGTCAGGAAATCCTCGCTCACTGTTCAATAAGTTTTCATATCTAAAGGAGAAGTTGCCTCTAAATTTATAGCGTAAAGCATAGCTGCTTTCTAGGCGCAAACCGTAGCTTCCATTCGTGTAATAATCACCTAAAACAGCTAAATCCACATAATCACTTATAGCAAAATAATACCCGCCATTTTGTAAAAAGTAACCTCTATCATTTCCAGTATCTTCACCAAAGGAAGGAAAGATAATTCCTGAAGTTTGCTTTTTAGACATTGGGAAAAAGGCAAACGGTATAGCTATTGGTGTTGGTACATCGTAAATGTACATTTGACTCATTCCAGTAACTATTTTTTTATTAGGAACAATCTTAGCTCTATTCATAAGTATGTAATACTCTGGATCTTCTAGGTTTTCGGAGGTTGTAAACTTACCTTTTGAGATAAAGTATACTGAATCATTTTCTCGTTTAGTACGTTCTGCAATGACCGTACCACCACTTTGTTCAGTTACAGAATTAAAAATAACAGCTTTTCTAGAATCTGTATTAAAAATTATAGAATCTGGTTCTATGACGTTTGAACCTTGTTTAAAAACAGGTTTTTGTGAATATCCTGTAGAGTCTTTAATTCGGCCTGCATAGACCAAATTTTTACTGTAATCAATAACAATCACACCAGAGGTAATCTCCATATCTTCATATAAGACTTGAGCCTCATTATATAAACGAATTTGTTGTTTTCGTTGATTTATAGCAACGTAATCTGAAGCCTTATATGTTACTATGTCTTTAAGAAATGCATCCTTTTTTAGAGAGTCTTCTTTAGTTGAGTCTACAACCTTTGAATTTATAGGTCTGCTTAATAAAGAATCTAGGCGCACCGTTGTAGAATCTTTAGCAACAACTGTACTGTCTTTTTTCTTATCTACAGGAATCTTGTTATTGGGTTTTGGTAATTCCTGAGCAAAGCTCAAAGTGTTGATAAACACTGTAAAACTCAAAGCAAAAAGTATGTGTAAGCTATTTGTACGCAATCCTTTTAGATGTATTTTTGTAAAAGTATGGCTCGGTTTTTGAAACGCCAAAAGTACAGTTATTTTTTTGTGAATAATTTATAAAAATCATAAAGTTTAAAAGGTTGTACTATCAAAACCGTGTGTAATAATTACAGTCTGTAAAACGTTAAATCAAATATGCAAACGCAGCGAAAAAATATTATAGTATTACTACTAATTACATTTATAACTACTTTAACAAGCTTAACATCAGCTTACAGTCAAAGTGATTCTTTTATTGTTGTTTTAGATGCTGGACATGGAGGTAAAGATTCAGGTGCAGCTAAAAACGGATACATGGAAAAGGAAATTGCACTTGACGTTGTTCTTGAGTTAGGTAAAATGCTTGAGAAAGTAAATGGTGTAAAGATAATTTATACGCGAAAAACAGACGTTTTTATTGAGCTATGGAAGCGGGCAGATATTGCAAATAAGGCTGATGCGGATTTGTTTGTTTCTATTCACTGTAATTCCGTTAATAATCCTAGTCCTTATGGTACTGAAACCTGGGTCCTAGGTGAAAACAATTCAGCGCGAAACTTTGAATTTGCTAAGCGAGAAAATGAAGTCATCTTTCTTGAGGAAAATTATGAGGAAAATTATGCTGGTTTTGACCCAAGTTCCCCAGAGTCCGAAATTGCCTTAAGTATTGAGCAAGGTTTTTATGTAGAACAAAGTGTTTCATTAGCTCGAAAAATTGAAGATAATTTTATAACAAAAGCTAAACGTAAAAGTCGAGGACTAAAACAACACAGTTTATTAGTCATACGAAACACCTATATGCCAAGTGTCTTGGTAGAACTTGGATTTATAAGTAATAAGCAAGAAGGTAAATTTCTGAACTCTGAAGCAGGTCAAAATAAAATGGCTAATGCATTGAAAGATGCAATCCTCGCTTACAAGAATGAAATTGATCAAAATGTAGGACATCAAATTACAGGTGCTGATAATGAGAGAACGAAAGGGCAGGACGAGCAATATGTTAATAACGAAGCCATTACATACAAAGTTCAAATTGCTGCAAGTTCCAGAGATTTGGAGCCTAAATCCTATAATTTTAGAGGTCTAGTTAATCTTAGTAAAGAAAAAACTGGAAGGCTTTACAAGTATTATTATGGAAGTACTTTAGATTTAGAGGAAGCCAAGTTGTTACAAGAGGAAGCTAAGTCTAAAGGATATACTTCTAGCTTCTTAGTGGGCTTTAAGGACGGAAAGAAAATAGATATTTCGAAGTACTAAAAACTCTCTCTTAATTAGAAAGATTATTAATTTATTTATTCCTAATTTTGTTTTTAAACAAGCAAAGACCATTGAAAATTTCTAGAGAAATAAAAACTGCTGTACTCGTACTATCGGGTATTGCATTATTCATATATTTATTTTCTTATCTTAAAGGTGAAGATATATTTACAGATACAAACACCTACTACACTGAGTTTGACTATAATGCCTTAAGTCCGTCTTCTTCAGTTACAGTTAAAGGAAATAAAGTGGGTAAAATTGAAGATATAACTTATGATTTTGAAACCGGTAAGACAAGAGTCTCCTTTTCAGTTAATCCCAGACTTAGATTTTCTAAAAGTAGTGTCATAAGACTGTATGAAACAGGATTAATGGGCGGTAATGCTCTTGCTATCGTTGATTCTTATCAAGGGGAGCAAGCAAATCCTGGTGATTTTATTAATTCTGAAGTGCAGCCTGGATTAATAACTTCCTTGAAGAATAATTTTTCTGGAATAAGTACGGATTTTGACAGAGCGATTCGATCTGCAGATACACTAATGACGAGTATAAATGCTTTGGTTGTGGACCAGACTGACGAAGGCTTGAAAAGTACAATATCAGAATTAAATTCAACTCTAAAATCATTCAAATCTTTATCTAATGCAATACAAGATGTGATTAAAGCAAATGATGATAAGATTGCTTCAGTACTTGATAATTTTGAGCAGACCAGTAAAGATCTAAGTGAACTCTCTTCACAATTAAAAGACGTTGATTTAAATAAAACTGTAGCTAACCTAAATCAAACTTTAGCAGGAGTCCAGGCTATAATGTCTAGAATAGATAATAATGAAGGAACCATTGGTAAGCTATTGAATGATGATAAATTATACAATAATTTAGAAGCTGCATCTAAAGAAATGGAATTATTACTCTTAGACATAAAATTACATCCTGCCAGATATCGACGTATTTTATCTAAAAAAGAGATTCCATATCAACCACCAACTGATGAACAGAAGAATTAGACCTTTTGCATGATGGATTATATACCTAATATACTTTTTGCCATTATCCTAATTTTAGGAATTGGTTATTTTACAAAAAACATTAAAAAACTTGTTCGCAATATAAAGCTAGGGCGAGAAGTCAATGCAAGTGACCAAAAAGGAGAGCGATGGAAGAACATGGCGCGTATCGCTTTAGGTCAGAGTAAAATGGTTAGACGACCAATTGCTGGTTTTCTTCACGTCGTTGTCTATATCGGGTTTATTATCATCAATATAGAAGTTTTAGAAATAATTATTGATGGTCTTTTTGGTACCCATCGCATAGGGCTTGACTTTTTACCTGTTTCGGTATATGGCTTCTTCATAGGTGCTTTCGAGATCTTGGCAGTGTTAGTACTAGTAGCTGTAGTTGTCTTTTGGTTGCGTAGAAATGTGATTAAACTCAAACGGTTCTTAAGCTCAGAAATGAAGGGATGGCCTAAAAATGACGGAAATATCATCTTGTATTTCGAAGTTGTTTTAATGTGCTTATTTCTTGTTATGAATGCAACGGATACTTCATTTCAGGAATTAGGTCATGGTAATGTTGTTTCTCAATTTATTTCTCCTTGGTTTAGTGATAATACAGATACTTTACACTTTATTGAAAGAACTGCATGGTGGTTGCATATTGTTGGTATTTTAATATTTTTAAATTACCTATACTTTTCAAAGCATTTACATATTCTTTTAGCTTTCCCCAACACGTATTATGGAAGTGTTGAGCCAAAAGGAAAGTTTAACAATCTTGAGGCAGTTACAACTGAGGTTAAATTAATGATGGATCCTAATGCTGATCCTTTTGCGGCAGCTCCAGAAGGCACCGAAGATGAGGAACCCGCCAAGTTTGGTGCCAGTGATGTTATGGATTTAAATCAAATTCAATTACTCAATGCCTATACTTGTACAGAATGCGGTCGATGTACATCGGCTTGTCCAGCCAATTTAACCGGTAAAAAGTTGTCTCCTCGTAAAATAATGATGGACACTCGTGATCGTTTAGAAGAAATAGGTAAGAATATTGACGCTAATAAAGGTGAGTTTAAAGATGATGGTAAACAACTATTGGGCGATTACATCACTAATGAAGAGCTTTGGGCGTGTACAACTTGTAACGCATGTGTTGAAGAATGCCCTGTAAGTATTAATCCTTTGTCTATTATTTTAGATATGCGACGCTATTTGGTAATGGAACAAAGTGCCGCTCCTATGGAATTAAATAACATGATGACAAACATTGAGAATAATGGAGCACCATGGCCATACAATCAAATGGATCGTTTGAATTGGAAAGATGAATAACAGTAATATCGAAAAAGAAAAAGCATGAGTGAGCAATTAAAGGTACCTACGATGGCAGAATATATGGCAGAAGGAAAGCAACCTGAAATTCTATTTTGGGTTGGATCTGCTGGAAGCTATGATGATAGAGCTAAAAAAATAACAAAGGCGTTTGTGAAGATTTTAAACAAGGCTAATGTTGATTTTGCGGTATTAGGTACAGAAGAAAGTAATACTGGCGATGTTGCAAAGCGAGCAGGAAATGAGTTTTTATTCCAAATGCAAGCCATGATGAACATAGAGGTTTTAAATGCGTATGACATTAAGCGAATCGTTACTTGTGATCCACATTCATTTAATTGTCTAAAGAATGAATATCCAAATTTAGGTGGGCAATATAATGTTGTACACCATACCCAATATATTAAAGAGCTGTTAGATTCTGGACGCTTAAGCCTGGAAGGTAATACCTACAAAGGGAAACGAATTACATTTCATGATCCATGTTATTTAGGACGCGCCAACAGCGAATATGACGCACCACGTGATATACTTCAAAAAACTAACGCAAAACTAGTTGAGATGAAACGTCATAAAGGTACTGCATTATGCTGTGGGGCCGGTGGAGCACAAATGTTTAAAGAACCCGAGAAAGGCGATATGGATATAAATATTTTAAGAACAAAAGATGCGCTTGAAACTAAACCTGATATCATTGCTACAGGTTGTCCATACTGTAATACTATGATGAGTGATGGTGTTAAGTTTAATGAAAAGGAAGATAGTATTCAGGTATTAGATGTTGCTGAGCTCATATCAGAATCATAGTATATGCACGGAACGAAACTCTCGGGAAACTACAGAATTAAAATTGGTGTGTTCAGTGGCTTTTTATTTTCGTCTATCATTACCCTTTTTGATTTAATTGGTGGTGAACCATTTTCGGTATTGAAATTTTCTTTAAATACTGTCGTTTTTGGAACTATTATGGGCTTTATAATTCGTTCGAAAAGAACTAAAATAGAAGAATAATTATGTTGGTTGATTTTGATAAGCTACCAGAAGAATCCCGTGTTTGGATATATCAAGCTAACCGTTCGTTTTCTAAAGAGGAATTGGAAGAAATTAATTCCAGACTAAGAACATTTTTAGAAGCTTGGACTGCACACGGTAAAGATCTTCAAGCAGGTTATAGCTTTAAATATAAGCGCTTTATAGTTATTGGTCTAAATCAAAACTTAAATAATGCGACAGGTTGTTCTATTGATGCTTCTGTGCATTTTATTCAAGAATTGGAACGTGATTACAAGGTAGATTTAATGGATAAAATGAATGTTTCCTTTAAACAAGGTGAGTTTGTTGCTTACAAATCTTTAAAGGATTTTAAAACCATGGCTAAAAACCGATCAGTCTCTAAAAACACCATAGTGTTTAATAATCTTGTTACCAATATTGCAGAGTTTAAAGAGAATTGGGAAGTACCAGCCAAGAACAGCTGGCATAATCGTTTCATCAATTAAGTGGTACTTCTTGATAAATTCTCAGGAATTCAATTAAATAATTGGTAATTTCTCACCTCAAATAATTTTTATTTATCAGAATAAATCGTGATTTTTAGCCCTCTATAATCTTTTAGATTTGGCTACAGATATTTTTCTATTAAATATTTCCGGACAGGATAAGCCTGGATTAACCTCTAGTTTAACCAATGTTTTAGCGGAATACGATGCTAATATTCTTGATATTGGACAGGCTAATATTCATGATACGCTTTCCTTAGGTATGATGTTTGAAATTAAGTCTGGTAAGAAATCCGCTGCTGTTCTTAAAGATTTATTATTTAAGGCTTATGAGTTAGGCATTACAGCTAAGTTTACTCCTATTTCTTTAAACGACTATGAAGATTGGGTGAGTCTTCAAGGTAAAGACCGTTATGTGATTACTATTCTTGGTGAAAAGCTTAAAGCCGAGCAGATTTCTGAAGTGACTAAAGTTATCTCTGAGAAAAACCTGAATATCGATTCTATTAAGCGTTTAACAGGTCGTACTTCGTTAATTAAAGAAGAAGAATATCCTAGAGCTTCCATTCAACTATCTATTCGAGGAAAGTTGAATGATAAGTCTGAGTTTACCTCTCGGTTTTTAGACATTTCAAAAGAGTTAGACGTAGATATAGCCTTTCAAGAAGATACAATGTTTAGAAGAAATCGAAGATTAGTATGCTTCGATATGGATTCTACCTTAATTCAAACCGAAGTTATTGATGAATTAGCTGTTAGAGCAGGTGTAGGCAACAAAGTCAAAGCCATTACTGAATCTGCAATGCAAGGTGAGATTGATTTCAAGGAAAGTTTTAAGCGTAGAATGAAACTACTTAAAGGCTTAAGTGAATCGGTTTTACAAGAAGTGGCAGATAATTTACCTATAACCAAAGGAGCGCGCCGCTTAATTGATACATTGCATTATTACGGTTATAAAACAGCAATTTTATCTGGTGGTTTCACCTATTTTGGCCATTATTTGCAAGAAAAATTGGACATTGATTTTGTTTATGCCAATCAATTAGAAATTGTAGACGGTAACTTAACTGGTAATTACATCGGTGATATTGTTGATGGTAATAAGAAAGCAGAATACCTTCAATTGTTAGCTGATAATATGGGAATAGATATTGGTCAAACGATAGCTGTGGGAGATGGCGCTAATGATCTGCAAATGCTCAATTTAGCTGGTTTAGGAATAGCCTTTCATGCCAAACCTAAAGTGAAAGACAATGCACAAAGCTCGATATCTAGTATTGGCTTAGATGGTGTACTTTACCTCTTAGGCTATCATGATCGTCATATTGATTTGATGAGTTAATTGCCTAACTGTTAATTACACAGTTTATAAAAGAATCCTAAAGTCTTTTTACTTCTTGCTAATTATGCTATTTTGGCATAGTATTCGTTAATTAATCTAAATAAGATAAAAAGATTTTTCATGCGTTATTTGTCCCTTATCCTTCTTCTTTTCTTTGCTAAAATTACGCTTGCACAAGAAAATTCAATGCATCCGTTACATACGGAAGATGTTGTTCAGCAGCAAAAATGGGTTGATAGTATCTATAATTCTATGTCTGTTAAGGAACGTGTTGGGCAATTGTTTATGGTACAAGTAATGTCTAAGAATAGTGGTAAGGATAATGCTGCTGTTTTCAATCTTGTGAAAGAAGAACAGATTGGTGGCCTTATATATTCTAACGGAGGGCCTTATAGACAAGCTAAATTAAATAATCAATTGCAAGCGTCTGCTAAAGTTCCTCTTTTAATTGGTATGGATGCAGAATGGGGACTTAGTATGCGTCTCGATTCTACATATGCATTTCCATGGAATATGACTCTGGGGGCCATTTCTGATAATAAGCTTATTGAAGACACTGGACGAAAAATAGGTGAGCATTGTAAACGCTTAGGAGTACATTTTAACTTCGCACCAGTCGTTGATATAAATACAAACCCAAAAAATCCAATTATAGGCAATCGATCTTTTGGAGAAGACAGAGACAATGTCACTCAAAAAGGATTGGCCTTTATGAACGGAATGCAGAGCGCAGGTGTATTAGCAAATGCTAAACACTTTCCTGGTCATGGCGATACAGAAGCAGACTCGCATAAAACACTTCCAACAGTCTCTTTTAGTAAAAAACGAATAGATTCTATTGAATTATATCCTTATCGAGAACTCATCAAAGAAGGGCTTTCAAGTGTAATGGTAGCACATTTAAACGTTCCAAGTTTAGAGACACGTCGTGGATTTCCTTCATCACTATCCAAGCATATAGTAACTGATATTTTAAAAGAGGAATTGGGGTTTAAAGGATTAATATTTACCGATGCACTGACTATGAAAGGTGCTGCTGACTACGTTGAAAAGGGTGTTGACGGTATAACGCCAAAAACCCTAAGCAAAGGTGGAGAAATTGATCTCATGGCTTTCTTAGCAGGAAACGATGTTATGTTAATGTCTGAAGACCCTAAGAAAGGAATTGCAAAATTTATAGAAGCATTTAATGAAGGTATTATAACTGAAGAGCGACTTTCGCATTCTGTAAAAAAAATACTCATGGCTAAATATAAAGTTGGTCTTAATAATTACAAACCTGTTGGTTTGAATAACCTTAGTAAAGATTTAAACCGAATAGAAGATGATGTTCTTTATGAAAACCTTTTGGAAAATGCCATCACGATTGTAAAAAATAAAAATAACGTACTGCCATTGCGCGATTTACAGACAAAGACCATTGCTTATATAGCTCTAGGCGATGATATTGGGTCCCCATTTTATGATGAACTTAAAAAATATACCAAAATACACCATATAAAAGAAGAGAAGCTAGATGGATTGATTTCAAAATTACAGAATTATAATACCGTTGTTTTGGGTTTCCACAAGTCTAATGCTAATCCATGGAAAGGGTATAAGTTTAATCAGAAAGAATTGACTTGGCTATATGAAATTGCAAGAACAAATACAGTTATTCTTGATGTTTTTGCCAGACCATATGCGCTGAATGATTTAAAGTCTATTGAGAACATAGAAGGTATTGTAATGAGCTATCAAAATAGTAAAATAGCTCAACAAAAGTCAGCACAACTTATCTTTGGTGCTATTGGATCTAAGGGTAAGTTACCTGTTAGTGCAGGTCCAAATTTCCCTATCGGTAGAGGAGAATCTTTTAATAGTTTAAAGAATTTAAGCTATGGTCTTCCAGAACATGTTGGCATGGACTCTGAATTATTGAAAAGACTGGATTCTATTGCAGAATATGCAATTGATAATAGAATGACACCAGGGATACAACTATTGGTTGCTAGGAAAGGTAAAGTCGTTTACAATAAGAATTTTGGCTATCATACTTATGAGAAAAAGAACAACGTAGATTTTGATGATGTTTATGACGTTGCATCTTTAACCAAAATACTTGCAACCTTACCAATACTAATGGAGTTAGAGGAACAAGGCATGGTGTCATTGAATTCTGAACTTGGTACATTAATGCCGTATTTTAAGGATTCCAATAAAAAAGATATTACAATAAAAAAGATGTTATCGCATTATGCACAGTTGCGCCCTTGGATTCCTTTTTATTATGCAACTTTAGATAGCGTTACTAAGAAACCAGATCCTAAGTATTATAGAACAAAACAACAAAAAGGGTTTAATATTGAAGTGACAAATTCGTTATACCTGCGCAATGATTATAAGGATTCTATTCAGGAAATCATTAAAGAAAGTGAGTTGTTATCGCGTCTGCGCTATAGGTATAGTGATTTACCCTATTACATTTTAAAAAAATACTTAGAAGGCTTTTACGATAAATCATTGCAGGAGATAACTCAAGATCGTTATTACCGGTCTTTGGGGACAAATTACACGACATATAACCCAAGAGATCGATTTAGTTTAAAAGATATTGTGCCATCAGAAGTGGACAACTATTACCGCTACAAGAAAGTTCATGGTTATGTGCACGATATGGGTGCCGCAATGCAAGGTGGTATTGGAGGACATGCAGGTATTTTTAGTAATGCAAATGATGTGGCTAAAATTATGCAAATGTATCTTCAAAAGGGATTCTATGGTGGTAAGCGGTATTTAAATTCTGAAACGCTTAATAAGTTTAACACTTGTTATTATTGTGAAAATGATAATAGGCGAGGCGTAGGTTTTGACAAGCCACAATTGGGTAAAGAAGGACCAACCTGTGGATGTATCTCCATGACGAGCTTCGGGCATTCGGGCTTTACAGGTACTTATGCTTGGGCCGATCCTGAAGAGGAAATTGTATATGTATTCTTAGCAAATCGCACATACCCTGAAGCTGGAAAGAACTTACTTCTAAGAGAAAATATTAGAACAGAAATTCAACGTCTTATTTACGAAGCCATCATTGAATAGAAGTCTATTAATTTTAAGTTAAAGACCAGTATTTTTGTAAGTTTTTAAGATAAATTCGGACTCTAATTACAACCAACGTATAAATCTCATATGAAAATAGGAATTGTTTGTTACCCAACCTTTGGTGGTAGTGGAGTTGTGGCGACTGAACTGGGTTTGGAATTATCTAAACGTGGACATGAAGTACACTTCATAACATATAGTCAGCCTGTTCGTCTGGAATTATTAAGTAATAATGTCCATTTTCATGAGGTTCATGTTCCTGAATATCCTCTTTTTCTTTACCAACCTTATGAGTTAGCTTTGTCTAGTAAGTTGGTAGATATGGTGAAGCTGCATGGTATTCAGCTATTGCACGTACATTATGCCATTCCACACGCATATGCAGCTTATATGGCACAACAAATGCTTCTTGATGAAGGTATTTTGGTACCAATAGTAACAACATTACATGGTACTGATATCACTTTAGTAGGAAGTCATCCTTTTTATAAGCCAGCCGTGACTTTTAGTATTAATAAATCAGATGCCGTTACATCGGTCTCAGAAAGTCTTAAAAAGGATACAATGCGATTGTTTGATATCAAAAAAAACATTCATGTTGTACCTAATTTTATTGATTTTGAAAAGCATGTCCATGGTTTTACAGACTGTCAACGCGGAATGATGGCAGAAGATCATGAGCGTATTATTACACATATTAGCAATATGCGTGAAGTGAAACAAATTCCAGATGTAATAAAGATTTTCTATAATATCCAAAAAGATATTCCTGCAAAACTAATGCTAGTTGGTGAAGGACCAGAGAAAGAAGGGGCAGAGCTTCTGGTGGAAAAATTAGGATTAACAGATAGCGTAGTGTTTTTTGGAAATAGCTATGAGATAGATCGTATTCTTTGTTTTAGTGATTTATTCTTATTGCCATCTCAGACAGAGAGTTTTGGTTTAGCAGCATTAGAGGCTATGGCAAGCGGTGTTCCGGTTATTTCGACTAATACTGGTGGATTACCTGAAGTTAATGAAGATGGTTACTCTGGTTATCTTAGCGATGTTAATGCTGTAGCAGATATGTCTGCTAATGCTGTTCGAATATTAAAAGATTCGGACACTTTAGATCGTTTTAAAACAAATGCAAAAATACAGTCTAAGAAATTTGATATTCATAATATTGTTCCGATGTATGAACGTATTTATGAGGAAACGCTAAAGAATTTTTTAGTTGCTAATTAAACCAGACTGCATATTTTGCGCGTCTTAGCTCAAGAGCAATGTCTTTTTCTGCAATTAAGGCTTCCTTACGACTTAGAAATGGATCTATATGATTGTAAAGACTTGGTCTTAAATACAAACCATACTTTTCTACAATAGACGAAGATAGTTTATACCCTTTTTTATTACGGTAGCCTGTTTTATGCTGTTGAAAGCGTTCTTTTGGGGATTTACTGGTCATGCCAACGTATAAGCACTCTAAAACTCCATTAAATTGAGGATTTGCTTTCCTAAATTTCGTGTTCTCTGTAAATACACGTTTAGAGAGTTCGACAACATAAATGCGATAAAGTACTTTAGCCATTGGAATTTATGCTCTTAGAATTTTTGTCATTTTTCAAATTTTCGCTAGCTCATTGATGAACTTTTCTATACTTCTACATTGCTTGTAAATTAAAAACTAATCGGCCATATCTTCTTATCTATGACCACAAATGACATCTTTAATCAGACTAATATTTGGATGTAGTGGCTTCTTTTAAAAAAAATCCTGTTACTTTAGAATCAACGCCTTATTGTCGTTTTTCAGTATTGTAACATGTTTACCTATTATTATCACTGTGGCTTAAAACCGCCTATATAGACTTCATTTTAAACACTTTATTAAACCATAATAAATAACTCTTCCGTTTTATTTACTGTGGTTTTTTGTTTGGTAGCCACGGTATAATTAGTCTGAAAGAAGACAGTTTATAGATAATATAAACATAAGGATTCCCCACACCTAGTTTATCATTAATTTTGTCTTAGTATCTCAGAATTATACAAAAATCGCTACCGTTTAATTTGATACTTAGAAATTAAAAATATACTCGCAGAGTAAATCATTGAAATGCGTAGCCTCTAATAAAATACGATCATCTATTAATCTTAGTTTAATAATGATAAATCCATAAAGTCCAACACCAAGCAAAGTAGAGGACCGTATCCTAACCAATCTATTTGGAAACACAATTTTTTCATGCACCCATACCTATACTATCAGTATCCAAAACCTTTTATCTATTTTTTATTTCACTTTTACGCATTGGCATGGCATCAATAATGGCTATTAAGTCTTCTTTAGACAGTACTTCCGTCTGTCTAAGTTTAATACTGCCATCTAATCCAATAAGAATAACTTCGAATTCATTTTTAGCGCTAAATATGGTAATCATCATATCATCACTTAATCTTTTGGATGTATCTGTAGTATCAGTTGTATAATCAATGATTGTTAACTTTTGATTATTCATGGTATATAATACGAGCTTACGCTCTTTTAGTGCATTATCTTGTGATTTAAATTCAGTTAATTGTTTCTCAAACTTTAAATCATTATTCTTAGTTGCCTTAATAATTAAAATTCGGTTTTTCCATTTAAGGGCATTCAAATCTTGAGCATTAGATGTTATACTAAAAAGCATAAGACATATTATGATTCTACGATATATGTTTAAGAAATGCATAGGCTTCTAAATGTATAAATAAATGCTCTAAATAATAGCTCATTTTTGTTTATTGATTTAATCAATTGAATTTATTGGTGTACATATTTCAATGAGGAACCCATTATTATCTCTAAGGTATCCAACTTTCTGACCCCAGGGTTTTTCAACAATAGGCTCATATTCAGTTGCACCCATATCGATTGCTTTTTTAAAGTCCGCTTCAATATTTTCTGAAACAAAAACCATTTCCATACCAATAGGTTTTCCAGTCTTTTCTGATTTTACAAATCCATTTTTAAAATTGGAATTTCCTAACGTTATTGAAGCAAACGCAATTGTAGTTTCACCAGAAAGTAATTCACCATAATCATTTTCAGGTGTTATAAATTTATGCTGAAACCCAAAGCTCTTTTTGTAAAATTCAATGGTTTCTTTGACATTCTCAACATAGACAATAGTATAACCGTATTTCATTTTAAATTGATTAAGTCTTACTTAATTTAGTGATCTATGCTTTGACCAAAGGTTATTTAGATTAATATTTGGATCAAGTATAGAAAATTCTTTTTGTTCTTATGGCTTGCTCTCTAAGGGTACATTTGGATGTATGTCAATCTCATTTTAAAGTATTGCATTATCTAATCCGTTAATATCATCAGTTCTTATATAGATCATGTCATAATTCTCAAAACTATATAATTCTTTAAATTCAAAAAAATGAATTTCAATAGTATCTGTTCTCAGCATTAAACAACCATCGTAATGTCCTAATTCTTTAAAACCAAGTTTCTTTACATAAAAATCTCGGAAAACAGACTTGTTCCGCATAGGTAATTTTGGATGGATTTCAGTAAGCATTTGTTTAACAGATTAACTCTTACACAATTTACAGTTAATTTAACCAAAACAACAAATAAGTTATTAATGAAATAAGTAAAGCTAATAGATTAGTTTTAGAGCTTTCATACAGTGATTTTTTCACCTTAATGACCATGCGATATATAATAATGAATGAAACAAAACATAATGGAAAATAGAAAATTAGATTTGTCGCAAGTCTATTATTGCTGTTTTCGTAACTACCAAAGCCTATATCTAAAAAAAGATAAAACATTAGAAAAATCAATATTGCCAATGTGAAATAGGCAAATAGAATACTTATTGTATGCCACAAAATTGAAAGATAATTGGGTTGGGCTGATAAATTTTCTTGAAACTTGATCATTTTCGGACACTAAACGACGCTAGTCGCGGGACTCCCCTGCAACTAAGCTTGAGTATTAGGACCGACTTGAGTATTAGGACAGACTTGAGTATTAGGACCGGCTTGAGTACTTAGGGAGAGCCGGAGGCTCCAGGCAAAACCTCCCAGGGGCTGCAAGGGTAGTTGTTTTGACTGGCTTTCCAGAGTGGCCTCGGGCCCTCCTTTCACCCGAATTACATTGCTTAGAACAACGTAGAATATTTTGCAGTTTTGTTAAAGGATGTTTAGGAATTTAAAAATCTTTTCAGTTTCAGAATAATGACCAAGCCCCGGGTTGCCGTTGCCGTTTGGTTGCCGTTGCCGTTGCCGTCGGATATCTCGACGGCAGTCCGGCTGTCAAAAATTTTAGAGGATTTTAGAGGATTTTTAGAGGATTTTAAGAGGATTTTAAGAGGATTTTAAGTGTTCCAGATGTGCTCGACCAACAACAGATGCCCGCAGCAAAGCGTCGCAAGCTTGACGAATCTCTTTTTGTTAGAAGATCTGTTGGGCAGAGTTGAGGAACACCACACTTATTTGTGTGTTTGTTTTTGGTTTTGTGCTCATTTTGCAGTTTTAGACTGTTTTTACACTAAAAACATGGAAAAAGTACTGGATTGCAATTTTTTAGACATTTTGGCAGTTGCCGTTTTAGTTGCCGTTTTGGTTGCCGTTGCCGTTTGCCGTCGGATATGTCGACGGCAACCCGGGGCTTGCTGTAAGTACCCTGAGTACCCTAAGTACCCTGAGTTTCCTAAGTACCCTAAGTACTCTAAGTACCCTGAGTACCCTAAGTAACTACCATGAGTATCCTAAGTACTCTAA
>NZ_JABSST010000010.1 GCF_013213975.1 Winogradskyella sp.
ATGGTGGAATGCTTTCTGCAATGAACAAAAACTAATTAGTTTTTAGAATTATCAATTTAATTAATTAACATTTAAAACTAATTACAATGGCAGGAGGAAAAGTATCTGCAAGGCAGAAAATGATTAACCTAATGTACTTGGTATTTATTGCGATGATGGCAATGAATATGTCTAAGGAAGTACTATCCGCTTTTGGACTGATGGAGGCTAAGTTTTCAGCTTCTAACACAGTAGCAAGTGAAAAGAATACTGCATTATTAGGCAATTTAGCCACTAAAGCTGAGGAAAAGCCTGCTGAATTTGCTGTTCCAGCAAATAAGGCTACTTTAGTCAGTGCGGCATCTGATAAATTTTACAAGTACATCGAAACGTTAAAACAAGACCTTTTAAGAGAAGGGGGTTACCAGATCGACTCTGAGACGGGTGAATTACCATTTGAGGCTATGGATAAAACAGATATTCTAGATGAGATGTGGTTTACAGGTGATCGTTACACTAAAAAGGGCGATGAGGTTGTAGCAACGATTCAAGCATATAAAGACGAGATTAGAGAGATATTAGGAAATGACGTTAAGTATCAAAAGGCACTTGAGCGTTTTGATGAGCGTTTTAGTCTAGAAAAAGTTGAGAATAAGAAAATTGGTAAAAAGATAGATTATCTTAATTATCATTTCCAAGGCTTTCCAGCTATTGCGTCGTATACGAAGTTAACAGCTATGCAAAACGATGTAAAGGTTACAGAAGCTAATTTATTTAACTTATTCTTAGGAAATTCTCTTGACGAAGCTGTATCGCTTAAAAAATACCAAGCAATTGTATTAGCGGATAAGTCAGCATTTTTTGCTGGAGAAAAATTTCAAGGTAGAGTTGTTTTAGGTAAGTATGCTAATGTGACTCCAACTGAATTAACAGTGCAAGGTCAACAAATTAATGTTTCTGAAGCAGTAGACTCTACTGGTGCTGCAACATTAGATTTTAATGTAGGCAATGTTGGTGAGCACACAATTGACGGAAAGTTTACCTTTTTAGAAGATGGTAAGCCTTTAGAAATTCCAATTGTAGGAAACTATGTAGTTGTACCAAGACCAAATTCTGCAACAATTTCTGCAGATAAAATGAATGTGGTATACCGTGGTGTTGCTAATCCAATGACGATTTCGTTTGCCGGAGTTCCTGATAACAAAGTCAGCGCTAGTGGTCCTGGATTAAAAAAGGTTGCTGGTCAAGGAAAGTATGTAGTCAACGCTGGTACTGGTAAAGAAATGACAATTAATGTAACAGCTACTTTAGACGATGGCTCTAAAGCTACAGATAGTAAAACATTCAGAATTAAAGATATCCCTGCGCCAACAGGTATAATATCTGGTCAATCAGGTGTTGTAAAATTACCGAAGCGTAATGTAGAAGTTGGTACAGTAGGAGCTAAATTAGATGATTTTGTGTTTGATTTACCAATACAAACAACGTCATTTAAAATTAAAGTTCCAGGTCAACCAACAGTTTCAGTTGGTGGTACTAAGATGAATGCACAAGCAAAAGCTGCTATCAAAAGAGCTCGTAAAGGAGACAACATTACAATTTTTGATATTAAAGCAAAAATTCAAGGAAACAATACATACAGACTAAAAAACGTTTCTCCAGTAGTTGTTGAAGTAACGAACTAAGAATAGAAATTTAAAAACCCAAATTAATAGATAAGATGAAATTGAAGAGTGTAATATATACAGGATTGGCTTTGTTAGCAACCAACTACATGTTTGCTCAAGCTAATATCCTTAATGCCAAAATACCTGAAGAGATAGGTATGAAGACTGAAGCGCAATTACTTCTAGATAACGATCAGCCATTAGAGTACGGCTATGTCGGAGATAGAGACATCTTATTCTCTAAAATGATTTGGGAAAAAGTTGTGCTAGATGAGCGTGTTAATTTTCCGCTGTATTTTCCAATAGAAGATAACTTAGGAGATGATAGAAAATCATTGTATCAAGTCTTAAGAGAAAACATGGAAAGTGGTATGATTCCAAAAGTTTATGCGGATTCTTATTTTACAGAAGAACGTACGCTTGAGGATTTGGAAGCATCTTTAACGATGACTAGAATTACAGATTCTGGAATTGATTATATGAATGAAAATGGAGTTAGTGAAGACCAATTACCAGAAGAATATGTTATTCGTAGAACCATATCACCAGCTGATATTAATTCTTATTTAATTAAAGGGCTTTGGTATTTTGATAAGCGTCAAGGTGAATTAAAGTATAGAATATTGGGTATCGCACCTGCGGCGCCAGATGTGAATTTTATTGATGAAGAGAATTCATCAAATAGCGAACCTATACCTATGTTTTGGGTGTTCTTTCCAGAAGTAAGAGATATTCTACATGAAGCAAAGGCATTTAATAACAAAAATAGTTCGTCACCAATGTCTTTTGATCACTTATTAAATAGTCGCCGTTTCCACGGATTAATTTACAAGGAAGAAAATGTTTACGGTGATCGAGAAGTTAAAGAGTACATCGCTGATAATGCGTTAATGCAATTATTAGAGTCAGAAAGAATTAAAGATAAGATTCGAAACTTTGAACAAGATATGTGGAGTTATTAATTAACTCAAGAATATAAAATTGAAGCGCTCACTTACAGTGGGCGCTTTTCATTTGTGGTATATCTTATTAGGAAAAATCTTTTTAATAATTTAGCAAAGTGAAGGCAGTGGATTTTATAGTTGTAGGTTGTGGTTTAGCCAGTATTTCTTTCTGTGAGCAACTGAGGCAAAATAACCATTCATTTATAGTGTTTGATGACACGTCGCAAAAGTCATCTTTAGTAGCTGCTGGATTATATAATCCAGTAATCCTTAAGCGGTTTTCAGAAGTGTGGAAAGCTAAAGAGCAATTAGAGATTGCACAAGCACTTTATAAGAGGATTGAAGATCATCTCAATATTAAAATTGATCATGAGCTCCAATTATTGCGACGATTTACTTCGGTTGAAGAGCAAAATATGTGGTTTGATGCATCGGATAAGCCAAAATTAGAGCCCTATCTTTCTTTAACGTTACTTAAGAATTCAAATGCTCATATTGATGCTCCTTTTGGTTTTGGTGAAGTTTTAAAGGCAGGGAGATTGGATACTGAAACTCTTATAGATGAGTATAAATCATTTTTACGCGCTAAAGGTTGTTTGATAGATACGACATTTTCTTATAATTTACTCCAACTTGATGAATCAATGGTAAATTACGAAAATCTAAGTACCAAAAATGTCGTTTTTGCCGAAGGATTTGGTATTAAACAAAATCCATACTTTAAAAGTCTACCATTAAATGGAACAAAAGGAGAAGTACTGACCATTAGATCAAAAGCCTTAAAATTAACTCAGGCTATTAAGTCTTCTGTATTTGTGATTCCGTTAGGTAATGATTTATACACGGTTGGATCTACATACAATTGGAGAGATAAATCAAATCGTCCAACTCAAACAGGTGAAGAAGAATTAACGACTAAATTAAAGTCCTTTGTAAAGTGTGATTTTGAAGTTATAGAACATCTTGCAGGTATTAGGCCAACAGTGAAAGACCGAAGACCACTAGTTGGTCGTCATCCTGAATTTTCTAATCTCTACGTTTTAAATGGTTTAGGAACAAGAGGTGTTATGATAGCACCTTATGTTGCTCAGGAACTTTATAATTACATTCAGCATAATAAACCACTTGATCCTGAGATCGATATTAATCGGTTTACTTTTTAATTAGGGTTTTGTCGTAATGCACAAACATATTAATCCAAATATTTCGAGATAAGCGCATAATTACTGGGAATAGTGCAAGAATAGTGAGGACTATACTAATGAAAGCAGTGACTGCTGAAGATTCAAAAATAATGTAACTCATAATAAAGGCAGCTACAGCAAAGGCAATTCCAACACCATAACTCACATACATAGATCCATAAAAAAATGAGGGTTCCATTTGGTATTTTGTGTTACAGTGAGAGCAATGATCATTCATTTTTAGTACTTCTGAGATGGCGTACGGATTCTTGTTACAATACATAGATTCTTGATGACATTTTGGACAAGCACCAAAGAGAATACTATATAATTTCATTCCTTTTCTAATCATATCGAAAACCTTTACTTTTGCATTTTTACACAAGCATAAAGTTAGTGTTTTCGCTAAAAATGTATTATCACAATTGTAATGAAAAAGCAATTGGACTATTTATAAATACTATGTTAAACATCCATAATTTATCCATTTCTTTTCAAGGTGAGTACCTTTTTGAAGACATTACTTTTAAACTAGGTTTTGGCGACAGAATAGGCTTAATTGGTAAAAATGGTGCTGGAAAATCGACCATGCTTCGAATTTTATCTAAAGAACAAGAACCAGATACAGGTCAGATTGCTGCAGATAAAGATTTGAAGATCGGATTTTTGAAACAGGATATAGATTTTGATTTCGGGAAAACAGTTTTGGAAGAATCCTATGAAGCATTTAAAGAGATAAAAATTTGTGAGTCTAAACTAGAGTCAATCAATCAACAGCTGACTGAACGTACGGATTACGAAAGTGAATCTTATAATCAACTCATGATTGATTTAAGTGAGGTTCAACATCAATATGAAATTTTAGGTGGATACAATTATCAAGGCGATACAGAAAAGATTCTACAAGGATTAGGATTCAAACGAGGTGATTTTGATAAACTTACCGATACCTTTTCAGGTGGTTGGAGAATGCGTATTGAGTTAGCAAAGCTTTTACTTCAAAATAACGATTTATTGCTTTTAGATGAGCCTACTAACCAATTGGATATTGAATCTATTATTTGGTTAGAAAATTTTCTAAATAGTTATAGTGGTGCTGTAGTCATTGTATCACATGATAAAATGTTTTTAGATAATGTTACAAATCGGACAATAGAAATTTCGCTTGGCCGAATTTATGACTATAACAAGCCTTATACAAAGTTCCTTGAATTGAGAAAGGAAATTAAAGTACAGCAGTTAGCAGCACAAAAAAATCAAGAAAAACAGATACAACAGACCGAACGACTCATTGAAAAATTTAGAGCTAAAGCCTCCAAGGCTACAATGGCACAATCGTTGATTAAGAAGCTTGACCGCATGGATCGTATAGAAGTAGATGAAGATGACAATAGTGTTATGACGTTAAACTTTCCAGTATCAATTGTTCCAGGAAAAGTAGTTGTTGAACTAGATAATGTTTCTAAACACTATGGCAAGCTACAAGTTTTAAATCGTGTAGATCTCACCATTGCTAGAGATACCAAAACGGCCTTTGTTGGTCAGAATGGTCAAGGTAAATCAACATTGGCAAAGATAATAGTTGGTGAGTTAGAGCATCAGGGTAATCTTAAGTTGGGCCATAATGTTCAAATAGGATATTTTGCTCAAAATCAAGCTGAGTACCTCGATGGTAATAAAACTGTTTTAGATACGATGATTGATGCTGCTAATGAGACCAATCGCAGCAAGGTTAGAGATATACTAGGATCTTTTCTGTTTAGAGGTGAAGAGGTAGAGAAGTACGTTAAAGTTTTGTCTGGTGGCGAGCGAAACAGATTGGCCCTCGCAAAACTTTTACTTCAGCCTTTAAATGTCTTGATTATGGATGAGCCTACGAATCATTTGGATATTAAATCCAAAAACGTATTAAAAGAAGCCCTAAGAAAATTCGACGGTACACTTATTTTGGTATCTCACGATAGGGATTTTCTTCAAGGCTTGGCGAGTACAATTTATGAGTTTAAGGATATGACTATCAAAGAGTACCTAGGGGATATTGATTTTTACTTAGAACAACGAAATTTAGAAAGTCTTCGTGAAGCAGAAAAGCGAACTGTTGTAGCTAAGGAAGTAAGAACAAATGCTAATAAAAAGAGCTACGAAGATCAGAAAAAACTCAAGTCATTAAATAATAAGCTCAGTAATATTGAAGCTAAAATTAACCAACTCGAAAAGGATATAAAAAACGATGATGTGGCTTTAGCAACAAATTATGATGAGACGGTTTCAGATCCAATGTTTTTTGACAAATACCAATCAAAAAAAACAAGTTTAGATCAATTAATGGCCGATTGGGAGAGTATGCAAGCACAAATAGAAAATTTAAACTAATGGATGAATATTTCTTTCAATGTCCGTATTGCTGGGAACAGATATCCATGCTTGTAGACACCTCACAATCAAGCCAAAACTATGTGGAGGATTGTGAAATTTGTTGCAACCCAATCCAAATTTCAGTCACTTCTGAGAACCGAGAAATCACCTCTTTTTGTGCAGAAAACTTAGAACAATAGAAAAAACATAATATTCATTAAATCAGTGCTTTAGTATTTTCGGAAGTGTATTTCATCGAAAAAATTTGCACTTTAAAGGAAATGTGTCTAATTTAGATTGGTTATGTGCCCCTCCACAAAAATCTGCTATTATGAAAACATTAAAATTAACTTTATTATGTTGCTTGCTTTCTGCCTTTACATTTGCCGACGTATCCCAAGGAGAAAGGGACGCACTGCTAGCCCTATATAATGCGACTAACGGTGAGTCTTGGAATACCTCATGGGATTTAGAACAACCTGTTTCAGAATGGTTTGGAATAACTACTGAAAATGATCATGTTGTAGCCATTAGCTTAACATTCAACAATCTTAATGGTCAATTACCTGAAGAGATATCTAATTTAAAAAGTTTAAAAGTTTTAAACCTATCATTCAATAGATTGCAAGGTGAACTACCAAGTTCAATAACCTCGATGTCTGGCTTAGAAGAATTAAAACTTTTTTCAAATAATATCAGTGGATCTATACCATCAGATATAGGTAAAATGTCTAATTTGAGATCTCTAGAGATGTTCAATAACAATTTTGAAGGAGAAATCCCAACGTCAATTGGTGATTTAGAGAAACTTGAAACCTTAATTTTAAGTAGTAACCAGTTAACGGGAAGATTACCGTCATCGCTTTCAAATTTAAAGGCTTTAAAAGTATTAAGTCTTTTTGATAATAGCCTTCTAGGCACAATTCCACCTTCTATTGGCCAATTGGCAGAACTAGAAGAGTTGGTATTATCTAACAATGCATTTTATGGAAATTTACCAGGTGAGATGGCACAGTTAACAAACTTAAAAACGCTTCTTTTAAGTAATAATGGTTTTAAAGGAAATTTTGCATTTTTAAAGAATGAGCTTCCAAATATTGTGGATTTTGATTTAGATGAAGTTAATACAAAAGGAGCTTTAGCCACTTTAGATACTGAGGAGGATGATGAAGATGATAACGATTAGAATTTTATAGTTTTATTCATATTGATTATAAGCGATAGTGTTCGAGTTTTTTGAACACTATTTTTTTATAATAATGCTTGCTAAAATTAAAAAGCGTTGTATATTTGCTGTCCAATAACGCGGGATAGAGCAGTAGGTAGCTCGTCGGGCTCATAACCCGAAGGTCACTGGTTCGAGTCCAGTTCCCGCTACTAAGACAAATGTCAATAAAATCAACGGATTGTGTACTCACAATCCGTTTTTTTATGTCTTCTATTTTTTTACTTTTACAAAGAGTACACGAATTAGTACACGATTTAGAACACACTTTGGGACACAAAACACTTAAAGTATCTAACTAATAGTTCTGAAGTTTCTCGATGTATTGCCCTTATTGTTTTTCAGTTTTATCCTTATTAAAAGTTAAAAAAAAGCGCAAATGAAATTAGCTTACACGCCCTACTAAACGCAGTTGTGTATTACCAATAAAAAGATAATAAAGGCGTTAGTAATGATTTGGCCCAATATCAAATATTTTTAGGATTTGTTTTAAATCAATAATGATTGATTAGCCCACGCTAAGGTGAGGTTCTAACAATCGGATTTTTAATATAAGGTGATAGATTGTGTTGGCTATAGTTTTGGCGTGTATTTTGAAGAAATTTCATCGATAAATGTAACCTAATATAATTTTAGATCGTCCTATTGAAAATTAAAAGGATGCGATGAATTCAGGACTAATATCTCAACAATCAAAATATAAAGGATTTCTTTTTGATATAATACTTTACCTCGCAGTAATGTTTTTGATAAGGGAGATTTACTTTTCTAAACTTCCATTTATAGCAAATGGATTAATGTGGTCGTTCTCAACATTAATAGTTGCATTGTGGAGAATGAAAGTTCGGAACATCACATGGAGAGATTTAGGATTGCAAAAACCAGACAATCTATTAAAATCTGTATTGGTCACTTGCGGAATATTAATAGCAATTCCGATACTAATTATTGTATTTAAGCAAATTCAAAACTTGCTACCTTTTAATTTAGCACCAGATACTTCCTCACAAGACGCAGTATCTAAATTTGGAGATTTAAAAGGAAATTGGATTCATTTTTTTACAATTATCCCATTCATATTGCTTCAATCAACATTAGAAGAACTCTTGGATAGAGGTTTTTTAATCAATTGGTTTGAGCGCTTGTTTTCCAAAACTTCATTTGCTACTACAATTGCTGTTCTCTTACAATCAATGATTTTTGGATTTAGACATTCTTATGATATATCAGAAAGGTCAATTACTGTTGGAATAATAGGTCTTGTGATGGGAATAGCATATGTAAAATTTGGAAGAAATTTATGGCCATTAATTATCGCTCATTGTATTCTTAACACAATATCAATGTTTGGGAAGGTATGAGAATATGAACGTTTTTTACTCAAATCGGTAGTTATTGTCATGTATTCAATTGGTTTAAAAATCGTTGTTCTTTGATTATACTATGAACAATGATAGAAATAATGACAGTAAGTGAAAGAACACCTGAAATTATAATGTAATTATAAAATGTTTGTGAAAAGTATTCCTTAAAGTAAGGTAGTAGCAAGTAAAATCCAATGATGTATACTGTAATACAGATTGGTGTTATAGCATAGTTTATTATTTGTCGAGTTTTGTAATACTTTTTTAGATAGGCGTAGTATGTTTTTTGAGTCATTGAAATAAGCTGTTTTTCTTTACGATACAACGAATAGAACTCTATGATAATTCGAAATGTAAGACTTGAAGTCATAAGAATTAAACCTAAATTAAAGGTGTTTAATTGATTGAATGCACAATAAAAAGTATAAATAATTAATATAACCACTGTTAAGGTCATAACTGTGATGCTAGTATATTGTCCGTTGCGTTGTTTTTTTGCTTTTCTAATTATTTCTTTGGGGCTAATTAAGCTACCATTAGCTTGCACTTCCCATAATCTATTTAAGTTGTCGTTTTCCATTTTTGATACATTTTAAAAGTGATTTTCGAATACGACTCAACCGTGTTCGTAATGTTCCATGTGCCAAACCAACGGTATCTGCAATAGTAGCTTGTGGTATGTTTTCTAGTTCTAATAATATTAATGCTCTATTTTGCTCATTTAGTTGATCAATACAGTGATACATTTTTTGGATATTTTTTTCATCATCATCTTTCTTGTCATCATTGCTGCTATTTGACAATAAGTCTTCAGTTATAGCTATGCTTTTGCTAGATTTACGTAAATCGCCTAAACATACATTTACTGCAATTCTATAAATCCAAGTGTCAATAGAAGACTTACCTTTAAATGAATTTCTATGTTTCCAAACTTTTATAAAGGTTTCCTGAAGCCATTCATTGGAAAGGTCATTATTACCTGATGCATAGCCTAAACATAACCTATGTACTTTAGAAGCATATAAATTATAAATATTGGTAAATTCTTGTTCTGTAATCATTTGTTAGATGATAAAATCATTTGTATTTGTTCTAAAAACCAATCAGGTTTGTCTAACATTATAAAATGAGCACTATCTTGTGCTATAATAAACTCGTAGTCTTTTAAATTTGCGTATTGACGTTTATAGGTTTGTTTGACCATTTCTTCACCATAGGGTTTTGACGCTGCAATTATTGTCACAGGAATCGAAATATTTTTCAAATCTTCCCTGAGGTCTAATTTAAGATAATCGGTATACCCATAAACATAGGTTTGTCGGTCAGCTTCTAATATCCAATTTTTAATTCTCTCTTGTTCGGATTTAATGGTACTCATTCCTTTCGACATCGCAGTAGCGGTTTGCTCAAAGGTTATATCATCCATTGCTAATTGTTGATTATTATATGGGCTTTCATATGCTAAGTTTTTAGGGTCAAAATCTGGAATCATCAATGCACCAGACGCAGGAAGAGCATCAATTAGTATGATTTCAGAAAGTTTTAAATCCTTTTGAACAGAAAGCCAAGTTGCAATTGTTCCACCTAAACTATGCCCAATTATTGTAGCGTTTTGTAAATTGTTTTTTAAGATATAGTTTTTTAGTGACTCATTCACTTTTGGTAACCAAGGAAATGATATGGGTTCTTTTCCCCCAAAACCTGCTAAAGTGACTATGTGACATTCGTAATTTTTTTCTAGATTTTTTATTAATGGATTCCAAATGTTTCCGGGAACTGTAAAACCAGGAATTAATACTATAGGTTTTCCTTTTCCTGTAACTTCTACATAGACAGGCTGACTTTCATTCTTTGCGTAAATTGACAGTGAGAATGCAAATGAGACTAATAATAAAATAACATTTTTCATTGTTTTTAGGTTTTAGTTTTTCTTTAGATGTGGAAATCAAAAAATGTTACATTTAATTTTAAAAATGAGATAAAGTATAGTCAGTTTATTCTACAAAAATGATTGATCAAATGCTTTGCAATCCTTTAGCTGATAACACATCTACTTTAAGATGCATTGTCTGCTTAGCAATACTAATTAAAGTTTACGTCTAAGGGATGTGTATATCATCGTTTAGAATAAAATGCGTTTTAATGCAATTTATATAGTATTAAGTACAGTTTCTAATTTATCTCAGCTAGTATAAATCTTTCCATTTCTACAACATCCATCCTCAGGTCTATCGGTTGTATATATCTTTCTTTAAATTCATTTGCACCAATATGCTCAATGGTGGACATTGAGAAATTTTGAAGGTATTTCTCAATTTTACTTTGCTCAAAGCAATGCTTTAATTCTAATTCTTTTTTAACTATTATTCTTCTGTGAAGAAACTCCAAAGTTTTATGATTTAAATTGTTACCGCTCATAAAATCTTTAGTTACGTAAGAGAATACAAATTTACTCTTAGAAGTGGCTTTGGAAACAAAACTAAAAATGGCTTCATTTGCTTCTGTTATAAGATAAGCCGAAACGCTTTCCAAAATGAATAATGTTTTCGAATTTAGGTTGTATCCTTTTTGCAGAAGAGCCTCTTCAATACTCTGATTATTAAAATCAATTCCAACATAAGTAATAAATTCAGGCAGTTGACCTAATACCTTTTTAATCTTTTCTTTTTTTTTCTCTATTACTGTTGGGTGGTCAATTTCATAATAATGAAGCGTGTTTATCCCTTCAATATAATGGGGTCTACAATCCATTCCGGCTCCGATGTTAATGATTATATCTATTTCATTGTTTTGAAGACATTCCTTTACAACATCATCGTAGTATCTGAAACGGCAAAAAAAGTAGCCTAGCATTCCAGGATATTTTTTTTCATAAAAATTTGTAACGACTCTATGGATAAAACGAATATGCAAGAGTCTAATAAAATATTTACTAAAGCCAGATAATATTTTTTCTGTGAAGGGATCGTTATATACCCTTTGCTCTTTTGGGTATAACATTCCCAATGCCTTATTCATTGAGAGGCCATATGAAGTATCAATTCCTTTATATGTCTTCATATTTTTTCCTTCTTACTTATGGCAATTGTTGACAATAGTTATTTATTCCTTATACATTTTTATATCTCTATATTGCCAGATTAAATTCATTATTTCCCAATTACCGTCTAATTTTATTAATTGTAGATATTCAATCCAGTTATCAGAAATCAATTTAATTGTTGCTATTCTATTGTAAATATCTAAAATTTTAATTTTGTTTTCTGGGTTAAAAGGAAATCTAGTGCCAGTTTTATTCCAGGTTTTTGCAAATTCTATCATTTGGGCTTTAGTTGTAGCTCTTCCAATTTGCTTCATTTCGTTTCTATCATAACCAATAGTTATTTTGTTTAAATTATCATTTAAAACCTTATCCATTAATTCTGGTTTTAGTTGCTGTAAGGCTTCAAGATAACCAAGAGATATTTTCTTTATCTCTACCGAATCTTTTTTAGTAGCAATTGGACTTTCTGTTATAGAAACATTAGAATATATATAGCGCGCATCAACGATTTTATTTTTGGTGTCGTAAAGATTGAGTTGAACGTTATTACCCAGATTATCATATATCTTTTCGCCAATAGCGTAATTCCATTGATTCATTACAAGTTCATTATTCTTATTGTGATAGGTGTATTTTATATGATTTCCTGAATTATCATAAGTGTCTTGATAGGAAGCAGTACCATAGTAATTATCAATGATTTCTAATTTTTCATTCAAGTTATAATGTCCCTGTGGTACCCCATTTGTGTCAATGATAATTCCTGTAATGCCAAACTCAAAATAAGGTGATAAATTCACTAACTCTTTTTGTAAATTATATCTTTTTTCTACTATGTATTTTTCTGTTTGTTGCCATTTATATTCTGCGATTTTCCAATTAGATTCTATAGGCTTATCATTTAAATCATAAAAGTTAAGTTGTTTTTTTACATTGTTATTATCCGTTAGGTAGATTTCTTTATATACATTTCTATCATTTGTAATTCTTCTATTATTGGGATCATAAAATGTTCTAATTTCTTTGTTTTCTTTATAGGTAAAAATAACCTTATAAGTGCCTAGCGAAGCTAATGGGTGTACTTTTTCTGTGTGATAATGATTATTGATTATTTCAGCTATTCTACCTATTGTATCAAATTTAAATATATAGTGAGAAGTCTTGCTAGCAGTAGTGCTATCTATAGCGTGAACTCCTGTAATTTCTATAAACGGTGAAATGTGATTGTATCTTAAGTGCCTAAAATATTTAGTGTTTTGAGCAAAGGACGAAATACTAATCACAAGACATAGTAGTAGTGTTATTATTTTCATTGTTTTTGTTTTACAGTCCATACAATGTTTATTGATTGCGCATATTCTTGTATGGAATTTAATCCCAATTCTTGTCTTCTTTGATTGATTAATTCAGGTTCTTCTATGTCAAAAAAAACAGGTGGATTGTCATAAGTATATTGTGTACCGTATAGTTGTGGTTGATTTGAATTAATTAGCATTCTATCAATTAATCTGGCATAATGTATTCCTTGTGATTCTCCTTTTAGAACGGAAGCTTTTAATAATGGTGCGTATTTTTCTTTTGTAGTAACACTTCCGTGTTGTATAACAACCCATAGCGTTGTATTAGCCAATCTTCCAATCTGAGAAATTCCTAACCAACCGTATTTATCTATAATATTAGAGACGTCTTTTTCAATAATTTTATCTTGGGCTTCAACCACTTCCCAAAAGTACGCATAGGCTTCCGATTCTTTCCCAAGTTTTTTTTCCGCTTCTTTAAAGATACGTCTGAAAGTTTGGTCTTTCATGAATAAGGTACCTAATTCGGTTTTTAATGAATCTAACTGGTATTTGGTTGGTGTTGTATCGTGTGTTCTTGTTTGTGAAAACAGTGAAGTTGTTATTAAAACCCAAAAGATTATACTTAAGATTTTCATGTTTTATATGATTGAATAGATTCAAATTTAACTAAAAATTTAGTTGTAACTAAATTTTTAGTTTAAAAATTTTATTTGTACAAAAGCATCAATGTGCAGGGGGTAAGCACACATTTATTTATGAGTTTAGAGTTCGTATAATATAGCAACATAAGTCAGCTTTAGCTGAATGTGCTCTAAGGGTTTTGGTTATGAACAGTTACGAGGGTTAGCACTAAATTTTGTAAGTACAGACCAAGTTGGAGTTTCTGTAGGTATTATGAAAGTAGGCGATAACAGGTAATTACTTATAACCATTGATATAAAGAGTAGAATCTAGCTTTTTTAATAATTTAGGATTTGATGGTCTTAATTCTTCTGGACTTATTACTTTCCCTTCTTTATCTAAAAATATAAACCTCGGTAGAGCTCCAATATCATAGAATTTTACAAAATCCGAATTTGTACCAGAATAAAGTTGTTTTCCTTTCATCGAATTTTTGGTAATATACTTCTGCCATTTATCAAATTCTCGATCAGTGCTAATTGAGATAATTTGAAGTTGATCATTATTGGAGAAGTGTTCTTCAAGTTGTTTTAGAAACGCGTATTCTACTTTACATGGTTTACACCAGGTAGCCCAAACATCAATATAAAGATATTTACCATAAAAATCTTTCAATGAAACTTTATTATTGTAGATGTCTGTGAACGAAAAGTTGTTCCCTATTTCATTTACTAACGAAGATTTATATAAGTATTTTGCATTTTTCTGCTTGAGAATATCAGAGAATTTATCAAACTCTACTTTGACATACGTACTTAAACTGTCAACTATATTTAGTGAAATCCCTTTTTTATTGATTAAGTCACCTTTTTCTTGAATCAGAATATCAAGTTCTTTTTGTTCAATACCATTTCGGACTATATTAGATAATTCGTTTTGGTGTTTTTTAGAATACGCTAAAAAATTATTAGGCACTTTAAAACTGCCGGTATAAGTTAGGGATTCGAAAAGTTTGTTCTCGTCTATTGACATTCCAATAATGCTGTTTGATGAAATGAATAACTCTCCCAATTCTCCCTGTTTACCATTTGAAAATGAGTAAATTTTATAAATTTTATTTTCTAAAATATTCATAGTGTCCTTAACACTTCGAGATTCATTAAATCTAATAGTCGTCTTGACCTCCCATGACCGTTCTTTATCATATATAATTAAGCTGTCCAGTGCTTGTTGATTAGTTATATTAACTTCGATTATAGAAAAAGGTGCTTTTATTTCTTCTTTACAACTGAAAACTATAATCGATAGTAGAACTATAATTATTGATGGCTTATTCATTTTATTTTGTATTGTTTATAACGCCTTGCTATACACAGTTGCGTATTGTTTATGAAAAGATAATAAATTCGTCAGCAATGATCTGGATAGATATCAAATATTTTAGGAATTTGAGTCAAATTATTGCTACACGATTGGGTGGCTTAGTCACCATTAATCGGTGGATTTAATAGATTGGTAATTCTAGAATCCGGACAAAATTGTATTTAATGGTCGTTGTTACAGGTTTAGGCTCTAATCCCTTTTATTCTTATTTACAACTTTTATAGTAATATCATTTAATCCTTCGGATAGCAACTCATCTGCTTTAAGATGCCTTGTCTGGGTCGCAGCGCAAATTACAGTTCTGCCTTCGGCGAATGTGGTATGGTTGGTCTGTTATAACGGTAAGTTAAGGACTTTAAAGTCCCTATTTATCTTCTAATCTAAAACATAAAATAAATTTTGAGTTTTTAATGAAAGATTCAGCCGCAATTGGGCTATGCATTATTAAAAACTGGCTTCTTATTTTTTATATAGCTCAGGGGTTACTGAGATTTCAGTAATAAGGTCCCCATTTTTATCATAATATTTATAGTCTAAGGTAATATTATTATTCCTGTAAACTTTTAATTGAGGACTATTCTTCACATTCTCAATAATACTTGGACGCAAATATTTATGTACTGTATCTAGATTCACTTCAGATTTCTCTGTTTCGAGAAGCGTATAATAGTAGATTAAATTTGTTTTTCCAATCGTTGAAGCACTGTCTAATCTTGTATATTGATCAACCTGAATAGGAGTTTCCTTATTCAATTCCAATGCAGCATTTTTTAATTCAGCCTCTAAATCTTTTTTAAAAAGATTTTGAACTCCATAATAAGACAATGTGAAAGCAGCCATTAGAACTACTATTCCGATTGCTTTTCCTTTGTTTGTTTTTTCTTTTTTATTTATCATTACTTGTATGCTTGTTGCCAATCGCCCTGCTAAACTGTAGTTTTATATACTTTAGCTGTTATCGTACTCGTTTTATTTTTTAATATTTAAAATTAATTTCAAAATTTTTCCAATCATAATAATCAAATGAATCATCTCTTTATTAATCGCAAGCTAATGGTATATTCATTATTTTGAGAACAAATTACGATTTTTCATTTAACAGTTAATCTCAATAAATCTCGTGTTACATTTATTCTAAATGAGTAATAGAGTTTCTTTTTCAATGGCATCACAAACTATACATGTGTAATCTTCTGTGAAATTATGCCATTCTATTTGCCAACTGTCTGAAAAAGTTATTGAGTGAAGTTTCATTTTGAAAACTCTAGTAAATTCCAATAACCCTAATCTACTTATGTAATTCATAGTGTCTACTTGCCTATCAAATATAACTTTTTCTGCGATTTTAGAGCAAGTCAAAGCACAGGTGGACCTAACTAAGGCGTTAGGAAACTATATTAGAACTATTATCGATTGTGAATTTTAAACTCAGGTGGAATTTGTTTGAGGTGCTCGACCTAGAGCTAATCAAAAAAAATCTGTGTTGATGATTGTTTTTAGGATCTGTCCTTTGCAGCTATATAAAGCCATACTTACGTAATGCCGCTTTATCGAATTGCTCTTTATTCATAAGAATAGACTTTTTTACTAATTGCGTCATTACTTCTTGATTTAGACATTCGGATGCAATTTCATTAAGGAATGCTCTGGAATCGTTCTCACTTAATACATATATTCTGCCATAGACTAGGTAGGCTCCAAATCCATCAAAGGAGATAAGATTTAAGTATATTAGATTATCTTTTGTACTTTCAAAGTACATGGAAATACTGTAGTTTAAACAAGTGAGGCAATAGACCATACTGCCCTCCCTGGTGCGGTTAACAAAGTTGTAATTTATACTCATATGAAGGGAATTAAAGTCATGGGTTTAAAATGAATTTAAATATTGTTCATTTTCTGGCCATTGAATTGCGTATTTCATATTCCATAACACGAAAAAGTTGTCTGGCCCATATAGTCGTAATGTTATGGCTTTGTAACTTCCAATACGCATATCTATTTTAACTTTAATGCCTGTTGTAATGTGAATGATAATGTCATCTTTTGTCTCTTCAGTTTTTTCGATTGTTAAGCCTTCGGTATTTTCCAAATATTCTGTGCCCTCAATTGTAAATGAATTGCCGATTTCAAGGCAAAACTCACCGATATTCATATACTCTAAAAGTATCTCGTCAGAACCATCCGTATCCAAAGGAACGAATTCCCACCAACATTGCTGTATTTTTTTTCCCTCTAAAAGTTTTAAATAAAACTGCTTCATTTTCTAAATTTTCAAAAATTGAAATAAAGTTGATTTTTAGATCTATAAATTATCTCCTAGTGCGTTCCAATGCATAAAAACACTGTTTTATTTGATTAACTACTGACAAGGAGTAGTGTTATAAATAGCTTTTATAGTTTTGTACTGAATTTAGTTTATAAATTATAGATAAAAAGTTGTATTGACCTTCTGTTAAGTGATACTAAATAGAGACGCATTATTGATGATGTTGCTATACTTTATTAGTAATTAGTTTTATCGTCAGCTCGTTTTATTTCTGTGATTTTTTGATTGTTATTGTCAATTAATAGTCCAACTTAAAATAGTATTAGTCACTCACTTTGGTATAGTAAGCATAAGCGCTTTTGCCACCTGATACAAAAAACTCGCTATTTTTTGATTTATTAAATCTTATATAAGTTAAGACTAGTCCTTGTTGATCAATCATATTTAAAAAAGTGGTTTTACCGTTCCAATAATATCTAAATTCAGGCAAGCCTTCTCTAAAAAACTGTAATTTGTTTTCAACTTCCCTGAGCTCAATAGTTGATGGGAAAATTTCACTCACTGTTTCCTTCAATTTGTACTTTCCAAGAATATGCTTTTCGTTTGAAGCATTCGGAGAAGAGTTGAAACTTGGAGGATAGGATATGTAGTCATCAGTATTCAGAATTTTCGAAATTTCGTTGTGTAGAGTAATAGCTTCTAATTTGTAAATTTCAGTCGTAAGAAAAACATTACCAATTCCATTCATATACGTTATTAATTGCTTTTTAAACTCCAAATTCTTTGCATAATAGTGTTTTCCTTCCTCTGGAAACCCCGTTTTTATGGTCTGTACACTCCAATCAAATGTATTGACCTTATCTATATTTTCGAATACAATCGATCTTACTCTCTCATTAGCAACGTTCAGTTCTACTCCTCTTGTATCGTACAGGTATTTTAACTTATTTGTAATAGAGTTGTATTTCGTCGGTATGTTATTGAGGTTTCTATTATAATTAACATAACCATTATCAGATATTTTGAAAGTTAGCATTTTATATACAATCTCGTAAGGTTTCATTTTATTTGAGATACCGAACATTTCATTGGTAGTAAGCTTATCCCATAATAATAACCTAGCAATTGAGTCATAGTTAATAAAGGTATTAACAACTGCAGTAGATGATTCAATGTCTTTTTTCAAATCCTTTTGAATTTCCATTAGAATGACCTCTGCTTTTTTCTCGTTAATTTTTTCTTGATTCTTACTATTAATCCAAATTGCAATGAGGATTCCAACTACAACTAAAAAAATTTCACCTATGGCGTAGGCGAGGTACTTGCTAAATTTATTTTCAGAAAGAAATTTTCTTCGGTTGTTTCTGAAGAGTTTAATCATCTAGATGGCAGGTGTTATATATTTATTAATATGGAATAAAGACTTAAATATAAAAATAAATCAAGTATTTTTATAAAAGCTTTAATCATTAGCATTTTTCTATTAAGAATTGTTTTGTGCTTACTTTTCTCTCTTAACACAGGATTTTAAATTTTCAGTAATCGTGAGAACAAATGCTGTAGAGGCAATAGTTAGGGATTGTATTGTAGCATATGATTGCATAAAGTACAATGGCTACAAATAGAACCCCTCAAAACTTATTTCGATTTTTTCATCCTAATGACTTGAGAGGGTAGCCTACTTATCATCTTATCTGAAAAGCGGTGCTTGTGCTCTTACCACATCTAAATTTCTAATTACGTAAACATCCAATACATGTTCTGTAAACGTTTTATTAATCTGTACTAGACACTCACTTGGTCGTCGTGTTTTTGTTTAGATATGCTTGATGTATGTTGAATTTATTTCGCGAATTGTACAAATGATTTAGAAGGGAAATCTAGCTTATGATCTACACGAATCGCTAATGGTTTGCTATTAACCTTTATCGTTTGTTTTAAGTGATTTATCACTTGTATAACAGGTGTTTAAAAGTAAGCTTCAGCTGCATATACACATTTTAAGGGTGTATGTTATCTTATGGTAGGGGAGTGTGTGCGATTTCTTTCCGAAGCATCACTAATATCCAAGCAAGAGATACTGCTCAAAACCAAACAAAATCCGCTATTTATAATTTAAAATAGCAGGTAGTTGTTATATTAATTTTTCACTTATAACTCCCACTAAAAAACCAATAATCGCTCCTAAAGAAGTCAGGTATTTCTTTTCTAGCTTACTTTCAGGTATAATATCTTGAATGAGCAAGTACAATATACCTCCGCTCGCAAAGGTCATTAAATGAGCTGTCAAATCAGGATAATCACTTAAGAGATAATGTCCAATGAGTGCTCCTGTAATTCCCAAAAAGCTAAGAAAGAAAAATATAATCAGCGTTTTTTTGACTGAAAATCCGCTTTGGACTAGATCTCTAAAAGCGTTAAACGCTTCTGGTAAATTTTGTAATCCAATAAAAACCCCTAACACTGTTGCCATTTTCGGCTCAATAGCGAATACGGCCCCTAGAGCAATGGATTCAGGTATAAAATCCATCAACATAGCAAGAAGTGTGGCTGTTTGGCTTCCCTTTTTAGCTAAATATTGGTCAAGAAACAAAAATAACAATGCTCCAAACAGAAATGAAAAAGCGAAAGGTAAAAGTTCCAACTCTTCTAAACCTTTCGGTATTAGAACCAATGCTAATGCTGATAAAATTATTCCTGCTCCAAAAGACATTAATGTATGGGTAATTTCATACTTAATAGGGCTTTCTTTTATGTGATGATTAAAATAATTTGCTAAAAGTCCGCCGAGAAAAATAGTAATACCAGCAAAACCTGAATACAGAATAAGTTCTTTCATTTTTCTTTTATTTTCGGTTTGATATTTTTTTAGTGTGCTTACTTTTCATTAATTACTAAAAACTTACCAGTTTTATCTACATGAACAATATTGCTTTTTCCATCAATGGTCATTTGTATTGTTGCAAGGCCATTTTGGAATACTCCAAATGGGAAAGACACATAAGAGAAAGGGAAGCTCCAATCAGCATAGTATTTGGCATCAATCTCAAAGACAATATTGCCCGCTTTGTCAATACATAAAACTGTATGATCCAGTTTTCCCACAAAAGCCATTCCCTCGGAAAACGAAGTTGCCTTCACATAAAGAAAGTCAATGACTAATTCACCAGATTCATTTATATACCCATTCATACCATTTTTCCTAACCCTTATTAGATCGGATGAATTCTTTAGATCATTTACACTAATTTTTACACCGTCCTCTATTGATGGTGTTAAGATATTTCCATTTCTATCTATAATCTTTTGATGACCGCTTAATGCATTTCTAACCAAAAAACAATCGCGTTTAATTCTTGAAATTGGATAAAACGATTCTAAAGTCAATCGATTTCCTTTATCATCGATAATGAAGAAGCAATTTTCATTACCAATCCTACAGTCATTCATGGTAGCGATAGCAACGCCATCTTCGTAAGACTTTATCCCAAACAGTTCTTGTGTAAACAAAATCTCACCTTTACTATTAAAAACTGAAGCTATACTTTTTCCCTTACTATCATATCGGTGAACTGCAATCTTGTCTTCTGATAGCTGAGGAATTGGATTAGTCAATAAGATTCTTTTTACCAGGGAATCTACTTGTACTTGATATCTTTCAAGAAACCTAAAAACTACTTTACCATTTTTGTCTATGAGCGCTCTGTTGGAATAATCTCCATTAAATTCAACCACAGCATATCCTTCACTAAAAGGAAAAGCACGTGAATATTTTGGCTGGATAACAATTTTACCATCGGAATTTATATAGCCATATTTATTGTTGATTTTTATCACTGCCATTCCTTCAGAAAAGTCTTTTATCTCATCAGGAATATGCTGAAATTTTAAAGGAATCACTACTTCGCCTTCTTCATTGATATACCCTAATTTTGTGTTAAGAATATTATGATAGTTGTTTTTTGCTCTTACAGTAATAGTTACGGCTGCTTTTCCTTCTTTAAAGTTACCTATGTGGCTATAATTTGCATCAAGCATTATTTCCCCCTTTCCATTTATTAAACCAACTTTACCATCTTTTTTATATAAATAAAGGTCAATATTATTCTGCGATTGACAATTTGCAGACAAGAAAAAGAGAGCGACAATAGTTGTGATAATATTAAATTTCATAAATCACATTTTTTTATAATTAGCTACAACTCCCTGCTAAACGTAGTTGTGTATTAGGAATGAAAAGATAATAAATTCGTTAGCAATACTTTGGATAGATGTCAATTGTTTTAGGTGTTTGATCCAAATTATTGCTATAATACGATTAGCTACGGTGCAGTGTGGCGTTAATCGTCGTATTTATTAGCTTGGGAATTCAAGATACGGTGCCAAATTGTATTTGGTATATTGTTATTGTACATTAAGAACTTGAGTCCGTCAGCTGCTGCATATCTTATTTCGGAAAATACCTAATGGTCTTTTACACAGTAATCCAATGCTATAATATTGCAATGAATTCCGATTAGAAATGCTGCCAGAATGAGCTATGCACGATATTGAGAGTAGTTTATTCCTCTTTATTAAATTCGATAGGTGCTTTTTGAGCATATAGTTTTAAGATTACTACATCTCCTTTAGTATTACTATCAAATTTAACGGTGAACTCGGGATTAAAAGATTCTTTAAAATCTTTCATCCCTTTTAGATAATAGTTGTTGAAATTTAAATGTTCTAATTTAAAGGTATACGTGGGAAATATTGCCAGTAGCCTTCCTTCTTTTTCAATAATCCGTATGGTTCCAAAGCCATCTGCTTTATAAGTACCCTCAAATTTATGCAACGGTAAAGTTGGCATCATATTCTCATTAAAAGGTTTGTCTTCTCCGGGTTTATAAATGTCTGAAACATCTACAGGGTAACTTTCTTCGGCAGAAAGATGAAGTAGCTTTCTTGAGATCATATCAGATATGATATAGGGAATTATAGAGTTACTTTGGTTACATAATACTACAATGCCTATATTCTCAAATGGAAATAGTTCTGTTACTGAACTAAATCCATTTGTATTTCCACCATGACGCAATCTATAGTAACCATGCCAAGACCTAATGCGCCAACCAAATCCTTCACTAAATAAGAATGACTCTTTTGTATACTCCTCATCATATTTAATATTTTGAGGTCTAGAGGCACTATCAATATAGTGTTTAGGTAGTACTTGGGTACCATCAAACATCCCTTTGTTTAACCAAACATTCATCCAGTTGGACAAATCGTTAACCGAGCTTTTGATAACACCAGCTGGACCAAAAGCATAATAGTTTTGAAAAGGAACTTTCTCGATTTTTCCTTCATACATACCATATCCAAGAGCATAGTTATTTGATTCCCTCATTTTCTGATTTGTTGTGCACGAATTGTTCATCTTTAGAGGTTTGAAAATGCGGTTTTCAATATTTGTATCCCAGCTTTTTCCTGTTACTTGTTCTATAATAGTTCCTGCTAGCGTATAGCCTATATTGCTGTAATCCCAACTATTTTTAACTTCCGATTCAGGTTTTAAATATCGTAATCGTTGCACTGTTTTTAGCCTATTAGCATCTGGGAACATCTCTTGAGAAACACCTTGCGACCCAATTCCACTTCTGTGGCTTAATAAATCTTCAATGGTTATAAGGTTGTTCATCTTATCATTGTAAAACTGAAAGTTTGGAACATACATTGCTGGTTTATCCTTAAGCGATAGTTGACCTTCTGATTCTAAAACACCTAATACGACGCCTGTAAATGCCTTAGTCATTGAGGCAATGTGAAAAAGTGTATTTGCTGTAACTGGTAATTTTTGTTTAAGGTCACGGTAACCAAACCCTTTAGCATATAAAGTTTTATCATCTTTTACCACGGCTACTGATAACCCTACCGTTTTGAATTCTTTCATTAGCTCAATAATTTCATCATCAATGTGATTTAATTCTTTAGGTAATTGTTGGCCATGGCTCAGGTTAATTAATAGTACTAAACAGAGTGAGTAAATAGATTTCATTTTCGTTTTTTTAAGTTTCAAACAAAAATGAAAAATAGTGGTGTTTTAAACGTCCGAGTAAACTAAGTCGGACTGATTATATCTTAAAAAATGAGTTCGATTTAAAGTCGGACTACTGTTAACTTACTGATTTTCTGTATGCTGTAGGGGTTTGGCCCGTTACTTTTTTAAAAGCAGTATAAAACGAAGATTTGGAGTTAAAACCAACTTGATATACTATTTCTAAAACAGTTACTTCTTTCTTTGTGACATCTTTTAGAAGAGTTTTAGCGTCGTTTATGCGGTACTCATTTATGAAGTCAAAAAAGTGCTTGTTTAAATAATGGTTAATTAATAGTGACAACTCTTTTTCTGGAATTTGAATTTGATCAGCTAATTTTTGTAGTGTTAATTGATAATCTAAATATGGTTTTTCTTCTACCATATAGGAAGTCAGTTTTGGAATATATTTGCTTTTAATGTCATTATTTCGAGTATTGTTTATGGAGGTCTTCTTGTCCAAAAATGAGTTGATAGGGTTTAAGTTGCTATTGATGCCTTTAAAAAGGTCTGGTTGATACAAAGCTTTTAAGACAAAAAATATTGTGATCCCTAATACAGAAAGACTAATTAGAATATTGATATTTAACACATATTCTTGAAATTTTGAATTTGATGCATACCATCTTAATAATACGAATGCATGGGCTATACAAGAGAAAACAGTAATCTGAAACAACCATTTATATAATTCGTAATTTGTATTTGAATAGTTTTCACGATATATGGTTTTGTAGTTTTTTAATACTAGAAATACCAAAACTATATAGAGTATAAATTGTAACTCACCAACTATTTCATAAAGCAATAAACTTTCATTAGAGCGGGTTGTAATATGGAGTAGGATAAAAAACACAAAGAATAAAATGAAATGAACGACATGTTTTTTTCTAATCTTAAAATTAGAATAACAGGCAGACAATACATAGAGGTAGAATAATGGTAGTTGTAGTAAACTAGAAGCCATTTTTAAATTATGGATAATGGGGTATTCTAAAGTCTTGTTTGTAAATAAACCAATGAGGTCAAATACAATTACCATTAAATAAATACCCAAAAGTCTATTCGAAAGGTGATTTTTTGTTTTAACTGTAAAAAGAAAAATAGAAAGTAGTACCATAACAAAAACAGCAATCTTTCCGATAGTTTCAATAATTTCGATTTTATTTTCCAATACTCTTATGGAGATTTTTAAAATTAGTGATAACGCTCTGCTCAGCACAGTTGCTGATTTTGAATGAAAAGATAATAAATTCGTCAGCAATGCTTTTGATAGCTATCAAATATTTTAGGTGTTGTAACAAAATCACTGACACATGACTAGCCGCGCTTTGGTGTGCAGTTGAATGTAGGATTTATTAGCTTCGAAATTCAAGATACGGTGCCAATTTGTATTTAGTATTTTGTGAGTGTATGTTAACGGCTTGAGTCCCTAAGTAGAGGCTATTTTTGGCTGCTATTCACTGAAGTAACTTGTCTATGAGTACATTGGATTTTGATAATTTTAATGCACCAAAAAAGTAAGGTTCCTAGTTTTTGACTAGGAATAATTACAAGGTGTTTTAAAGCGTATTACTGCAGATGATAATGTTATTTTAAAAGCTTAACCCCTTAGTTAAATATGTGTTTCATTTGGTGATGTGTTGACTTATATAAATTAGCTTTATTCATTAGAAGTAACCGATTTATATTCATGCACATTCAAATCAACGGTTGAAACAATTATTTTTCAGTACTTGATTTAAAAACAGAAATAAGGCTGTTCCAAAAGTCGTGCATAAATTTTTACATCTCATAGATTCAGATACACGATAATGAAATGGCATCAGAGAGGATTATATGCTTAGGCGTTTAGTAGACAAGGCTTTAATTAAAAAGTAAAAGAGAGCATTGCCCTTAACATGTCACCAGACATTCCATCTGTTGTTTCACCAATTACGGAACCATAAGAAAGTTTGAGACCTACTTTACGTGAAAAATACATCCCTAAGGTTCCACCTAATTGGAAGGTATTAAATGAATTATCGTTATCTACATCATTTACGGCGGTTTCACCTCCTAAACGATACATACTATCCAAAGAAAGCCAAAACATTTTATTAAGCTGCTGCGTGACATGATTTTCTAACATAAACAATGGCTTTTGAGATAAAGAGCCTGGTGTGGTACCCAAATCATTATTTTTGGTGAAAAAGGATATACTTGGTAAAAATTCAATGGAAGTCACTTTAGGTGTACCCCAATTTATAAATTTCATTATTGGTGCACCAATTTTAAATTCCCATCTATTGGTTCCTAAATTTAAAACATCTGATGCATCGTATTTTCCGGTTGGAGCTCTGAAAGCCAATTGAATATCAACAATTGTGTTGTATTTCGTTTTTATAAATTCTTGTTTGTCTACCGAGGGAGCGCCATATAAATTCAACACTCCAACCACATAGATATCTCCTAAACCATTAGTCGTTCCATTAAATCGGGGTAATCCACCGCTTGTGTCACCATAGCTTAGCATGGCTACTATGGCTGCCGTCCTTCCTTTTACATTGAACAGTCTGGTGTACATAAGACCGTAAATATTTGTGTCAAAATCAGCTTGTTTTATGAATTGTGCATTGTCAAAAACTTGATTAGAACCTACAAAAGTATACAAGGGTGTTGTAATATTTGTCCCATTAGGCTGTGGCCAATAAGCTCTTGGTCCGTCTCCTTGTGCCTGCGCTATTACTCCCCCCAATAATAGATGAAGTAACAATATTTTTTTTAAAATTTTCATAAAAATAAACTAGGGTTGTACAATATTAAACCAAAACTCAAATTGGTCAATTTTAGACATAAAATTAGGAAATGCACTCGCATCACCTTCAATTTTTATGTTTTTATTATTAAGTAACTCTGCAAAGGAAGCTTCACCTAAACTTATGCTATCTAAGTGTGCTCTTGTCATATTAATCGTGGCTGTTACATTCTCTGTTACGTGAGTATTCATTCTTGGAATCACCGCACCGTTACTTACTATAAGCGCTATTTTTTCCTGCGTATCTGTTAGATTTATGTTAAAATTATATTTCAAATCCGAATTTTCATCTCCTTTGAATCGCATACCGAGATATTCAAAATACAGTTGGGTATCCATGCCTTTGATCATATCTGGTGTTGCAGTGGATCCCATGTTTATTTTTTTAACAGGGGTACGCAGCTCTTTGGCACCAGTCAAATAAAAATTACGCCAAGGACCCGATTCAGATTGATATCCTAGTTGTTGATAAGCATCTGCTAATAAATCTTTGGCTTCTTGATTTTCTGGATTAGCAAAAATCAATTGATTTAAACATTGTGCTACCCATCGGTAATCTCCCTCTTCAAAATATGCTTTCGATTTTTCTATTACAACTTCTTCCCCTCCCATCATTTCAACAAAACGTTTTCCAGATTCTACAGGAGTATGAGGATTTAAGTTGGCTGGATTACCGTCAAACCAACCAAAATACAATTGATATTGTGCCTTGACATCATGACTTACCGAGCCGTAGTATCCTCTATTATAGAATTGCTTATCCAAATTTTCAGGCAAGCGAATCATATCTGAAAGTTCTATCGGTGTGTATCCCTGATTGGCCAATCGCAGGGTTTGATCATGTATGTAGCGATAAGTGTCGCGTTGATTTTCTAAATAGGGTATGATAGTTTCATTTCCCCAAGTTGGCCAGTGGTGTGACCCAAAAGAGACTTCCATATCTGCTCCCCAGGTTGCGATGCACTGATCGATATAACGACTCCATTTTTGACCATTTCGAACCTGTGCCCCTCTGAGGGTATATAAGTTATGTAAAGTGTGACTGACATTTTCAGACTGACAAAATGCTTTGAAGGAAGGCAGGTAAAACATCATTTCCGCAGGTGCTTCCGATTCAGGGGTGTAAATGAATTGAATTTCAATACCGTCTACAAATTGAGAAAACTTAGTGTCATCAGAGATGATTTTACTTGGCTTCACTATTCCTGTCATCCCTTTGGCGGAAGTAGTTCCCAAGCCACTGCCATAACTCCCAATATCAGATTTTGGTAATAAATTTCCATACATATAAGTAGCTCTTCTTGTCATGGCGTTCCCAGCCATCACATTTTCACTAATTGAATGTTCAAAAAAGCCTTCTGGTGCAATGACTTCTATTTGACCTGAAGTCACATCCTCTTCATCCAAAATTCCTTTGACTCCCCCAAAATGATCGACATGGGAGTGTGTAAAGATAACTGCTTTTACCTCTTGTTTTCCCAATTTTTCATCCACCAATTTCATTGCGGCTTTAACAGTTGCAGGAACTGTTAAAGGATCAATTACGATCCATCCGCTTTTGCCTTGGACCAGTGTCATATTTGCCAAATCAAAACCTCTAATTTGATATATGCCCTTGGTGACTTCAAATAAACCATTAATTGAATTTAACTGGCTTTGTCTCCACAGGCTAGGATTGGCTTCGTCAGGTGCTTCTTTGTTTAAAAATTCAAATTGTTTCATGCTATACGAAACAGACTGATCTTCTTTAAGGATTTCACCACTTTCAATAGTTGCGATGAAACCACGCTTGGCATTTGCAAAATCAGTAGTATCTTTAAAATTAAGGTATTGTTTTAATTCAATATGCTTGTTTTTAGTACTATAGCTTGCGAGGAAGTTATTATCTGATGTCACTTTTTGTTGAGCTTTGTTTTGCTCATTAGAACAAGAAAACAAAAGATTTAAGAGGAAGATTGCAGTGTACAAGAAGCTTTTAAATCGTTTCATAGTTTTTATATTTTTTGAATATATAATGTTTTTGCTTTAAATCAGAGGCTTATGAACCGGCTATTTATTTTTAATAAAACCAAGTTTTTAAATGTGAATAGTTTCTAAAATTAAAAATACTGTCTTTTTTTATTTTTAGAGTATAATTTAGTTTAAAAACATAAATATCAAGGCAAAATAAACTAATGTGTCGATGTGAAGGTTATTTTGTTAGACTAATAATGATACATGTATTATTGGTTGTAATGTATTCTTTTTTAATAGGTTATGGGTTGTGGTGCTCTAGATTATAGAGTTTATATAATGAAAATGTAGCTAATAGAACTCAGGTATTTATTCATAAGATTAAAAAATATAGATTAAGGTTTGTGCTATGGTTTAAATATTGTTGTTACCGTTAAAAGAAGCCAAGAGGGTATGATTCCGTGGTTTAATCCTTGAAATTTTGTGTGTTATTTATAAGTTCAATATTGAATTCAGTCAATTTGAAAGTCTTTAACTCACTTTCGATCCAAAGTAATTTCTTGTTCATAGCGCGTCTTCAGTTTTATTTGCAGTCGTGAATTTGTCTAACTTATGAGGTTTTGTGTGACATTACTCGGGTTTTAGTTTTCTGCTATCCCAATAAGATAATTTTGGAATCAGTTCATAGTTTCACTTTTTGCAGTAATCCTTTATAAATTCAATTATATTTATGAATTTGTAAGTAAAGATTAATTTATTTTATATAAGCTTATAGTCTACTTTTTTGAAGTGTCCAATGCAAGTTGTAAGTTCAAATGTAAGCTTTCCATTTTCTTCTAAATCAAAGCGTCGAGAAACTGGATCTATAAATTTGTCTTTTAATAACCAGTAACATTCAAACAGTAAAGTATCTATACTACAAAAAGGACGATTTTATCCATTGAGTTTTTCTTCGGTGGGCACCTAACACTAGCTGTAAGAAAATACCAATATTACAGGTATTATACGATCAGAAATACCCTGGCGATGATTCATTGATCTCAAGAAGTAGGTATCGGTGATGTGGCGAGGTTTGAGCAACTGGAGTTTACTTTTAGGTGATCTGAGCGAAGCGAACACATGCACGTCTTTTAAAAACAATAATATGCCATGAATAATTGCATGTTATCATTTAGTTTATAGTAAGTAGGGTAATTAAAAGTGATAAACCTTCTAGTTTGTACTTAGCTTCGGAATATCCATGTATGCTCTGTTTACTTTATACAGGGTTACCATTAGCCTATTATTTTGAAATATTTTTTGAATATATCAACCTTGAGAATTCATCAAATATTGAAGTAGTTTCTTTGTGATTAAAAGGTATATGTTGTGTGAAAATACATGAAGCTATTTCGGACTTGTAATCTATGTAAAAGTAAGTGTTCATCATTCCACCCCAGAATACGGTACCTGGTTTACGCCCATAACTTTGTCCATCATTATCAATGGCCCAGGCTAATCCCCATTTAGTAGAATTAGTTGTGAAATTTTCTAAATTACAGCAATAAGCGGGATTGAAATAATTCCCTTTACTATCCATATTTATATTGTTAATTTGATTTTTAAGCATTTCTTCAACTGTCTTTTTCTTTAACAAAACTACATCGTTAAGTGTACCATAATTAAGTAGGCATCTTAGGAGTTTCATATAGTCATTTGGTGAGGACCATAGACCATCATCACCACTAAATTCAGTTACATTTTCTTTTGGAATACGTTCTTTTATTTCAGTCAACTTTTGTTTACCATCTTGTCCTCTATATCCTCTTGAAACTATAAAATTTTGTAAAGAATCCGGAACATTAAAGAAGGTCCTATTCATGTCTAAAGGATCAGTTATATTCTCTTTAAAGTAATTTTCTAATGTAGATTGACTTAGTTTTTCAATTAGTTTCCCCACCCATTCCAAACTTGTACCGTATAAAAATTGCGTTCCACTTTCAAATCTTCTTGGAGCATCTTCATAGTTCCATTTACTATAATCAAAATTAGCTAATTCAGAATCTGTACAACATGCATAGCCAAATCCCGAAGTATGCGTTAAAAGGTGTCTTAAAGTGATCGGCTTTTTAGCTTTAGAAAGTTCTCCTTTTATTAAAATTGGAATATCTGTCATTTCAGGCATTAATGAACTCAAATCATCATCCAAGCCAATTTGACCTTTTTCAACGAGTTGAAGAGCTGCAACACTAGTTAGTAGTTTCGTCATAGAATGAAGCTGATAAATATGATCTTTTGTCACATTTAAATTTTCTCCCCAAACGGCCTTACCATAGCAAAAAGACAATTCCTTGTCAAATTTATTAGATGCGATAGCAACTACGCTAGGCAAATCACTAGATTTCATCTTTTTATTCATAGCTAGTGTTACTTCGCTCTGATTTGGAAATCTAAAAGCATCGTTTTGACTTTTTTTACACCCAATCATTAGGATGACTATTGGGATTAATTTTAATAATTTCATCATTATTTAAGGCTTTATAGTAATGTCCTTTAAAACGCAGTTGTGTACCGCGAATGAAAAGATAATGAATTCATTAGCAATGCTTTGTATAAATATCAAATATTTTAGGTGTTGAATCTAGATTACTGATGATCGATTAGTCTGACTATGTCGTGACGTTAATCGTTGAATTTACTAGATTGGAATTTAAGATACGGTACCAAATTGACTCTGGTATATTGTTATTGCAGGTTCAGGAATTAAGTCTGTAAAACATAACTATACAAGTCAGCTTCGGCTGAATGTGCTCTAACGGTCTTAAAAAAATAAAAGCGGATTTAACCCGCTAAATTTCTATTTAAAAACAAACCTTTTTATATTTCATTGATTTCGCTTTAGCGATTAAGTCGTAATTATTTTTATAAAATATTTGGGGGTAGTTTTTATTCCGTTATTAACTTTTGTCTTTCAACTAAAAAGTCAAAAGTTAATTCCGATAAGCCTTTTCCATTTACCTCACCATCCCAAGCACCATGGCCTGCATCGACCAAAACCAAAGGGTTTGAAATACTTGGAACCATAATGGTTGCGAGTTCGTTATAAATTCCTAGAGAGTTATAAATGGATTGTAATTCAAGTGCTTCTTGATAAGGTGTAACAGGGTCATATGCCTCTCCATGTGCCATAAATAATTCAGGATCATTGACATCATATCTTTCATATTGATTTAGTTGATAAACAGACTCAAAAACATCTAACTTAATGTTTGATCCCCAAAAATAAATCATACTTCTTACATTATAAGTTTGGCTTAAGTTTGTAGTTGAAAGTGTTGGATCATCGCTAATGGTAATTTCGTCTTTAAAGTCTTCATGATTTGAAATCCCTAAAGCAATTGTAGTAATTGCTCCCGCAGAAGCACCACCAACTGTAATAAAATCTTTATTTATGTTGTAGGTGCTTGCGTTTGCCACAATCCAACGAAGAGCCGCTTTTGCATCTCTTTGGGCGATATACATTGCAGTAGCTTGCTGAACTTCACCCGAACTCTGTGCTCCTTGCAAAGCATTTTCAAGCCATTCTTGGGGTGCAATTCCTCTGTAATACACTAATAATTCTTCTGATGTCATTCCTTGTATTACACCTAATTCTTCTGTTGTTCTATAATCTATAGAAATAAAAACCCACCCTCTTGATGCGTAATAATTAGCCATATCTACAATTTCAGGCTTATGTTTTATTCCTCCTGTAAATCCACCTCCATGAATAAACATATACACAGGTCTATTAGTAGAATTATTGTCAGGGTAATAGATATCTAATTTTATGGGAATCGCAAAAGGGGTAGTACTTGTCATATTATGACTAAGCCCTTCGGCATATATGATATCTTCTTCTTTTAAAACCGTGTAAGCGGATTCAGTCTTTACTGTTGGTATATTATTGTTTGTTACAATTGCATCATCTGTACTACAACCAGTAAATAGTAATATCGCTAAAATCATTAGGTAAGCTACTTTATTCATATCCAGCATATTTATTAAATTCTTTTCTTTTGACTTTGTTTTCTTATAAAGGTTTAATTACTGTCCAAGGTCTGGACTATGATTTTGCTATGGAATCATCCGCAGGATTATTCCGTTGAGAAATAAGCCGCTATTTTATACTTTTATTTTGGTGTGGTATATTGTCAGAATGATATGAGCCAAGCGACCTGATACATGCAATTATAGCTATGGTTGTGTGTTCGTTATTGTTCTATATTTCTTTTTTCCATTCAGTTAATCCACCTTGATTCAAAATACACCGGCTAACCGCGCCATTTTCATCATTTCTAAATTGAATTGTAGCTGTTGGTTTTACAATATCAATCACAAATTTAGAATCATCTATAGGTGTTAATTTCGAGCTCCATTTTCCTTTTTCTGATAAAATTAATTTTCCTTTTTTTAGTTTAACTTGAATTTTCCTCTTATTTAAACCATATGTTCCAACGTATTGTATCAAATCGGATTTTTCATAAGTTATATCTAAATTTCTTTCAAATATTTTAAAGCCATCCCAGTTATATGTTATAGCAACGCTACGTATTATTTCTTCAAGGATTTTAATACTCGTTCCATTTGTCAGTATAACAACACCATTCCCTCCTTTAGCACTTATAAAAAACTTACCTCTAAATCCTCTGGTAGCGGCTGAATGCTGTAAATAAATGTTTTCGCCTTGTTTTTCTAGAAAAACTCCTAGTCCAGAATTACTATTGTTTAAAACTGGTTTTATCATTTCAACTGCTGATTCTTTTGATAATATTTTACCTTCATTATCATTTAAACTTAGTTGAAAATCAATTAAAATATTGGCTAAATCAGAGGTAGTTGTCCATAATCCGGCAGCTGCGGATTCTGGATAGAAATTATAGTTGTTTTTAAGCGGCTTCCCTTTTCTTGTATGTCCTGAAGATATGTTTTTGGTGTACTTTTCTTCTTGGATTGAATAGAATGAATTTTCTATTTTAAGGGGTGTAAAAATATAATTGCTGATAAAGTTCTCATAGGTTTCATTAGCATTATCAGTCAAGATCAGCTGTGAAATTGTAGTACCTCCTCCAGAATATTTAAATTCTTGGTTTGCCGGAATTATTGAGATAACTTTTTCGGAATTAGCTGGGCCGTTACCTTCTAAAATTTCAATAGTAGTAGGTAAATTTTCAGCCTTTTTGTAACCGCTAAAGCCACTCATAGATAATCCGCCCGTATGACTTAATATCTGGCGTAAGGTAATTTTATCAGAACTATTCTTGTATGGAAATTTCCAAGAAGTTAGGTGACTATTTATATCTGAATCTAATTCTATATTATTTTGTTCACAGAGCTTCATAATTGCAAGAGCATTAACAAACTTACTTATGGAACCTGCTTGAAATACAGTTTCATTTGTTACTTTATTTTTGTAATCATTACTAATCTGTCCATAGCTTTTTGTCCAGTCAATTTTATAATCTTTAATTACGGTAATACTCAATCCTGGTGTTTTATACTGTCGCATTCTTTCTTGAAGATTCCAAAGCGATTCTCCCTCTATGGATACAAGCGGACTTAAGCTATTTTCAACGTTATCTATTCTTTCTGTAAGGTTTTGTGCAGTGAAATGAAAATTAGTGAAAAATAAAAATAGGGTTAATAGCTGAAGTGGTTTTTTTATAGTCATTTGAACATGTTTATTTCTTTTTATCAAAGATTGTTCCGTAATGACGCACAACTCCATGCTGAGGACCGTTGCGTATTACGCGTAAAAGATAATAAATGCGTCTGATTAAGAAAGATATCAAATATTTTAAATGTTTGATTTAAATCATTGATACAAGATTAGCCAAGCTTTGGTGTGATGTTAATCGTTGGGTTTATTAGCTTGGAGATTCAAGTTAAGGTACGAGATTCTGGTAAGTATAAGGCAAGTAGGGGAATAAAAAGGGATGAAATGTTAAGTTTGCACTGAGCCAGAATATTGTACGTTGTTTTATATTTATTAATTCTTATAGCCAAAATCAGGATTTAGTGATGTAGGTAATTAGCACTGATCTTTCGTAAACAACTATACACTCTTTTTATTATATAACGTGTTAGCAACAGTTTATTTATTTAACCTTCGGTTTTAAAACCTTAAAGCCATAAATCATCACAGCAGCTTGAATTAAAACACCAATCATTAGACCAATTAATTGCGCATTAGTAGAAATTATTCCGTGATCATCGAAATAGAAGACTGTGTAAGTTCCAACAGGAATATTTAAAAAAAGACTTACAAAAAAGCCAGGATTATATCTGTGCTTAAAGAACATAACTACGTGTGATAAAGCATTAATTATAGAAAAATAGGCAGTCCATATTCCTATGGAAATGTCAATACAGCTAGCTAGAATTGCAGAAAGCGGAAATGCAATAAAAATGATCGGAATATTTATCCAAAACGAGGCTCTGTCATCTAGTGGATAATTATCTTTATCGGACTGTAGTACTTTGTTATTAAAAAACTTTACAAATCCACCGGGTAAGATGTATTCTTCAAATTGATGTAGCAGATATACTGCAAATTGTAGCCATATAAGAAATACTGCATAATCTGATTTTAACAAGTACAATGGAAGTATGATTATTAAGTAGATTGCTATAAAAATTGTGGATTTATACCAGTTTTTGTAGAGCCATTTCATCATATATGTGTTTTAACGGTCTCAGCTACGAGTAGCTGTGTGTTTAAGCACTAAATTTAGTAAATAGAACAAAGATAAAAGACCGCTAGATCCTATAAAAGTGAACATTAGCCAGCAGTGAAATATGCACGGTAGTGGATTTTCGTTAATTACTTCTTAGATAATTCATAAGGGTATATTACACTCCAATCTTTTTTCATATCAATGATTGTCCAACCTTTTGTTTTTGCCTGGTTAAGTCCCTCATCAAGTTTACCTACAGGGGACGCGCGATCATAGGCCCATTCTCGTTCTGCATCCGTATGATGGAGATAAAGCATAAAACTTTTATGATTATTCGAGGCTGTCCATTGTAACATTTGCAAATCTCCATCAGAATTACCAGATGCAAATACTGGTTTTTTACCTATTATCTTTTGAATATTGAGTGGTTTTCCTTCTTTATCGTCATTATATTCAAGTTCAGTACCTCGAACAATTTTGGGATTTCCATCGTTGTATTCAAACTTAGTCTTTATCCTACTTCCGATTATTTGTTCAGTGGGAATACCATAAATTTCGGTTACAATCGCTCTCATAAAATCTACACCACCACCAGAAACGATATAAATTTTAAAATGGTTCGCTCGGAGGTATTGTAACAACTCCAGTTTTGGCTGGTAAACTAATTGGTCGAATCTAACATTCTTTGTTGGATGTTTCGCTGTTTTTATCCAGTCTTTAACAATAGCATCAAATTCATTTATGCTCATACCTGCGTGTGAAGCTTGCAATAATGTCATCAGTCCAAGATTTCCTTGCTTTGTAAGTTCTTCGATATCATTATCCAAAACAGCCTTAAAAGGCTGCTTTGTTTTCCATTCAGGATGATTTTTAGCCAATTCTTTCACCCTGTCGATAGCAAAAAACAATTGAAAGTAGGCAGGTTTCTCACTCCAAAGAGTTCCATCATTATCAAATGTGGCAATACGATCTTTAATTGGAATAAAATTTAGACTATTTTCATTTGTTACATCATTGATATAGGAAATTATAGCCTTTTTGGAAGCACTTTCATTCCAAGATGGTAAGGGATTTGCTTTTGTTACTATATTATCTTTGAATCGCTTTTTTTCTTGAATACAACTATTGGTTATTAAGATGGCTAACAGACCTATTAATAGTTGAAATAAGCTTTTTAATTTCATAATTGTAATTTATTGATACCTAATCTTGATAATGAACGATAATGTCTTGCTAAATGCAGTGGCGTAATGTGAACGAAAAGATAATAAATTCGTTAGTAATACTTTGGATAGATATTAAATATTTTAGGTGTTTGATCAAAATCATTGATATACGATTAGCTAGGCTTTTGTATGGCGTTAATTGTCCAATTGATTAGCTTAAGAATTCTCGATACAATACCAAATTGTGTTTAACTTATTGTTTGTATGCATTGCAATGAAATAAAATAATTATTGCAACTGAGTTGCGTTAATAATTATTTTGTTAAATTTATAGAAAATAAATTCTAATTATTTAAAAGACATCACCAATAACAATCGTCTTTCAACTGTTCTAAGTTCATTATTGTTACGCAGAATTATTTATGATAGACTTTTGTTTATGGGTTTAAGAGCAAAATAAGACTCAATAACATATGAAAGTGTAGTTAGGAATACTATCCATTTGAGGATACAACCAGAAATATTAAAAAACACTTGTATTTATACAGAAGAATGTGAAATCTTAATTAAATTAATACAATATGAAAAAAAGAATTATCTCATTAACTTTAAGTCTAATCTTTATGATTAGTATTGTTCAGTCTTATGCATGTACAGGGATTCGTTTAATTGCGAAAGATGGCTCTGTTATTTATGCGAGAACCATGGAGTGGGGTGCTTTTGATCTAAATTCTAGAGTGGCGATCATACCACATAACTATTCTTTTACTGGCTTAACGCCTGATGGTCTTAATGGTAAAAGATTCTCTACAAAATATGGAATTATTGGGCTGGACATGCTTAATAAAGATTTCATTGCTGACGGTATGAATGAAAGAGGCCTAACTGTAGGTGTGTTTTATCACCCTGGATACGCCAAATATCCTGACTATGACAGAAAAAATGCTGCAAATACTATCTCTGCTCAGGATGTCCCAAATTATATCCTATCTCAATTTGCTACCATTGAAGAAGTGAAAAAGGGAATGCAAGAGATAGTAGTAGTAGGAGTTGTTGAAAAAGCGATTGGAATAGTTGCAGATGCGCATTGGATGGTCACAGATACTAATGGAAACTCCATAGTAATCGAAAATACAGATGGTGCCTTAAAAATTCACAATGCCCCTTTAGGAGTTATTACAAATGCCCCAAACTACGATTGGCACATGACCAATTTGAGTAATTACGTAAATCTCTCAATGTACTCTGTCCAACCGAAAAATCTGTCGGGTATTAATTTTTCACCGACAGGAGCTGGCTCTGGTATGATTGGATTGCCTGGTGATAATACTCCTCCGTCAAGATTTGTTAGAGCTACCGCATGGACACAAACGGCAAGAGAAATTGAGAATGGACAAGAAGCTCTTTATGAAAGCTTTAGAATACTCGATAATTTCAACCTACCACTAGGACCTGACGGAGCTGAAGGCGCTGACCAGGGGCAAAATCAAGATTTAATGCGAAGTTCTACCATCTGGACTACAGCATGGAATTTAAAAGACCTTACATTGAGTTTTCACACTCAGCATAATCGAAGAGTGCGTTCAATCAATATGAAAGCTATTGATTTTTCAAAAATCGGAAAAGAGATTGTGCATATTACATTAGATGAGAAAAAAGAACAAGATGTTTTGGATATTACACCAAAGCTAGATTAAAATATATTCAACGACATTTTTGCAGTGTATAAGCGGCTATTTAGACGCCGCTTATACAAACTATTAGAGCATATTTACTTGTGGTTGAGAGTTCGTAGAACGCAGAATCTCCAATCAGTTTTAGCTTAATGTACTCTAATGAATGATGATAAGCGGAGACCACCCCAAAGGATGGCTACCGTCTTATCCATTATGATCTGCTTTTCTTCATTTATATTTGACCCAAGTATGCCATAGGTTTAAATCTATTTTGTACTTCTATTAGGCCGTCAATTAAAGATAAGCATTCATCTAAATCTCTATAACAATAAGGCGCATCTGTTTTAATTGATTCATTTCCTATTTGATTAGGAATGTAAATCTGTTCTCTTAATTTACTATAATCATACTTTTTAGAATGAATCTTTGCGTCAGATCTTGACATAGTTCTTCCAGTTCCATGACACATTGAATTGTGCACCTCCGTTACCTTTGATGTACCTTTCACCAAAACGATATCTCCAATCATATTGGAAGGGATAACAGTCAATTCGCTTGGATTCAGTTTTGATGCTCCCTTTCTAATTATCACATAGTTGTCTTTAATTTCAAAGTGATTGTGGTTTTTGTCCAGAACTATTTCTGTTTTGCCAAAATGCTTTTCAACAATTTTTAGTACCGCGAATCTATTTGCTTCTGCCCAATCACAAACCTCTTTAAATTTTGAATCGAATTGATTTGGTTGATCAATTAGATGATCTACCAGTTTTGATTCGTTTCTTGAACCAGTGTGAATTAGAAAGTAAAGTGAATCATCAATGTAGGATTCAACAGCATCTAAGAAATGATTACCAGACCCCAAGTCTCCTAATTTACCTTTATTTCTCTTAAGATCTTGGTAAATTAAGTCCCACTTAGCTTTGTCAAATTCTGATTTCTTTATTTTTGACTTTGCCAACAACATTCCACATCCACAATCAGAAACTGCGAATTTACGCCAATCTTCTTGTTTGGTTTTCACTACAGTTCCGGTAGGTAGTGGTGATTTACCAGGACAAGCATCTGGAAAGAAAATAATTTCTTCTGCGTTTAATCCGTTTGGAATCCAGCTATATAATTTATGAATCGGCTCTGCCGAGTAATTTTTAATATTCATGTTTCTACGTTTAAATTAATGTATACAGTACCCTTTGCCCAGAGTTGGACACTCAGGTGAGTGCTATTATTTTGATTCGTAGATTACATGACCTATGTATTTTAAATGTTTCGGACGTTAAGATATATATTTTCAGTCGTAATTGCAGATAAGGGGGTTGTACAACCGTTTTTGCAGCTCAAATGTAATTTTTTTTCAGATTAATTACTAGTCTTGACAATTTCGAGTGGATTAGAAGGTAGTCAAATCCGCCGAATCGGGCGAGGCGACTCGCTAAGTAAATGCAGTTCTATGTTGCTAGCCTTTCTTTGTTTTTCTATGTCCTTTCACCTTTAATTAAAAGCCATAGTGCAAATGACATTTCTCCAATAATACTTGGAATAGCAATTAAAATTAATAATGCTGAGGCATAGTCAGAATAATTTGAAATTAAAAAATTAGCCACAGTATCGACAATGTACATAACTCCTGCAATTGCAAGAAAAACTTTAATAATCCTTGGTACAAAGGCGATTTTACTCAAAAGTAAAATGTGTATTCCAAAAAAGAAAAGTCCAATTAATTATATATAATTGAATGTTTCAACGTGTAAAAGTATATTGCTCCGTGTTGTTTCTTTTAGTGCAAGTGGTAGAGTAAAAATAGCAACTCCCATTATTGCAGCGTGCATCATTCTAAAATAGGTGCTCAAAACAGTCAAGGAATGATTTCTATATAATTCTTCTTTTAGTACCTAAGTAACAACAACGTTAAATACTACCGTGATAAGCAAAGCAATTATACCTATTCGGACCATTAAATCATTATTCTCTATGGTTTCAATTGGGGCTTTAATAATAGATTCAAGTGCAACGAAATTTGCAAAAAATTGCAGCAATGAAAATAATCAAATAGCTTGTGCCACCGATAATTGATATAGTTCTATTGTCCATGCTTATCTTTGTTTTAATACAGTTTAGGTTTTGCTCAGAATAATATCTTATTTAATGAACTCTCCTTTTAAAGCGTCAATAATAATTTTATGGTCTTCTTCATCATGTAATCCAGAAACTGTTATTATCGCTACCATTCCTGCAGATTTAACAAAAACAGGAATTGAACCGCCTTTGGCTAAAAATTTTGTTATATCGAGAGCAAAAGTTTTTTCTAGGGTCATGTTGCCATTAACCAAATCATTTTTTACGCTTAAAGAACTTTCCTCAAAGTGTTTCGCCACGTTTGCTTTTCTTCTCAACCAAAGATGTTTGTCAGCGGGGAGATTGTCATCAACAAATAGAAAAATTGTATGATTTAGTCTCTCAACTTTCACAGCAATATTTTGATGTCTTTCCTTTGCTAAATTTAGAATTGCTAGACCCATTTTAAGTCCAGTTTGATTATTAAAACTATCCAGTTCTATTTTCTTTAATATGTCTTGCTTCATGTCTTTGTTCTGTGCTGTTAAATTTGCTAAAATTCCAAAAAATAGAATTATAGGTATAATGCTTTTCATAGTTTTTCTATTGCCAACTCCGTGTTAAACGTCACTGGGTATTTCGGATCAAAAGATAATATTTTCATCAACAATGATGTGGATAGATCTCAAGTATTTTTTTGGAGGTAGTATTCAAATCATTGCTCCAGGCTTTACCACGCTGTTGTGTGGCGTTAGTCTTAGGTTTTATTAGCTTGGGAATTCAAGATACAGTATCAAATTGTGTTACGTATATTTTTATTGCAGGCTAAGGACTCGAGTCCGTCAACAGGAGCTATTTTTGGCTTTTATTGAATGAAGCAATTTTGGTTTAGAAGGACTTTAGAGCACATTTAATTGTGGTGAGTAACGACATAATTTAGCTTCAGCGAAATATGCTCTAACGTTTAGTGTATAATGCGTTTTAGTTTTTATTGTGAGCTGCTTTTTTTTCGGCTTTTACTGAATGTTCCAGATTAAATAATTCGCTATCAGACAGTTTTCTGCCGACAGGTGTGAAGTACTCCGAATTGAAATCGACCAGAGTTTTATCTTCAATGAGTGTAAATCCATATTGTGAAAGTACGTCTTTTATTTCCTCTGGCGAATAGAAGGATATCCAAGGTTCTCCCACTTTTGCTGCTAAGTTCATAACTGTTTCTGCTTTTTTCTCTGGGTGAGGATAACCCTTACCAAAACAAAGTGTGGGATTTCGCTTTAACTGAATGTCTGCATATGAAATATAAAATATAGCTCTAGTCTTTTTTGTAAGTTCTGCTATTTCGTTCAAGGTCGATTTTACTGCTTCCTTTGATATATACTGCGAAACACCTTCAAGGGTAAAAATAGCTGATTTACATTCATTAAATCCAGCTTCTAAAAGCTGTTTCTTTAGAGATTGATGATTAAAATCTACGCTCACATATTTTATGTTTTCCAAATTGGGAATATTTGAAGGGAGCTTAGATCGCTTTTTGTTTTGAACGTCCTTCTGGTCCACTTCAAAGATTTTCAATGTACTAGGAAGATTTAGTCTATGTGCTCTTAAATCATATCCTGCACCAAGGATAACATATTGTTCCAGCCCTTGTTCCGCTGCATTTTGCACTAACTCATCAATAAATCGTGTTCGAGAAATAAGATGTTCATGAAAACCAGGTGCGAATTTTTTAGTTATCCATACGCTCAGTTTATGCCCCATCAGTTTGATAATACTAGCGCCGAGTACAAATTTGTCCGCATAAGGGTCATATATAATACGTTTACTAGGTTCAGCGAGTGATTCTATCAAACGCTGCTTTGCAACGCCTTGGGCTGTTCCATCTTTTCGAAATATTGAAGCACTCATGGCTCTATTTTTTAGCTTACTGCCAAATGCAGTGATGTATTGCGAATGAGAAGATAATAAATTTGTTAGCAATGGTTTGGATAGATGTCAATTATTTTAGTTGATGGGTTCAAATTATTGCTCCGCGATTTGTCATACTTTTGAGTGGCGTTAGTCTCCGGCTCTATTAGCTTAGGAATAGAACATCTGGTGCCAAATTGTGATTAGTACATGGTTAAAGCACGTCCAGCTATAGCTGAATGTGCTTTAACCTTTAATTTAAATGCGTTTTCAATTCGTTTTTACACTGTGTTAGCAAAAGTTTTTCTTAACTAGTATAAGAATGGCTCTCCTATTCAATAAATATTTTTTTGGAATATTGTTTTTCAAGAATATAATTTTCCGCCTATTATTTTCGGTTCCATTTTTAATAGCTTGTATCTATATGATAAGAGTTGCTATTATTTTTTTATCGAGCCGAATTCTTTACCTTTGCAAAATAATTTTGAAAAAAATTACTAGTTTAAACTATTTTAACCTTAAAATTAAACCATTATGAAAAGACTACTATTGTTGGTTTTAGTTTTGCCTTCGTTTATGATGGCTCAAGAAAAAATTGGTAATAAAATTTATAAGTACGGCGAAGTCTACCATTCCATTCAAGGAAGCACGCTTATTTCCTTTGATAATGCAAAGGCGAAAACGATGAGTAAAACTCTGGAATACTTCTCTGATGCTGGAGCAAAAAATATAAAATCTTACACTTCGCTTTTTCTTCCAGGTACTGATGTTTCTGAAAATACCTTTATCAATACGCTTGAAAAAAATAATATCCAAACCTTAATTATTGTGGATATTATTGATGCTTCTGAGGCTTCGATGACCAGAACCACCGCTAGTGCATTTTCTACGGTAAACCAAAAAAGAGAAAATTCAATCTCTTCAAATAACAATGGATGGTCCGCAAAAGCCAAAGGTAAATCTACCGCTTCATCTGCCTCTTTCAGTACCACAAAGAATGCTAATTACGTCACTGAGTTGAATTTGCGTTTAACTATTTTCACCAAAAATGATGGCTTTAGTACTCCCGTAGCTGTGGTAGAAGGAAGGGCAACGAATGAAAGCCCAGATACAACCTCCGATCAAATGGCTAGACGAATTTTGAGAAGGATGGTCAAAGCTTTAGACAAGCAGAGAGCATTTTAGCATTTGAGAGCTACGCTTTTATGATATAATAGGTTTGTAAGTGCTCCAAAAAGCATGCTAATAGCTGTCTTTTGTTAAATTAGTAAAGAGTCTTCTGTCTATTTAGGTACATCCAATTATCTTATTTGATTTTAGAGGCGCACAAGTGGGAAGATTGTCAAAAAAACTAACAGACGGCTTTATTGAGCTTTGCACGGTTTTGGTGTAGCCGTCTATTAGAGTACATTTACTTGTGAGGTTAAAGTTCGTGGAATATGGCAACACAAGTTAGCTGTGGTTGAATATGCTATAACTCATTCGGATACGATTTCGTTGTGATGTCTCAGTTGGATTATTTCACTGAAGAATGAGTCGTTGATTGATACTTTTATTTTGGTGTGGTACAAACCACAATGACACGACCGCAGCAAACTAGCGTAAGTAATTGTAGCCAATTTTTGCGCTTTGTTTTCTATTCTTTTTGTTGTTTGAAAATTTTTTCAAGCGCATTATAAACGGCAATATGTAATGCATCTCCGTGTGTTTTGTCTTCTAAAAAATCGTAAAATAAATAGGTGTTCGGATTTTCCTCGTTCTTGAGCTTATCAAACAATTCCTTTGCTGTCCGTTCCATTATGTCTCCTTCTTTTCCATTAGCGATATAAATTGATTTAGTTGAGATGTAGGATGTTGATTGCACGTCTAAAAGTTTTTCGTTATCCCACCATAAACTTGGACTTACAATAATATAATTATCAAAGAGGTCTGGTTTTTTTAATAGAATTTCTGTTGCTAACAGCCCACCTAATGATTGTCCAATAATTGTTTTTATCTCCGTTGTTCTGTAAGCTGAATCAATAAAAGGCTGAAGTTCTTTTTCGATAAAAGAAATGAAGTTTTCTGATTTTCCAGATGTGGGAAATTCTTTTTGGTCAAGTTCACTTTGAGAAGTATAAGTGAAATCTCTTTTTCTGTCTACATTTCCAATACCAACAACTATTGATTCAGGATTCATATTAATCCAAGAAAAAGAACCAAATTGAACAATCCCAGAAATATGTAGAAAATCTTCATCTTTTGATCCGTCAAGTAAATATATCACTGGATAAGTTTTTGAACTGTCCTTGGAATAACTAAGAGGCAGATAAATATTTAAATCTCTCGTTTCATTTAGTAGTTGTGATTTAATTTTGATTGTTTTACCAATTGAAAATTCAGATTCGCTTATTTTCTCGATCGATTCTTGACCGTAGGAAACCTGAATTGTCAGAAGTAGAATGAGACTTAATATTACGTGTTTCATAATTTTTTGTTCAAAGTAGAAAATCAGCCAGAACTAAATTATACTTTTATTTATAAGTAAATAAGCACTCTTAATTATAGCCATTGTTGCTTAAAGATTAAAGTTGTATTAACTAGCTAAGGTATTTCTGACAAAAAACCGTCTTCAATTTTGTTAAATCGTAGCTGTGGGATATGGTTAAAGTTTTTTGAGAAATATTCAATCATTTTTTGATTAGCACATGGAAGTGGACCATCCGAAGTTTGCCAAAAAAATAAAGATTCATTAGTAGGTGAATAATATTTTAAGTTTTTCAAATCATGTTTAGAGTATTCTAATTTATCAAATTGAGTGTTTGGTTTTGGAGTTATTATTTGTGACATTTCAAATGCTACTTTTTCTTTCATAATATTATTATTCGTGATTGATTTAAGTGTTACTCCAAATATTCCAACGACTAATAAAAAACATAAATTTAAATAAATGATAGACTTTATCAGTTTAATTTTTCGGTCAAAAAAATCTACGCCTATTAGTAATAACATACATATAAAGACAGGAAGGAAAAATCTATATTGCGGTGAGGTTGAATAGAAAACAATAAATTGAATAAGGAAAAATGCATACAGCAAGTATGTGTTTTTTCTCTTATGGTATAAAATTGGAAATAATATCAGCGTTAATACTATTAATTTGTTGAAAGCACCATTAAGTTTTGGCAGATTTAGCCATGTCCAAAATTTTTCTGTTGAATTTAGATTGTTAAATTCTTTCCAGTTGTCCATTTGCCAGCCATACATAGATGTTAATTTATAATATAAATTTTGTATACTATTGTTTAGTTTCCAATCTACTTCAATAAAGTTATTACCCATAGAAAGAGGATAGAATGGGTAGCCTGATATAATTATATTTTTTGTTACAAAACTTATTGCTGCTAATAGTGATGCAATTACAAAAAATTGCCTAGTCTTTATATTATTTGATTTTAGAATTAAAATGAATGATATTAAAACAATTGGAGCAATGGTTACTTTAATCAGAATAAGCAATAAAATTAAAATGCAGATGAGATTAATTTGATTATTTAATTTGTTTTGTTCAAAATCTAAATACAAATGAATCACAATACAGGTAATTACAATAATTGGAAGATCAGGTGAAGGTGAAGGGACAAAGAAGTAAAGAAAAAAAAACGATATCAATAAAAGTGAAATAAATAAATCATTTTTGTTTTTATGATCTTTATAAAATTCCCATTTATCTATGCAATAAAAGCCAACCAAAATTATTAAAAATCCATTTATATCATTGAAATACGAGTCAATGAAAGAAAAGCTAAATACGGATTGCAAAATATGCCAACCAGAAGTTTGGCTTAAAAAAATATGAAAATTAGCTAGCCCTTTTACAAGGCCATAATTATTTAGCCATTTAATAGTTTGTATATAGTAAGATTCATTATCAGTAATGAAAGGTAAACTTGAAGAGTGAATAAGTGAGGTGCAAACAATCAAAATAAAGAAAGCTTTACTTGATTTTGAGAACTTTGAAAACGAATTTTTTGTTTTACAAATAATTTCCTTGCAAACAGTTTTGTTAATTACAATATTTAACATTGAAAAAAACAAAATAAGCAAGAAAAAAGACAGATCTAATGGATTGAAAACAGCATAAAACGTTGAAATCACTATAATATTGAAGAACCCAACAAGAACAGTAAATAAAATATTGTAGTTAGTTAATTTAATCCATTTATTTAATGATATTCCAATGCCAATTGTGGTAATTAAAATAAATAAATAGGATACAATAATTTTTATCATAATTTAATCTTCACTAACGCTCTAATAAACGCAGTTGCGTGTTTAAATACCTAATTTATCAAATACAAGCCGAATAGAAAATCCGTGCATTTTTTTAAGAGAGCCTGCTTTAGCAAATAATTTTATACGTTCGTTGTTGTAGTTATTTAATTAATTTACTAATATTTTTTAAATCAGATTTTTTAATAAGATTACTAGAATTATCAACTATTGAGTAAATTATTTGACCTGTCAGACTGTTAATAATTGATACTACCTTTTCCCCATTATAGGTAGTGTGCATTAAATAGTAGAATTCGTCTTTATTTAAAATTTTTGCATTTAATTCATTATTTGTAAGAACTTTAAATTCATATTTATAATCTTCAAATAGCTCTTCAGGTTTAAGAACTTTAGTTACTTTCAATTTAAAAGTACTATAATCTTTTAATAACCAATTTGGGACATAAAGTGTTTTTGATTTTAGCTCTTTTAATTTGTCTTTGTTTTTAATTTCATCTCTTATTCTCAAACTTTGATTATTATTTAATTTGTTATTCAAAGTTTGAAAGTAGTTTTTAATATATCCTAGGTGAAAATTATATGAGTCTGGTGATTTAAGATATTCATAACTATTTCCATCATCTTTAGCTTTAATAGTAAATTCATTTGTTCCCGTTTTAATTAAATTAGATCTACCGACATAACCTATTTCAAAGTCGCCAGTATAGTCTAAATCTGTCGCTAAAAATCTATAATAGTTATTAGGTGTAAATATTATCTCAGCAATTTGCCCTATCTCTTTTTTAATTTTCCCATTATCTTTTTTGGAAACTTCTTTATAATAAAACATCTGAAATTTGTATAAATCAATTGCTCCTACGATTCTCTCATCATTTAATCCAATTGTTTGTTTAGTTTTGATATAATTCTTGTCTTGAAATTTGATGATAGAATTATCTGTTGAAATTAAGTCACTTTTCTTGTAATCAATTTCAGATATGAATTTGATAGTATTAAATGTCCAAATTTCTTCAATGACTTTTTTTGTCTCATTAAAATCTAAACTATCGGGAACAACAAAGTAAGTAGTTGTTTTTCTTATATGATCATACAGTTTGTCTTTATGTTCAACAACATATAAATTTCCAAGGCCTCTTTTTCGCCCAATATTGACTTGAGAATAAATGCTCAAAATAGATAGTAGGCAGGTCATCAGTAAAATTGTTTTTTTCATAGGTTTCTGGCTATGTTTTAATTATCCACAACGTCCTGCTAAACGCAGTTCCGTATTGCGATGAAAAGATAATAAATTCGTCTGCAATGCTTTGGATAGGTGTCAAATATTTTAGGTGTAAGATCTAGGACATTGCAGCCCGATTTACCACGCTTTTGTGTGGCGGTAATCGTTGAGTTATTAGCTTAGGAATTCACGATATGGTGCCAAATTGTGTTTAGTATATTGTTATTGCACATTACGGACTTGAGTCTTTCAGCTGGAACTGTTTTTGGCTTTTATTGACTGAAGTCATTTGGTTCTTGTATGAGCAGTAGGGATGCTGGAATGCTAACTTTTTGGCTTAGTACAGATTTTTTTTATATGTTATTACTTTGGTTTTAGTGCTTAAGCCACTATTATTTTTATACAATGTTAGGTGTAGTGTGTGGTATCAAAAATCTAATCCAACCAAAACATATCTTGTGTAGGAATATTTTTGTTCCGTTCAATTGCAAAAGGATTAAAACTTCTTTTTGTAAATACATACCAAGCACAGGCAGAAATTGCAATTTCGTCATCTGCAGTATCCCAAAGCAGGTCTCCTCCATAATGTGTTCCTATATTACTTGAATATGGAAAACCAGTGGCGTTAGGGTAATTGATACTTTCAATTAGATTTTTTTCCATTTCTGAAAGATAATAATCCCGTTCATTGGTCATGTTGGCCAAGTCAAAAGCGAGCGTCATTTGGCCTGTACCTTCAAACCATATAGCATCTTGGTCTTCATCAAAACAATAACCTGTTATTTCTAAGCCTGTCACTGTGGACATCTGTATTGTTACATAACGTTCTGCTGTTGTTAATGAAGAAACAGGATAATTGTTAAACATCAAATAACTCCAAGGATGTAAGTCTAAGGCATACAAATAGTCAGGATTTCCTGGCCAAGCCACCAAATTCTTATCGACATTGTCCCAACGATTAGTTTCTAAATAATTAAGTAGATTACTGTGAAATGTGGTATAACCTTCAATGGCATTAAAAGCATCAATCATACCTTCGGTGACCTTAAAGTTTAATAAATTGTTATTGGAATCATATCCAGCAAATAGACCACCATCTGTGTCTTGAAGCGTAAGTAGCCAATTTTTAATTTCTGTTGCCAAATTATCGTATGTGGTCATACCTGTCATTGCTTTGTAATTGTTCAGCGCAATTAAAAGCCAAGCATTGTCGCCCATCCAGCGATGATTGTTCGGCATACCATTTCTATCTCTAAGCTGAGAAAATCCTCCAACATCATTTTTCAATTCCGAATCAATCCGAGCATTAAAAAAATTGAATATGTTTTCCGCTTTTTCATAGTCTTCTTGTAGCATAAACACCATTGAAGCTAATGCATTATCATATAATGAGACTACATTTCCATTCTCAATGCTTTCTAGCAACCCATTGGACAACTGCTGATTATCGAACCAATTTAAAATTTCAATTTCAATTTCACTGATGATAGGAGTATCAGGTTCTTCTAATTGGAAATTCGTTGTGTTGTCTTTTTTATCGCAAGCCAATAAAAAAAGGAATATCACCAAAAATCTTCTATATAATTTCATAAATCAATATTATACCTAACCTTTAATATAAAGTGCGTTTCAATGAAGTTTAGGTTTTGTTAGCAAATGCTTTTTTTTTATGATTGAAACAATCTCGTTTATTTTTTTTGCACTCCTAATATTTCCGGTAATTTATAAGGTTCATTTAATAGGCTGTCGTCAGGCCCATAAATACGCAATACAGTGTAGAAAGGTCCTTCAGGCGCGGGTAACCAATTACCTTCTCTTTCTTTGCCGGGAGAGTCCGTTTGAAAGTAAATGGTCATAGAACCGTCTTTATCCTTTTTCAATGATTTAGTTTGACTACCTATGCTGTATCTGTTTATTGAGTTTTCAACCAAAAATCGATTTGGAAGGTCGTACATTGTAAAAGACCAGAAATAGTCAGACTTTGGTATTTCATCAGCAGAAAAAGTTATTGAATAATTCTTTTTACTTCCATCAAGTAATTCGCCCTTAATATCCGTTTTAAAGCTAGGATACATGGCCTGAGAAGGGTAATTCCCAAATTGGCCAACAACCACTCCTACAGTTCTATTTAAATAATCCTCTCCTATAACTTCTCTTGTGTTAAATAACTTTTTACCGTCATTTGTAATAGCTATCTGCTGATCAATTTCTCTAAGAGCTTCTTCTATGCCATTATTAACAGCCTGTACAAATGAACTGTCCATTTTGTCCGGTTGCCATTCCTTGCCAGCTTCAACACCAATTTTCCTAGCATTTTCAAGCATTGTTTGATCTGCTTTATTAGGAATGATATAGGCTAGCATAAAATTTGCGTACTTAAAGAAATTGATGTTTTTTAAGTCATTCGATTCATATCGTATCCAATTTATATTTTCTCGTAATGTTTTAGGTTCAGATCCAATGTATGAACTCAATGGTTGCAGAATATAACCGTTTTGTATATGCTCCATCGCTGGGATGTCATCTTGACCATTTACTCCCGTTCTGGTTAAAGTTCCAATAAACTGAGATTCTGAGTAAATCGCACGTTTAATACCTTTAGGAATTGGTCCGTCAAAGTCTATTGTAGTTAATAGGTAATTCCCTCCATCTTGTCCATCGATAATAGATCCTGGTGCATCAATTACATATCCCCACATATCGTCCCATTGGCACACATAATATCGATTACCATCTGCAGGTGGCATGGTTAATACCCAAGGTTCAGGGCGCAAATCGACCCATGCCCAAGAATAAGGGGTGTTATTATTTGGTGTTGGAATATCCCTATTTTCTGGAGTAGACAAGCCATAGTGTTTGTAGACTCCAAATCCCCCTATGTATTCTGTTGTATTCTTATTAATTGCCTGATTGTACATTGTACCATAATTATAAACAAGTGGAAATAAGGCGATGTAAGTTTCTTTTGCAATGCGTTTTATTTCATTTTGATCCATTGTTTGATCATTATGAGTTAGTACCTTTTTTTCTCCCTCATTCCAGCATCCTAATAGAAAAAATAGGACGGTAGAAATAGTTATTATTTTATATTTCATTTTGATGCTATTTGTTTTTGCCAACGCCCTGCTTTACCTCGTTGCGTGGTTTGAGCATTGAATTTAGTAAATAATTACTGAATGGTAAATGTGAGGATTTTTCAAAGTAGGCTAGAACTAGCAATGAATTATACACCGTGTTACCAAACATATTTTTCTTCAATAATTATTAATTCTCTTGATTAATGTAGAGTAAACCTTCGTACAAAGCTATTAATGGCACAGAGCTATGGTTTTCCTTCTCAAAATACTTTATTTTGACATTTGTAGGTGCTTTAGTTTTCTTTGCGATTAATTCATAGAAATAGTCGTGCCTTTTTTTATTGCGATCATAATTGGTATCTCCTTGATTGGCAGTAGCGATATAAAGTTTTTTTTCCAATGATATTTTTGAAATAGAATCAACTTTGTTTTTCATCATCTCTTCGTTCCACCAAATACTTGGGTCTATAGAAATGTAAGCATTGAAAACGCTACTTTTATCCAAATAAGAATTTAATGTAAGTAGGCCGCCTAAAGAATGTCCAATAAGAGTTTTATATGGTTTTGTTCTATATTTTTTATCAATATAAGGTATTAGCTCTTTCTCAATGAAATTCAAAAAATTCCTTCCTCCACCCATAGTATTTGGTCGTTTGGTCTTAATTTTGGTCAAAGTGAAATCTCGTTCGCGGTCAACATTTTCTATGGCGATAATAATACTTTCTGGCATTAAATTATTTCGGTTCCTATTTGAACTCATAAAATGCACTATTCCGGATGCTGTTTTAAAATGAGTATATCCATCCAACAATATGATAATTGGATATTTTTTCGCCACTTGAGTTGAATCATTATATGAATCAGGAATACTGATTAAACAAGTTCTTTCTTCATCTAAAATACTTGACTTAATAATGAACTGACTTCCTATAATAATATCCTTTTTATTTTGTCCGTGCGCGGTTTGTGCTCCGAAAAGTAGAATACATAATGCTACAAATGTTAAAGTCCTCATAGTTTGATTTATATGTTTGCCAACACCCTGTTAAACGCAGTTTGGCTTTGAGAACGAAAATACAAAAAGTGGAAGATAATGAATGAGTTTTGGTATCACGCATCCACGGGGAACCAGAGTTTATTATTCGTCTCTCTGAATGAATTTTTCTTTTAAAAATTTGATGAGTGAGCCACTTTATTGGATCGAGAGTTCGAAGAACGTAGCAACACAAGTCAACTTCAGCAGAATGTGCTCTAACGGTCTGGAATATGGCCCGTAGTTTCGGCTAATGGGCTATTGTCCTTTTTAACGATAATTATTTAATAGTTTTA
>NZ_JABSST010000100.1 GCF_013213975.1 Winogradskyella sp.
ATGGCAAGTCGTTATTTACTGCCAGCCGCTCTTGTTTTAATGACGCTAAGCATTGATTTAAAAGCTGTATTTAATTTAGGATGGAAAGCCCTTGTCATGTTTTTTACTGGAACACTAGGAATCATCATTGGTGGTCCAATTGCCATATTATTGATAGCTCTTGTTTCTCCAGAAACTGTTGGAGGCGTTGGCGCTGATGCCGTTTGGAGAGGACTATCAACCTTGGCAGGAAGCTGGATTGGTGGAGGGGCAAATCAAACGGCTATGTTAGAAATATACGGTTATAATCAAAAGCTTTATGGTGGCATGGTTTTCGTAGATATTGTAGTTGCCAATATTTGGATGGCCATAATATTATTAGGTATTGGAAAAAGGAATAGAATTAATAACTGGTTAAAAGCAGATATTACCGCAATAGAAGAACTCAAAGATAAAGTCACAGAATTCTCAGAAAAGGTAAAGCGAAACCCATCATTAACCGATTTAATGCTAATTGTTGCTATTGCTTTTGGAACAGTGAGTATAGCCCACCTCGGAGCTAATTATTTAGCACCATTCTTTAAAGGCATAGTTGCAGAAATTAAATCTGAAACCACTAAAAATATTTTCACATTCTTAGGCTCTTCTTTTTTCTGGATGATTAGCATCGCTACAATCATTGCCATTTTATTATCCTATACCAAAGCAAAAAATTACGAAGGAGCTGGCGCTAGTAAATTTGGAAGTGTCTTTATTTACATTCTTGTAGCAACGATTGGGATGAAGATGGATCTCACCTTAATTTTTGAAAATCTAGGTTTGATTGCAATTGGAGTTATTTGGATGACCATTCATGCACTATTACTTATTCTCGTTGCTAAGCTTATTAAAGCCCCTTACTTCTTCCTTGCTGTCGGAAGCCAGGCTAATGTTGGTGGTGCAGCATCAGCCCCAATTGTAGCTTCGGCTTTTCACCCTTCTTTAGCAACTGTTGGTGTTTTACTCGCAGTATTTGGATATGCCGTGGGAACAATTGCTGCAATTGGATGCACAATTTTAATGCAATTAGCCGCTGGTGGTTAGCATATTTAAATTCAAAATAAGATATTTGCTGTCTCATAATTAAACGAATCAATGACAAGAATTTTTAAAGTATTTAGCCTTTTCAGTTTTGCACTTCTTTTAGCTTCGTGCGGAAATGATAAAGCCACTAATTTTACACTTAATGGTAAAATAAAAGGCTTAAAGAAAGGAGTTGTATATCTTCAAAAAGATGGTGATTCCACTATCGTTGATTTAGACTCATTAACCATTAATGGCACATCTGAATTTACGCTTAATACGAATATAGAGGAACCGATTCTCCTCTATTTAAAACTATTTAAAAATGATGGTGAAGAACATTACATCCCATTCTTCGCCAATAAAGGGATTACTGAATTAAATACATCATTAAAAAACTTTAATTTTGATGCTAAAATCAAAGGGTCAAGAGAACAGGATTTATTAAATGAATACACCAAGGTGATGTCTCAGTTTAATAATCAAAATCTTGACGTAATAGAAGCCAGTCTTATTGCACAAAAAGACAATGATAGCACTGCGATTGACTCATTAAATAAACGATCAGAGACCTTATTAAAACGTAAATACTCGTATACGATACAGTTTGCACTCAACAATAAAAACAGTATCGTTGCACCATATTTAGCGTTATATGAAATTCCATCTGCTAATCCAAAATATATAGATTCTGTTTATAATGGTTTAGAAGATGAAATTAAACAATCTATATACGGTAAAAAGTTGGCCGATGTCATTGCAAATAGAGCTTCAGAATAACTGAGTAAATAGTATGAATAAAAAAAGCCAATCAAAATTGATTGGCTTTTTTATGCTGATTTTTGTTTTTATTTCAACTTATTAATACGATCAATCAAAGCACGTCCTTTAGTTTCTAAATCTGTATTAATTGATTTAAAATGTGCCTTCTTATCTTCAACACTTCTATCATTAACGCGTCCTATAAGCTCGTCAAAAGAAGCTATTGCTTCATCGATGATGGCCTCACTTTCTTTAGTCGGCTTATCTGAATTTTCTAATTCCCAATAATAAACTGCTTCAATGATATCACCAAAAACATAATTGATATCTTTTTTTAAGTCTCTTTTATTCGCCATAACGGTTCAAATTATTAATTGTACAAAGGTAATGATTCCTTGAAATTATTATTAAGATAGTACGGAAGTTTTAAATATAAACCTCAAGAAGTTTAGCATAGTCGGTTTCTATTATATATTCCTTTACCGCAGCTGGTATTAGCATGGTTTCACCCTTAGAAATCTTCACTGATGTTACAGCTGTTTTAACTGTTACTTCACCGTCAACACACATATAAATCATGAAAGAATCTTTATCATTTTCATTTTGAATGGTTGCATCTAATTCCAAAAAATTAGTAATAAAAAAAGGACAAGTTACCATGTTATTAGCTACGTTTTTAATCTTATCATAACTCACTCTAAAATCGTCCTTCATATCAAACTTAAAGGCGTCAATAGCAATATCATTATGCAGTTCGCGCGCGTTTCCCTGATCATCAATACGATCCCAATCATAAACACGATAAGTAACATCACTGGTTTGCTGAATTTCTGCTAATAAAACCCCAGCGCCTATAGCATGTACACGACCTGCTTCAATAAAATACGTATCGCCTTCTTTAACCTTATCAAAATTCAAAATCTTGGTCAATGTTTTTTCTTTAAGATGTTTCAAATAAGTTTCACAATCCATTATTTGATTAAAACCTACTATTAAATTAGCATCTGTATCTGCTTGCATCACATACCACATTTCTGTTTTACCAAAAGAATTATGTCGTTCTTTTGCTAAAGCATCATCCGGATGTAATTGGATACTCAAATCTTGCTTGGCATCAATAAACTTAATTAGCAATGGAAAATCATTTCCAAATCGCTCATAGTTTTTGTATCCAAGTAAATCAGACTTGTAAGATTCTAATATGCTTTGAAGTGATTTTCCTTTTAAATACCCATTACTAACGATTGAAATATCACCAGGAACTGTACTAACTTCCCAGCTCTCTCCCAATTGTTCAGATTTTGAAGCTTTATTAAATTGCCGACTTAACTTTTCTCCTCCCCAAATTTTATCTTTTAAAATGGGTTGAAATTTTAAAGGGTGTAAATGCGAATTCATAATATTATTCCCCAGAATAAGTCACAAAATTGCGCGGAGTCTCATATAATGTTACTTCTAGATGAAACTTAGCATCAAGTTTTGCTTTAATCTTGTTATAAATTACGACTGCTATATTTTCTGCAGTAGGATTTAGGTTTTGAAATTCTGGGACTTCTACATTCAAATTTTTATGATCAAAAGCATTTTCAACTTCTGACTTTATGATGTCTTTTAAGATTTTAACATCTATAACATAGCCAGTTTCAGGATCTATTTCTCCTGTGACACTTGCTATTAACTCATAATTATGGCCATGAAAGTTTGGATTATTACACAGGCCAAAAATTTCCTCATTCTTCTCGAAACTCCAATCCTTTCTATATAGGCGATGCGCTGCATTAAAGTGCGCTTTTCTGTGTACCGTTACTTTCATAAATCATTTACATTAATAAATTCATAGAATTTTTCGAAGATAATTTTAAACCAAGCGGTGTAGCTATCTGGATGTGTCGCTATATCAACCTTAACGTCCTCTAGTAGCATCCATTTCCAATCTGCAACTTCATCTGGATTAATTTCAGGAACTCCATTGAAGTAACCAATCATAACATGATCAAGCTCATGCTCAGTAAGACCATTATCAAAAGGTGCGTTATAAATAAATGAGGTTTTTTCTTCTAACTCAGCAACAAAACCCATTTCTTCCATTAATCGTCTCTTCCCTGCTTCTACATTAGTTTCACCATTACGCTGATGACTGCAACAGGTGTTGGTCCAAAGACCAGGTGAATGATATTTGTGTAAAGCACGTTGTTGAAGCATTAATTCATTTTTATCATTAAAAATAAATACTGAAAAAGCTCGGTGCAAAACTGCTTTTTCATGGGCTTCCATTTTAGGCATTAAGCCAATTTGGTTATCGTTTTCATCAACTAAGATGACTTGTTCTTCTGTCATAAAACAAAATTAAGGACTAGAAGCTTAAAAATGTTAAAGGATTTCATAAAAAATAGCCACATAAAAGATTAAGTGGCTATTTGATTTCATATTATGTGTTCTCAAATTATTATTTGTCGTCACACGTTTTTCCATTAATACTCGTAATGATAAACTCACTACGTCTATTTAATTGATGTTCTTCTTCGGAACAACTTGAAGTATTCTTTGGTTCACAACCACAATCATTCACCAGCTGTGATTCACCATACCCCTTGGCAGTAAGTCTTCCAGCATCTATACCATTATCAATTAAATATTGACGTGTGGCTTGTGCTCTTTTTTCTGACAATCTTTCATTGTAATCGGCCATGCCTCTACAATCTGTATGGGATTTAATATCTATTGTCATTGTAGGATTCTTATTTAATACCACTAAAACTTTTTGTAATTCTATTTCAGCATCGTATCTAATATTAGACTTATCAAAATCAAAATAAATAATAGGGATATCTAATATTTTAGCTAAATCATCACAAGGTTCGATCTGTTGTTCATCTTTTTCAAGTAACAATTGCAGCTGTAATTCCTGGTTCTTCTTTGGAGTTGTAAATCGTTTCTCATCAGAAGCATATGTTTCTTTCTCTCCTCTAATTAAATACTCCATTTCGCAATCTAAGCTAAATTGAAAAGCTGCATCTTCACCAACGGTTTGTCTTTCTAATTCATTGCCTTCGCCATCAAACAAAATAACGGTTGCATTAGAAATAAGCACATCTGTATTTTTATCTTGAACTGTTCCAAAAACTAATTGTTCGCATTCTGGTACTTCAAAGGTATAAATATCATCACTACCTTTTCCACCTTCTCTATTTGAACTAAAATAAACACGTCTTGTGACAAGATTTTCATAATAGGCAAAATCATCTGCGATACTATTTACTGGCATTCCAACATTCTCAATTGGAAAATTTCTGTTTGATCCAGTTGCCACCTTTTGGTCTAGCTCCTCAGATTTAAACACATCGAAACCTCCAAGTCCGGGAAATCCTGTAGAGGAAAAGAATAAATTGCCACTGGTATCCATAAATGGAAATGATTCTTGACCTTCAGTATTAATAGATGAGCCTAAATTTTCTGGCTGTCCTAAAGTTCCATCGTCATTAACATCAACAACAAAAATATCCGATTGCCCATATGACCCTGGCATATCTGAAGCAAAATAAAGTCTAGTTCCAGTAAGGTTTAAGGCAGGATGCGCTACACTATAATCTTCACTATTAAAATGCACTTTGTGAATTTCATCCCAGCTACCATCTTCACTTAAAGTCGCACGATATAATTGAAGGCGATTAACTCCTGTTTCATCCTCTTTGTACTTTAATCTAAAAAAGTTGTTTCTTGTAAAGAACATGTACTTTCCGTTAGGAGAAAATACTGCGCTTGACTCATGATACTTAGTATTTACTTTTCCTGAAACTTCTTTGACTTCACCAAATCCGTTTTCAGTTTTTTGAACAGAATAGATATCTAAATAAGGTTCTTCATTCCAACGATACTTTCGTCCACCACCACGTGAAGAAGCGAAGACTATTCCGTCTTCATATTCCGTTGTTCCAAAGTCAGATAATTCTGTATTGATCTCTAAATTCTCAATTTCAATATCATCTCTACTTAACTCTTCAATATTGGATTTATAATCTACTTTAGATAAAAATGCTTTTCCTCTTAAATCTTCCGGTTTAAGCTCATTGAATTTCTTCATCCACTTATCCGATCCTTCATAATCACCAAAACCTTTGAGTGCCATGGCATACCTAAAATAATATTCTGGATCAATAACCTCATTCATTGTCGTTAATTCTCCGTACCATTTCGCAGCATTCTCCATATCATTATTAAAATAGTAGGAGTTAGCAAGTTTTTGGAAAAGATCAACCGATTTGTAGCCTTTATTGGCTACTTCGAGAAGGACCTCGCTTGTTTTTACATAAGCAAAATCTCTGTAGTCGTCTTCTACACTTTTAATTTTTCCATCTTGTGCAGATGCAGATAAGGCAATCACACCTGCAATACATACACTTATAAATCTTGTAATTGTTTTCATAGTCTTAATTTTAGAAGAAACGTGGTGATAAAATTCTGCCTAACCGCTTCACTTCAAATCTTAAAGTGATCTCATGAGTTCCACCGTTATAGTTATTCAATCCAGTAGTTGTTAAATCATAGCCATATCCAACAAACATTCCTGGTGTAACCTGAAAGCCTACCAGAGCACTTACAGAATCATCCCATCTCCAAGCTAAGCCTGCTGTTAAATTTTTCTTATACCAGAAATTTGCAGAAACATCGGCAATGAGAGGTGCACCTGAAACACCTTTAATTAAAAAGGCAGGTTTCAACTCTAAGGTTTCACTTAAATTAAATACATAACCACCGATGGCATAAAAATGCATGCGCTCTGTAGCAACAGATTCTTGGAAATCATCGTAATGTTCTGTTTCTAAAAAGTTAGGAACTGCTAATCCAAAATACCACTTTCTGGTATGCATATATAAACCAGCACCAACCATTGGTGAAATTAGGTTCAAATTATTGTTAAAAACAACATCTGGATCTTGGAAACGTCCTTTACTCCAATCGGTATCTAGCATATGTAAACCTCCTTTTACTCCAAATGATAATTTTAAATCATTTGCATTTAAAGGAATCGTATATGAAAAATTAGCATCAACAAAGGTCTCCCTTGCTGGACCTAACGCATCACTGACAATATTTAATCCTAAACCAATACGCTCATTACGTAAAGGGGAATGAATACTGAAAGACTGTGTTTGTGGCGCACCATCAATTCCAACCCATTGAGACCTATGCAATCCTACTACACTAAGAGTTTCTCTTTGTCCAGCATATGCAGGATTAACACTCAGTGTATTATACATGTAATGCGTGTACTGCGGATCTTGCTGAGCATTTACATCTGTAGTTAATAGTGTAGTAAACACTATTAAAATTAAACTTGCTTTTGATAATATACGTATCATCTTTTCTGTCTTTTTATATAGTTGTTTACTTATCTATTTATATATAACCATCCTACTCTAGGCTCCGAACCGTCACCAAGATCAAGCACATAATAGTACGTACCTACAGGTAACTTATCAGATTGATTAATTACTGCTCTACCGTTAGAACTTCCATCCCAATCATTGAGATATCCTTTTTCAGAGTAAACGATGTTACCCCATCTATTGTAAACTTCTAACTTATTATTTGGGAAGCGTTCTAAACAATCTATTACGAATGTCTCATTAATGCCATCACCATTTGGAGAAAACTCATTATATATTGTTAGACAAATTGGATCTACTATAGCTGTTCCTTCATCATTAATTGGATCGATATCAATTCCACCATCTGCATTATCCACAAAAGCTGTATTTGCATAATCTCCTATTCCTAAAACTTCTACTGTTATTTCTAATATTTCAACTTGATCTGGATTAAGTTGACCTACAATCCATTCTCCATCAAATTCAGAATATGTACCACTTGTTGTTAGTGCTGAAATAAATACATAACCGCTTGGTATTTGTTCATTGATTACAACGTTAGTAGCAGTTACATTTCCAATATTTGCAACCTCTATCGTAAAAATCACTTCATCTCCCACAACAGGTGTAAGTTCGTTAACTACTTTTGTTACTTCAATATCGAATATTGAATTAACAGCTGTTACCGTCGGATCATCAGGATCACCGTCACCATTGGCATCATTATTACTTGTATTATTCGGATCATCACTCGTGTCTGTTATATCATCAGCTGGATTACCAATATCACCACTAGGTCCCTCTGAACTTACAGTTGCAGAATTAGTTACAAACCCAGTATCTAAGTCTAACTGCGTAATAACATAAGTAGCGGTAAATGTTGTACTATCAATTTCTCCTGGAAGTAGTTGTGCAATAGGACCTCCTACTAATATTAGTCCTGGTAGCGCATCTTGTATTTCTATATTTGATAACGTAACGTTTCCTGTATTTTCTACAATGAAAACATAAGATATTTCATCACCCAAACTTCCTTCAATTCCGTCGCCATTAGTATCTTCTAAATCTAAAGTCGTCTTAATAAGACTGATCATTGGAATTTGAATTATTTCAGTTTCAGTAGGGTCATTATCTCCCGTTGGATCATTAGGATCATCACTATCATCAGTTATTCCGCCACCTAATGGTGCAGTTGCATTGGCAGTAGCTTGATTAGTCACCATACCAGCATCTATATCAGCCTGAGTTAAAGCATATGTTGCTGTAAACACCATAGGATTTTGAGGAAGAACGGCAAGATCATCTATCTGAGAGTCCCCATCTGCGTCACTTCCACCACTTTGATATACTGGAACCGGTAATATTCCTGTTTCTGTAAAATCAGTGGCATCTTCGATGA
>NZ_JABSST010000101.1 GCF_013213975.1 Winogradskyella sp.
ATACGTAAACCGATATCATGACTACGCAGACCAAACTCAATACCATTGAAGAAGCAATTGAAGACATTCGACTTGGAAAGGTAATAATAGTTGTAGACGATGAAAACCGAGAAAATGAGGGCGATTTTCTTGCTGCTGCGGAAATGGTAACCCCAGAGATGATCAATTTTATGGCGACTCACGGGCGTGGTTTAATTTGCGCTCCTTTAACAGAACATCGTTGCGAGGAATTAGAACTCAGCATGATGGTTCGTAATAACACGGACCCGATGGAAACGGCATTCACGGTATCTGTAGATTTAAGGGGTAATGGTGTTAGTACAGGAATTTCTGCCAGTGATAGGGCAAAGACAATAAAAGCCTTAGTTAACAATGACACTAAGGCCTTCGAACTCGCAAGACCTGGTCATATCTTTCCTTTAGTAGCTAAAGAAGGCGGTGTATTAAGACGCACAGGGCATACCGAAGCTGCGATAGACTTTGCGCGTTTAGCAGGATTTGAACCTGCAGGTGTTATTGTTGAAATTATGAATGAAGACGGGACAATGGCCAGATTACCAGAACTAATGGCGGTTGCTCAAAAATTCGATTTGAAAATTGTTTCAATTGAAGACCTCGTAGCCTATCGTATGGAATATGATTCGCTCATTGAAAAAAAGGAAGATTTCGATATAGAAACGCGATTTGGACAATATAGATTAAGAGCATATCTGCAAACAACTAATAATCAAATTCATATAGCCCTTACAAAGGGTAATTGGAAATCGGATGAACCTGTTTTAACTCGAGTAAATTCGAGTTTAGTGAATAATGATATACTTGGCACACTTACAAATAATGCTGATCAGAAACTTGATGATATGTTTAATGCCATTAATACTGAAGGTAAAGGAGCCATTATCTTTATTAATCAACAAGCAGAATCTATGAATTTACTATCACGTTTATCGATTTTAAAAGAGGAACAAGTTGAAAATAAAATCATTAAAGCGCCTAGAATTCCAATGGATTCTAAAGATTTTGGTATAGGTGCACAAATACTTCACGATCTCAAAGTAAGCAAATTAAAACTTTTATCTAATGCCCTTCAGACCAAACGCGTTGGGATGATAGGTTATGGTTTAGAAATTGTAGATTACGTTAATTATTAATCAATCACCACTCTTTCTGTTGCGGTTTGACCATCAGCAGATATTTTAAGGATATAAATTCCAGAGTTTAAATGCTCTACATCAAGAACTGATATGTTTCCTTCTGCACGTTTCATAGTTTGCCCAAGCAAATTGTAAAGAACAATGTGCTCTATTGGTTTTGAAGTTTGAATTTTAAAATATTTTGATGCCGGATTAGGATAAACTTTTACACCAAAAGAATTTTCTTCATCGATACTTAAAGGATTGTTTTGGTAAACCCTTACGTAATCAATCACCATGTCACTTTGTGTAAAATTCGGGTCAACAGTTCCTGCAAAGCCTCCCATAGCGATGTTAAGAATAAGGTACTGATCGGAATCGAAAGGCCACGTATCAGAATCTTTTATTACTGGGTTATAAGTGTAATATCCAACCCCATCGATCATAAATGTAATTTGATTTGGTGACCAATTCACGGAATATACATGAAATTCGTTGGCTACATCATTAAGAATAAATGATTGATAATTTATTGTCGCACCAGAACTAGATGGTGTATGAATTGCACTGCTCACATGATTTGTTGCTCCTAAACCATGTTCCATTATGTCAATTTCACCACAAGCTGGCCATGAAACTGAACCGAATCCCTGAGTTTGCCAATAGGCTCCTGCTTCATTTATATTTTTTCCTAAAGTCCATATTGCAGGCCAAGTACCATCTCCTGCAGGTAATTTAGCTCTAACATCTACTCTACCATATGTAAAGGCAAATTTTGAATTTAAGCGAGCAGAGGTATAAGCTTTAGTTTCGCCTTGATCAGTGAAGTTTTCTTTGATGGCAACAATATTCAAAAATCCATTATCTACATACGCGTTTTCAATACGATTAGTGTAATGTTGAACTTCGCCGTTAAACCAGCTACCACCTGAAGGAAGCTGAGTTTGATGAAACCAATTATTAGTATCTATTGCGCCATTAGTATCAAATTCATCAGACCAAACTAAATCATTGTATATAACATCAACTGCATGCGGATCTACCGGTTCTGAGCCATCATTTATGTCATCTATTAAATAGGTACCTGGAGTCATAATACCACCATCAATAAAAATAACTAATCTGCTGTAAGTACCCATAGCATTGACAGGAGAACCGTTACCACTCAAAATCGCATTAGAAAAATCAAATATCATATCGTAACTCCATCCAGACCCAGAATTAGACTGAACAACTTCTACATCTGGTGCATCTCCGAATTCTAATTTAAGCATTATGTTGTGCAAATTAGGGTCGAATTGATAGAACGATAAGGTAATGACTTGGTTAGAAGATAAATCTATTGGATTGACTAAGTCTATGTAAAATCCCTGCCAATTCTCAGAACCATCATTAAAAAATTGCCCCACATCATTAGCCGAATTAATTGGGTCTGCACTAAAGGAAAAGACGCTATTAGAGAATCCTGAAAATGCATGTGCACTATCAGAAAAATCTAATGGAGTTTGTTGAGAAAATGATGTATTGGCACAAAAAAAGACCAATGAAATAAATAAATAAATCTGTTTCATAGTTTCGTTTTTGTAAAACTAACGTATGACAAGTTCAAACTATAATTATCAACCTATACAAAAACAGTACAATCTTATAATTAAGAGTCTTTTGTCAAACAATCAATAATGATTTCTTTCATTTTCTTAGCACGATCACGAACTTCCTCTTCCGTCCAAGACATCTTTATAAGACAAGAAATATTACGGCCAATCCAATAATCTGATTGTGCAAAATCCTTTTTTGATAACGCATCCAATTGAGATTTAACTGCATCCGTTAATGGATATAAGGACTTTGCCTCCTTTAAATGATTCCATTTTCTTATATAATGCCAATTATTTTCAAAATAGTTCCAACAAACGTCCACCCCATTTTCTTTAAATGATTGGGATACTAAAAGTGCTCTTTCTTTATCAGGTAGAAAGAAATTTAAAAAGGCACAGCTTTCTATTCCGCCCTCTGGAACAGTTCTAAATGTAATCTCAGGAATGCTTTCGAGTACTTCTCTAATGATCGTATAATGTTTTCGCTGAATTCTTAAAAACTCTGGTAATCGTTTTACCTGAGCCAAACCTACAGCAGCATTTAGTTCTGATATTCTAAAATTATATCCTAGAAACGGATGTGTTTCGGCTCCTCTATCTGACCCTACATGATCATGGCCATGATCACTATAATGATCTGCATTAATATAATATTCCTTGTTATTAGTTACTACAGCACCACCTTCACCACAGGTAATGGTTTTTACAAAATCAAAAGAAAAGCAACCAACATCTGCTAAACTCCCTAAAGGCTTACCTTTATAACTTCCTCCAATCGCCTGACAAGCATCTTCAACAAAAATAAGTTTATGTTTATCACAAACAGACTTTAGAGCATCCATATCTCCCATGCTCCCACACATCTGCACAACCATAACCGCTTTGGTTTTTGGAGTAATAGCTGCTTCAACAGCTTTGGGATCTAAAGTTAGTGTATCGTCTATATCAACCAAAACAGGAATTGCACCAAGTATCATGATAGCCTCAAAACTTGCAACAAAAGTAAACGTTGGCATTATAACTTCATCTCCAGCTCCTACTCCGGCTGAAGCTAATGCAACCGTAACAGCAGCAGTACCGCTAGAAACTAACTGAACATGATTCGTACTAAACGTTTGACATAAGGATTGTTCGAGTTGCTTGGCCTTCCAATGACCATTTCTCATACCATCGAAACCATATCGCATTAAGACACCATTCTCTAAAACATCGTTTACTTCCTTACGTTCTAAATCGCCAAATAATTCAAACCCTGGCATAAATTTATTTTAATTTTTATAATTCTATAATTGTATCTAAAAGTTGTTTTCTGACCTTCTTAAACCCCGAGAACATATCATCTTCGGCTCTAAATCCTACGGGTAATAATAAGACAGATTTTAGATTCATAGCCTCTAAATTTAAAGCCTTATCTATTGCTTCAGGTATAAACCCTTCCATAGGACAGCTATCGATTCCTTCAACTGCACAAACGGTCATTAAATTGCCAAGGGCAATATAGGCCTGCTTTGTAGCCCAAATCAACTTGTTCTCCTCACTCATATTCTCTATGGTTGACTTCATTTGAGCTTTAAATGGTTCTAAAACATCATCTGGCGTTGCGCGTATTTTTTTAATGTTTTTAAAATGATTGTCAACATCATCAGAATTTATTTTAGTTTGAACACAAAGAACAAACAAATGAGAGGCGTCTACAACTTGACGTTGACCATAGGATAAACTCACTAAATTCTCTCTAGTTGTTTTATCTTCAACAACAACCAGCTTTAAAGTTTGTAATCCATAAGACAATGCTGTAAGATTAAAAGCTTCCTTTAAGGTATTTAATTGAGTCTCTGAAAGGAACCTAGAAGTATCAAATTTTTTTGTGGCATATCGCCATTTTAAATCATCAATGATTGACATATATTTTTTTTTACAAAAATAAGGAATCGAGATAAGAGCCAATCTATAGGTAATAAAAAACCCGCCAAATTAATGCGGGTATAGTTACCTAAACCTTAAGTACTTGCTTCTTTTTTAATCTGTAAGCAGGAAAATATTCAATTGTACTAAGATCAAAATCCTGTCCTAAAACATCATAAGTTTGTGCTTTGTAAGCTTCTTTATTGACAATATATTTCCATGTCTTAAATACTCTAAAGTCTTTAGAAAAACCACTTTTAAATCTAAATAAGGAATCTTCCTTACTGCCTAAACCCCCACCAAGATTAAAATACTTAAACCCTTCTTCAGTAGATTTTATACGCATCTCATCAATGATAAGCTTAATGGGATTTAAATCAAAATGATCTTCACTTAATCCAGAAAGGTGGTACTGTACAATATTACCTTTTTTCATAAACATTGAAGCACCAATTATTTCCTGTGTTTCATTTAAAAGACACAAGGATAACTCAGATTTATATTCTTCACTCTCTAATACACCTCTATAATAATCTCTAGAAAAAAAGTAACTCTCATCTGCATCAACTCGTTTCATATTTTCATGGTACAACCTAATAAAATCATCTAAATGCTCATCGATATTACCTTTTATAACAGTACAAGATCTTCGAGCCTTATTTAGGTAAGTCTTTAATCTTCTGTTAAACTTAGCTCTTTGATTTTCAACCGTATCTGTTAAATCAATATTAACCACATTACCTAAAATAGAAATAGTGCCAAGTCCATCTAAGATTGAATCTTGATGATCGATGTAAGGATGCAATCTTGAAAAGATAGAAATCACTTTGTTTCTAGTTAAGAAAGAATCAAGTACATCTTTAAATTCTAAGTTATTAAATGTATCATCTAAACTTATAACCAAAGGACCAGCATACCCATAAACGGATGTAGCGTCTTTGTAATTAGACCCTTCTATAGTCCGGATTAATAAGGGTAGTAAAATGTTAGTTTTTCCACTAGAATATTTCAAAAGAACCGGTTCCTCATCATCATTCTTAGATAATATGTGATAATCGTATGTATGGTAGAAATCAGAATTTTCAACTAAGTCGAGTTGTGTACCCCATTCGTTTTTATCTTTTATTGCTTCTATCATTCTTTGTAGCTAATTATTGAGTTAAACTTTGCACGTAGTTATTCTAAACCTTAGCTAGCAATTAAATCCTAAACATTGCACCTTTAGGTTTAATACCAAGATAAGCCATACCTGCTTGGTTCATCCAGTGTGGCTGTATTATACCATGTTGTAAAACGGCATGAATATCTCTATGAGCTCTTTCGATCTTATTTTCTGTATATAATGACACTGTACCTGCTGCTGCATAAATTTCCGAAACCATTGTTCTAGAGGTCTCAGCAGCAAGAACAGAGGATGACCACACATCTGCTAAATCTTCATCAGAATATTCATTTCCTTTTTGAGCATCATCCCAAATGACAGCCATAGCATTATGTAATTGTCCTCTCATAGCTTTGTACATGGCCTTACTTCTAGCTACAACACTTTGAATGCGCTCTCTATCCCTTAAATCAGGATTTTTTCCAGGAGTCACTCTTTCAAAACAAATTTTAACTAAGTCATCCATAGCTGCTTTGAATATTCCAAGTGCTATAGCTGCGTTTCCTGCAGAATTATAACAGCCAATTGGTAATCGACTGTATGGGTTATCTATGGCTACAGGGCTTTCAAAATCAACAGCATATGTTTCTTTAACAAAATGGTCTTCAATTTTAATATCATGACTTCCGGTTCCTCTTAATCCTCCAACATACCATGTGTCAATGACCTTTACAGCGTCCTTCGGTATAAAAAACAACTTCAATTTGGCACCTGGACCAAGCGTTTTTGGTAATCCTTCACCTGTTACTAAGCAGCGTAATGCAAACCAATCGGAAATTTCACATCCTGAAACAAGGGTCCATCTTCCGTTTATTTTATAACCACCTGGAACTATCTCAGCGACGCCTTCGGGTCTTGCTGAATTTGCGTAAACATGTGAAGAGTCTTTATAAATTTCTCGCATGCTATCTTCATCCAAAAAGCGGCCAAATGTACAGGCTAAATGATTGTTCCATACACTCCAACCAGCTGCAGCTTCCGCACTACTAATTAGCTCAAAGGCTTTTAACACTTCTACCGGATCATCTTCCCACCCGCCTAAAAATTTGGGAAGTCCTATTCTAAACAATCCTGTATCGGCTAAATGTTTAACAAGTTCTGGTGCTAACCTTCGCGAATTTTCGGTAACATCGCGATGTGTTACCGCAGTTGAATATATCTCTTTTGCGGCTTCTGTAGGTAAAACAGTAGTAATTTCTAACGATTCGTGCATAATTATATTTTTAAATCTAATGATATTAATATCATTTAATTTTTAATGTAATTTACCAGCTCAATTTTCTCTAGACTTATAACTTAAAAACAAAGAATTACTAAAAATTCAGGGCTGAAAATGTCGAAGATATTATTTAAAGCCTGAATACAATAAAATTAATTGATTAAGTGCTAAAAAAATTGATGAAATTAAAAATAAAGCGGAAAATCATTGTTTTATAGCAACATGATCATCCTTTTACAAAGGCAAAAGTCCCGTAAACTATACATTTACAGGACTTTAGTTGAAATTAATAAAACTTCAGCGGAGAAAGAGGTAAGTGAACCTCTTTCGTAGTGCCTTTATTTATTACTGTTTCAGTCCTGTACCATTGTTGGGTCACCTAATAGGTCACCTTTATACCTTGTAGTAAAGATAAGGAATTTACTTGATTAATCCTTGTACTTTACTGATTTCAAAGCCCATAAAGTCGCAAAATTCTTCGATAGTAACTAACTGATGAGCTTCTTTGTTAAGGCGTTCTTTAATCGCTTTGATTATTGTTCTGCCATAACGCTCACTCTTTCCTGTTACCACTTGCACGTCTTTAGGGTAAATACAGATTCTACTCATTCACTTTAAATTTAAAATTAATACTCTAACTATACTTTATCTATACCGTTGCTATAAAGCACTTATATACAATATACGACTAATATCCCATTGAAAAAACTAACTAAAACGGAAGTTTTGGCAACTTATAAACACTACGGAAGCACTCTAATACATTGACAGTCAATAGCTCGTATATTTGATATTCATCATCAAAAAAAGTAATAGTTATGGCAAAATTGAAAGGCATTATTAAGTTAGAGGGAACTTTAGATAATCTAACTTTTTATAAAGCAAAAGAGGGTTATTTAGTAAGAACTAAAGGCGGTGTTTCTAAAGAACGAATAGAAAATGACCCAGCATTTGAGCGTACTCGTGAAAACGGTTCAGAATTTGGAAGTTCTGCATCATCTGGTAAGTTATTGAGAACAGCAGTAAGAAACTTAATGATTAAGGCAAAGGATAATCGTGTTTCAAGTCGTGTTACTCAAAAAATGACACAAATTAAAAACTTTGATACAACCTCTGTAAGAGGGCAAAGAAATGTAGCTACAGGATTAGCAACACCAGAAGGTAAAGCCACATTAAAAGGCTTAGATTTTAATAATAGAGCCATTTTAAGTGCTGTTTTATTTGCACCGTTTACTGTAGATAGCGCAACTGGTGAGATTTCAATACCAAATTTGACTCCTGCGAATGATATTGCTTATCCAAGTGGTGCAACGCACGTAAGTTTTACTTCGGCATTCTTAAAAATTAATTTTGATACTACAGATAACGCTATTGAGTACAGTCCAACTGTAAATATTCCGATTGATTTAACCTCTGCAACGCAAACCCTAACACCTGCTGGCGTTCCATCAGGCACAGGAAACGATATATTCGTGTTATTGGTAGAGTTCTTCCAAGAGGTAAA
>NZ_JABSST010000102.1 GCF_013213975.1 Winogradskyella sp.
GCCTATGCCAAGGCCAAATCCTACTCCAAAGCCAATGCCGAAACCAGCTCCTGCGCCCCGACCTATGCCAAGGCCAGCCACCAAGCCAAATTACAGACCAAGTATAAGGCCACATTTTAACACACACACACCTTCAAGAAGCACAATGAGTAGACCTACAAGACAAACAATGGGTAAGTATAGACGCCGTTAAAACAACTTACCACAACTAGAGTTTATATCTATATGAATTCAAGAGCCAAAAGTTAAATCACTTCTGTTTTAGCTTTTGGTTTTACGTTCTTTATAGCATATTAGAACTTTAACGAACTTAAAGACATATCTTATGAATTTACATAAGAATTTCAGTAATTGTGTTATTAATTAAACCTTTATTCCCGCTATGGATAACACCTTTTTTATTTCAGTACATAAGCAGTACACACTGTTCGAAAAGACAATTAAACGCTAATTGCTAGACTACTCTCATGAATTGTAGCCTTTACCACATTGGCTTTTTAGCCAAGTATACGGTTTACCGAAGCAATGTTTTTCATAACAGATAGCTAAAAATGATTCGTAATCTATAATCATGATTAAGTCCTGCAAAGTTATCAAGGATCGGTAGGTAGCTCAAAAACTATGGTTGTTCCCTCTCCTTCGACACTGGATACCACAATTGTCCCTCTATTCTTTACAACGAGCTCGTAACACAGTTCGAGTCCTAGTCCAGAACCCTTTTCATTATCGGTACCATAGGTCGTAAAGTTTTTATTCTTTTTAAAGAGCTTGTTTACCTTGTCTTCTGGTATACCCATACCGGTGTCCTCAACGGAAATAGAAACAAAGTCTCCAATTCGTTTGCCATTAATGGTAATACGATCTCCAACTTGTGTAAATTTTATGGCATTAGATATTAAATTACGCAGTACGGTTTGTATCATATTTTTATCAAAGTAGGCTGTAAGGGAATCTGGCACTTTATTGAAAAGGCGCACTTCTTTGCGTACAGCTTCTTTAGAAAAAAGGCTTATGTTTTCTGCTACAAGTGGTTGTATCGCATGTGTCGTAGGCTCATAAATCATTTCTCCTTTTTGCGCTATCGACCATTTAAGAAGGTTGTCTAGTAGGGCACTAGTGTTCACATGATCGCGGCTTAACATTGCCGTTATTTCTGTTCGTTCTTCCGCAGTAAGATCTCCTTCTTCCAATAGCATCAAGCCCATTTTAAGCTGACCAAAGGGTCCTCTTAGATCGTGCGCTATTACCGAAAACATTTTGTTTTTCATGGTGTTGGCCTCTTCAAGATCTGTTTTTTGTAACTCAATTTCTTCTTTTTGTAAACGTATTTCTCTGGTTGCAGTCTCTACTTCTTTGAGTAATTCTTTCTGTCTTTTTTTTAAGTTTCGTAAGCGTAATTTAATGTAAGAATACATTAATAATATCCCTACAAGAGCATAACATACTCGTGCCCACCAGGTGTGCCACCACGGCGGAAGTATTGTAAATCGATAGGTATATTCTGGACTCCAAATTCCCGAAGATCCAATAGCCTTTAGTTTAAAGGTATAGCTGCCATAATTTAGATTCCTATAATCGGCTTTGTTTTCGAGACTAGGTTTAGACCACCCTTGGTTTAGCTCTTCTATTGTATGACTAAATTGTAAATTATGAGGAGCAATCCAATCAATCGCAGAGAAAAAAAACGAACATTGCTTTTGAGAAGGTTCGGCTACTAAGTCTAAAGGGAGGTTGTAAAAAGGAAGCGTTTTATTGTATGTAAATGGTAGCGAATCGCCTTGCGCAATGGCATTAAAATCATAAAACGTATCGTTGAGTTCAATCCTATTCAAACGGATACTGGGATAGCTAGGTGTTTGATTGGGATTTTTGGGACTTTTCTTGGTAATATTTGCCACATTCGAAAGCCACAACATTCCTTTACTATCTAGCAGAGCATCACCCTGAAAAAAAGACAGTTCAGGTAGACCGTCTGCCTCAAAATAAGAATGGATTAGATACGGTTTTTCATCTTTAGTATTTTGGGTTTGGGGTGTAAATGTTGTAAGGCCTTTTTCTGTTGTGGCCCAGAGGGTGTTATTGCGATCTTCTTGTAATGACCAAATCACATTGTCTGAGATTCCATCATTCGCGGTATAGGTTTTAAATTGCTCTCCATTAAAGGTAGAAATGCCGCCTCCGAGGGTTCCAATCCATAATAAGCCAGTACTGTCTATAAAAAGGGTATTTATGGTGTTTTCACTTAGACCTTCTTTTTCACTATAAAACGTAAATACTGCACCGTCATATCTAGCTAAACCAGCATTTGTAGCAATCCAAATACTCCCTTCACGATCTGTAATAATATCATTGATTGTATTGTGTAAAAATCCATTTTCTTCATTATAGTTGTGTATTTCATCATCAGTAAAAACCGTAATACCTTTGGTAGTCCCCGCCCATACCTGTTGTTGGTTATCAACATAAACACATCTTACAGAATTACTCGAAAGCCCCTGATCTATGGTATAGTTGGTAATTGTATTGTCCTTATAGGCACTTAATGCCTTGGGAGTAGCTATCCAAACCGTTCCCTGAGAATCTTCTTCTATATCTTCTATTGAATTTGATAGAAGCCCCTTAGTTTTATTTAAGGACATCACAAGATGCTCTTTAAGAATAGTAACGCCACTACTATTACTCCCAATCCAAATATTTTTTTGATGATCTTCCATAAGTGAGTGGTAACTTGGTGTTCCAATAGATGATGCTTGTGTTAGATATGAAAACGAATCGTGTCTAAAAATCCCTAAGCCGCCGCCGTCAGAAGCTAACCACAAATGATTGTCATTATCTACATAGAGGCTTTGAAGATTCTCATTAATTAATCCTTGCTCTTCTGAATAGCCATATAATTGATTATTTCGATATTCAAAAAGCCCCGACTCGCTAGAAGCAATCCAAATTGAACCGTCTTGATCTTCTACAATTTCAGTGATCCCCATTATTTTATCTTGAACATCACTAATTTGATAAAGCATGTCATCTTTGTAGTAATGAAGGCCATTTTGACTACCAATCCATAGCCTAGATGTAGAATCTAAAAATAGTGCTTGAATACTATTATCTTTTAGGCCATCATTTTGAGTGAGATATCGAAAATTGGTGCCGTCAAAAAGAGCTAAACCAGCCGCTGTAGCAAAATAAATAGTCCCCATATCGTCGCCTGTAATAGCACGTATATTATTGTGAGGCAAACCCTCTGCGGTCGAAAATAAGGTGTAGGTAGTACCATTGTAATAAATAGCTCCTCGGGGTGTTCCAAGCCAATACCCGCCTTTAATATCTGGATAAATACTTGTAATAAAGTGATGAGGCAGTCCATCTTTTTCACTAATATTGGTAAAGGAAAGACCGTCGTAGACACAGAGGCCTCCTTTGGTGCCGTCACCTCGCGTTCCTATCAAAATATTTCCAGATAGATCTTCCGAGATGGTGTAGATGAGATTTGAAGCTAAGCCTTGTTCTTTGGTATAGTGAGTAAAGTTCTGACCATCATACATACTTAACCCATTGTAAGAACCCACCCAAATACGCTTTTGTGAATCCTGAAATACACAATATACATAAGACGTTAGTAGGCCACTAGTAACATCAAGAGATTTAATGTCAAAGGGAACAAGGGTATTTTTATATCTCGGGGCAAGAGCGTTTTGTCTTGGTAGTTGCACCCTTTGTTTACGTTCTCCAACCATACGGTAAGGACGTCCTGTAGGTAGTGTGTCACCAATCGTATTCACCACCCAGGTGGTGTCATAATGCTTCTTAATGGTTTGTTGTTTTAGTGAGCTTAAAGGGAGTTCTAATGACAACCTTACAAAAGGAATAACATTATTTACCAATTCAGTAGATGGCAATACACCTGTTGCTATAGGCTCAGCAGGCGATAGAAATCTCTTTTTTGTAATTTTTGGATTAATGCGCAACGGTGTTCCTGTTGGAATGATTGATCCAAAATGATTTATAACAGACGTACCATCGTTTTTAGGGCTAGTAGGAATGCTATCGTTTTTAAGATAGCCTTGCCTTTTATCGCTCTGCGCGTTATAAATTTGATTTTTTTTGGCTCTAGACTCTACACAAGCCACGCTCAAACAGACTGTCAAAAAAAGAAGGTATGGCCAATATTTATGGACTTTCAAAGCGTTTATATCATTAAGTTTTCTATTTTTGATACCATAAGGTTAAAATATGGAACCCAACAATAATATTAAATAGGTACCAAATAAAATAATTTTAAATCAAATAATCGAACGATTCGTTCCGAAGTATAGTTCCCAATGACCGATTCTATTAATGTCTTAGTCGCAGAAGATCATCCGATATTTAGAAGAGGGTTAATTGACATTATAAATAGTGATCCTCACATGAGCGTTGTGGCTAATTTGAGCAATGGTATGAATGTCACAACCGTAGCCAGAAATTGTAGGCCTGATATTATCGTATTAGATATTGATATGCCTATCAAGTCTGGCCTAGAAGTAGCTACTGATCTGCAAACCGAAAAAAATCCAGCAAAAGTCATTTTTTTAACGTCCAATAGTTCTTATGAGGTATTCTCCAAAGCAATTACGGCTGGAGCAAAGGGTTATATTTTAAAAGATAATGCTATAGAAGACACCGTAAATTGTATTCGTTTAGTGGCTCAAGGTAAAATGTATGTGTCACCCTCATTAACAGGGTATTTAATGAACGATTACAAAGCACCTAAAAAGGATAGCCCAGATGCCCTAAAAGATAAATTAACACCTTCTGAATTCAAAATTTTAAACTTAATCGCAGAACATAAAACGAGCAAAGTCATTTCAGAAGAGTTATTTATTAGTCCAAAGACCGTAGAAAATCATCGAACTAACATCTCAAAAAAATTAGGCATTTCTGGCACTAATGGCCTACTTAAATTTGTTTTAATTAACAGGCATTTGTTCGATAACAACTAACCTCAGACTGAAGCAATAATTTATACCTTTTCTATCCTAATTAAAATCACAAATTACTTTATTTTATCAATCATTCCTATGTTTATTTTTACTTCGATGCTATGCGTTAACTCGTAACATTCTTTGTTTAAAAAAAGATACAATTTCCTCGTAATTCCCACGTTCAGCATCTTTAAGCGGCACAGTGCCCCATCTATCTTTTAGACTAATCTTCGCTTTTTTACTCACCAAGTACCTAACCACTTCAAGTTCGCCTTCCGAAGCTGCCAAATGCATGGCTGTTCTTCCATCGTAATCTGCTGCATTAAGATCTACTCCTAGAGCTTCAAGCCGTTTTACTTCATCTAAATCACCTTGTGCAGCAGCCCATATCAATGCCAATACATTATCAATTTTCGTTTCAAATTTTCTCTTTCTAGGGTCTTTTTTACTTCCATTATTCACCAAATTATCGTAATTATGAAAATTGAATTGTTCTGTTAGTTTCTTGCAAAATTCAACCCCACGTACACTGTTTCCATGTTCATCTAGACGGGGTGACCAAATCGCTATTCCCATGACATTAGGAATCACAATAAGGAGTGCTCCTGAAACTCCTGATTTTGCTGGAAATCCGATGGTAAAAGAAAACTCTCCTGAAAAATCATACATCCCACATGAGTTCATTAAAGACAAACAATTTTTAACCGTATTAGGGTCAAAAATCTGTTGTCCTGTTTGTGGCTGCATACCACCATTAGCCAAAGTACTAGCCGCATTTGCCATGGCAGACGCCGTTACCTCAATGGAGCAACATTGAAAATAGAACTCAAGAGTTTCGACCAAATTAGTATTTTCTGGAAAGGCATCGCTTTCACTCATAAAATAGGCTAAAGCAAAATTGCGATCGGCTGTTTTTCGTTCAGATAAATATACCGAATTATTAAAGCTAGGTTTTATACCTCCAGACAAGTCTTCCCAGGTTTTAAGTACATGGTCAAAACGATCAGACATATCCAATTCAGGCTTTAACAAAGCACAACTCATTATAGCGCCTGAATTAATTAACGGGTTATGAGGCAGCCCATCTTTATTCAAAGCCATTTCATTAAAAGATCGACCACTAGGCTCTCGACCTATATGTTGGTGTACTTTTTCTTCGCCTAGTGCATCGTGTACTATACAATAATTAATTGGCTTACAGCTAGACTGTAGACAAAAGAGCTCTTTAGCGTCTCCATAATTAAAACTTTGACCATCTACTGTGCATACCGAGAAGCCAAACTTATCTGCATCTACCCGAGCCAGTTGAGGAATATAGTCAGCTACCTTTCCATTACTATTTTTTTTAGTTTCCTTGAAGATCGCACACATATCTTGAGTAAAGCTTGAAAAATCAGAAATGATTAGATCTCCTGTAAGTGCCTTTTTCACAATAGTGTTAGGATAAATACTTTCTTCAAATTGTTTAAGTGAGATTTTTTTTTCACTACCAGAAGAAGTCGAAGAAAGGTTTTTGTGAATATTTCGTAAACGATAATCTGTTCTTAAAATACCTCGCTTCTCTAAAGATTGCCATAATTGGTCTGGTGTTATATAGCCCGAATTATTGGAATCAATAATACTAAAAAGAGCTTTTACATCAGGTTTTAATCTAACCTTAACAGGAGTTTTTGTATTGTTGTCAATTGTTTTCATATTTGTTTTTATTTTTTCGTTAAACCAACATGTTGTTAAGCCGATTTCTTAATGGTCAAGTTTGAAACAACCCCTTCCTCTTCATAATCAAAGCTTCTCTCGCCATGAATCATAGCATCTAGACCGTAATCTTCTATGTTTTCGGTGACTCTTGCACCCTTACTTAACCATGAAGCTACTTTAAATACCAAATAGGTCCCAACTGCCGAAAATATTGCCACAATAACTATAGCTTTTAATTGTACCCAAAGTTGACCAGGATTACCGTAAAGTAGCCCTGAAGCCATATTGATATCGGGATTAGCAAAAACACCTGTTGCTAATGCACCTGCAATACCTACAAGACCATGGACTCCAAACGCATCTAAAGTATCATCGTAGGCAAGTATTCTCTTTAACTTTACAGCCCCGAAGTAGCCCACAATACCTCCTAAAACGCCAATACATAATGCTCCTGATACATCCACGTATCCTGCTGCTGGGGTTATCGCTACCAGTCCAGATATCACACCCGTAGAGGTGCCTATCAAGGTTGGTTTCTTAGTGTCTTTGTACTCAAACAGTAACCAAGCCAGACCTCCGGCACAGGCCGCCACATTGGTAACAAGAAATGCGTTGGCTGCAATAAAATCTGCCGCTAGTTGACTTCCTGCATTAAAACCAAACCAGCCAAACCATAATAAAGCTGAACCCAACACGGTCAATTTAACAGAAGAGGGCTTTTCTTCCATACCAAATTTTTTCCGTTTACCTAATAGCAGGCTTACCACCAAACCAGCAACGCCCGCATTGATATGTATGACGGTTCCTCCAGCAAAGTCAAGTTCGCCAGAATTACTAAGGAAACCACCTCCCCAAACCCAGTGAGCTACAGGACTATAAATACAAACAATCCAAAGCAATGCAAAAAGAATCCAGGTAGAAAATTTGATCCGTTCTATAATTGAACCACTAATAATTGCTACGGCAATCGCTGCAAAAGTGCCTTGAAATACTACAAAAAGATAGGTTGGTATGGTTCCAATTGTATCTGTGATTTTTATATCACTCAACAAAAAATTCTCTACATTTCCTAATATAATCCCTTCACCACTAAAGGCTAAGGAATACCCCACAGTAACCCAAACCACACTAGTAAGGCAAAAGGCTATATAGCTCATCCCTATGGTGTTTAGTACATTCTTAGTTCGTGTTAATCCACCGTAAAACAAGGCCAAACCAGCGGGTGTCATTAACATGACTAAAGCGGTAGCGACTAAAATCCAAGCGGTATCGCCACTGTTTATGGGTGTTTCATTGTTTTGAGCATATCCTACTATCGGTAAGAAAAGTCCAGTTGCTATTGTATATATTTTAGTTTTCATAATTTTTAAGTTTTCTCGTGTTTATTTTCACCTTTTCAAAACCATTGCGCCTTCTCGTTAACATCAAATGAATTTGATATTATTTTTTATTTCATATCTGAGCAATGGATTTTGTTTTAAATAGATAACATATCTCTATACCTAGGAAGTTTCCATGATTGCTCAGAAACAATTTCGTCAGCATTCTCTCTAATTGGATCGAATAAAACCTGTATTTGATCGGCATAAAATTTAGATCTCTTTGTTATATCTTGAATCGCCTGAGCTTTACTAACTTTTGCCTTTAGTTCGAACAAATACAGACGAACATTATCTTGAAAATCAGTAAAAACGCCCACTTCATTTTTTACTGTTTCGGCTGCGTTGATCAACCCTATATCAGTTAATCCCTTGTGCATTGCTAATACCTCATCTAGATGAGAAACTGCTGATGGAAGCACATAAG
>NZ_JABSST010000103.1 GCF_013213975.1 Winogradskyella sp.
GAAGGTATTACTTTAAGTAATGGAATAGAATTTAGAGTATACTTACTTCCTGGAAGTGAACCGGAAGGTTTTGGTGCTAGTACACTTGTCCTTAATAATAGTGTTGCTGATAATTTAGGATTAACCAGAGGTCTTATTTTTAGAAGTATTGATGGCAATAATCTTACTACAAGCAATGTAGGCAACTTATTGAATCAAAACTCTTATACCCTCAATTTTGCGGATTACGACACCAACGGAACACCAGATCCTGCAGACGATACTATAACACTTAATGGTGAAAGTACCAGTTTGACCAAAGAAGCCTATACTGAAAACCCTATTCATAAAACAGAAATTATTTCCTTACCAGAATTTGATATCGGGTATTTAATGTATAATGGGTTTAATGCCAATTTTGATAATGCATTGAATACAACTTTTATTCAATTTCAATCTGCTGGTATCCAAGAACTAGTATTGGATTTTCGTTATAATGGTGGTGGAAACATACAGACAGCTGTGCATTTGGCCAGTATGATTACAGGACAGTTTAATGGCCAAGTATTTTCTAAATTATTTTATAATGACAATCAAGAAAATCAAAATAGAGATTATGAATTTACAGATCGCCTTTCTGATAATACAGGAATTGCCAGTCTTAATTTAAGTAAGGTTTATGTCCTTACTACAGCCAGCTCGGCTTCTGCAAGTGAACTTATTATAAATAGTTTAAGACCTTACATTGAGGTCGTACATATTGGTGATGATACTGCTGGAAAAACACAGGCCAATCGTTTAATTTTTGATAGCCCAGAATTTGATGGGATTAATGTGAATACAGCACATAACTATGCCTTAATACCCTTAATTGCTAATTCGACTAATGTTAATGATGACTTAGTACCTGCTGAAGGCTTAACACCAGATATTGAAGTCCTTGAAGTACCAAGTAATTTAGGATCCTTAGGGATGCTTAGTGATCCATTATTAGCAACAGCTGTTAATGATATGCTTAACGCTGATAGAGTTTCTATTTTTAGTAATGAGGAATCTAAGCACCTCAAAGTCATTGAGGTGAAAGTATTACAATCTCCACTTGAAAAATTACTGTTTGAAAACTAATAATAAAGCCGCTCAATGAGCGGCTTTATTATTTCATAGCGTACTAAACAACTATCCAACTTTTCTTTCAAAAGCAATATAATGTGTTGTGGAAGTATTGTATAAAGGCAGTACTTGTACTTCACACTTATACGCAGTACCATCTTTTTTATGGTTAACAATAACCTCCTTAAATGGTTCACCCTTAGCTATTTTCTCTCGAATTCTATTTTTTATCCTTAACGAAGTTTTTTCTCCTTGTAAGAATCTTGGAGTTTTATTTAAAGCAAACGTTTTAGAATAGCCAGTCATTTCAGTAAAGCCGTTATTTACCCAAATGATATTTTGACGTTTATCAGTAATGATAAGAGCTTCATAATCCCTTGCCTTAAAAGCTGCCTTAAGATCATTTTTCCATTTAAATTTGTGCGCAAAAGACAAAACTTGAGCCAATTCTAATTGTTTTACAGCTTGTCCAATTTTATCGTTATAATAAGACATGAAAATATCCCAGCTTAATAAAGGCATAACACGTAATTTTGATATGTCCATGGCATTTTGAAACCTACTCAATTCTGAAGCCTGACTTTGAGTGGCATAAATATCTAAACAATTCATGTAAAATGGATTCTTCATAAGTTTTGGGTTTATAGATTTAAATTAAATCCAATATTGAAGCCTCTACCTCTGGTTTCAAAGCCAAATAGTTCCTGGTACTCTTCATTAAAAATATTGGTAACATTAGCAAATACTGTCATTTTATCTTTAAGAATCTTATGACTTACATAAAAATCAGTAATAATAAATGGCTCCAAATTCACAGTTACATTTTCAAACGTGGTATTATCAAAGAACACATCATTTCTATCATCATTAAATTGATAAGACAGTCCTAGAGTTGTTTTATCGCATAATTGATAATCTAACCGTGCATTGATTTTTAATTCTGGAATACGCAATCCCAAATTTTCATTAACCACTGTATACGTTGCATTGGCATTTATGTTTAAATTTTTTACCGCAGATATGTTAGCAACAAATTCTAAACCATTTGCATTAAAGGATTCGTCTACATTACTGTATTGAAATACAAAACCACCTGTATCTACAAAATCTATGAAATTATCTTCATTTCTATTAAAGTACACCAGACTTAAAGTGGCCTTTTCATTTAAGTGCAATTCTGCTCCTATCTCAAACGTATCATTCTCTTCTGGTTCTAGATCTGGATTTCCAAAACTCGGCTCAAATAACTGATATAATGATGGTGTAATAAATGCAGTACTATAACTTACCATACCTTTAATATATCCAAACTCAAGATCCTGTTTAAATGAAGGATTAATACTATACACCAATTGGCTGCCATACTCACTATGATTATTTAAACGTAATCCAGCATTAATATTTAATCCAAAATCTGAAACATAAACTAAATTTGCATAAGGATCAATAATATTAAATGTGGCAGTATCTGGATTTATAGCCTGGCTAAATTCTGTTTCACCAAATGGAATGGAAAAACTCTCCATAGTATTATTTTGATAGTTGACACCAAAAACAGTATAGAACGTATCATCAAAATTATAACGGTTGTAGGCATCCATTACCAAACTCTGAGCATTAAATTTTGAGGGGAAATCTGATTCTATTTCACGCTCTACATTATTGTAAGCAGCATTCAAAACAACAGTTCCTTTGCTATATTTGTATTCGGGTGAAATACCAATTCTAAACTGATTAGAAGTAGATACATTATCCGCATCCATCATCCCGAAACTATCATCAAAATCTGCATCATAATTATCAAAACTTGCATAAGTTGTCAACTTAAAATCGGAATTAAAGGTATAACCAAGCTTTAGATTTCCGTTATTACTTTGAAATTTATCAGATTCAGTAGTATTTTCCAATGCCGATAGTCCATCTGTTGATTGTAAACCAAAACTGGCTAAATAAGTTAGCTTATCTATAGTTCCATTTACTGAAATACTATTTCTAAAATCTTCGAGAGCATAACTTTTATCTTCTGAAGAGCGGTTAGTTCCAACAGTGCTTCTAAGGTTAACATTAATCTTCTTATTTCTTGCTTCTTTGAGTTTGATATTAATCACAGCAGTGGCTGCTCCTGAACCATACAATGTGCTTGAGGCCCCCTTCAGAATTTCAATGGATTCTACTTGGTCTGCATTTAATAAGCGTAAATCATAATCATTTGCAATCTGAGAAGGATCTGTAACTTGAATACCATCAATCATCACCAATACTTGACGATTTCGACCTCCACGTACAAAATAACTTAAATTCTGACCTGCATTACTGCGTACCCCATTAACTTCAATACCTACGGTTCTACTAATAATCTCAGCAATACTTTGGCCTTGCATTTTGTTTAGTTCTTCGGCTGTAATTTTGGTAATAACCTTTCCTGAATTTTCACGCTTTAAGGCAAAACGCGAGTCTGTAATAAACACTTCATCAAGTGCTTCTACTTTAATTGAATCTTGCTGTTGTTGTGCCAATCCAATTGATAACATACCCATACCAAGTATGCTACAAAACAATCTTGTCTTGTTCATTTAAATTTTAATTGTTCGAGAACATATAGAAAAACTATACGTAAACTTTTATCCCGAAAGTTTGACTTCTATGTTGAAATTGGCAGGTCTCCTGACTTGCGTCTTGTTATCGGTCTTCCCAAGTAATTACTCAGTGACTTTGAAGGTGACAACAAGCATTATAGCTTACAGTTGCGGGAACAGTTCTGGAATTTCACCAGATTCCCTTTTAATCCAATAACCGCAATAAGTTATTGGAACCTAATTTCGCAGCTAAATTAAACAAATTGTTTATGGATTTACTTTAAACTTTAAATAATCTTACTTTTGAGTCCAAAATAGACATTTAAGTATTAAAAATGAGGTTATTTATTTATGTGTTACCCCTACTCGTCTTTGTTTCTTGTAAAAACGAGCCAAAAACTGAAATCCTTTCTCAAACTAAAACACCTACTTTAGAATTAAAGTATGCAGAAGGATTCACTGTAGGCGATAATGGGGATCATAAAATTCTCAGTATAAATAATCCATGGCCTGAAGCCACCAAACAATACCAATACCTTATCGCTTCCAATAGTGTTTTATCAAAAATGAATTTTCCGTCCGATTATTTTGATGGTGTTGTTACAGATAATCTTAAAAAGATAGTAGTCACCTCAACTACTCATATACCAGCGCTGGAACTCTTAGGTGTTGAACAGTATTTAATTGGCTTTCCTGGTACCGATTATATCTCATCTCAAAAAACAAGACAACGCATCGCTGATGGAGATATTAGAGAGTTAGGAAAAAATGAAGACATCAATACCGAAGTTTTATTAGAACTAAATCCAGATGTAGTGATTGGTTTTGGCGTAGATGGCGTTAACAAAACGTTTGAAACCATAAAAAAAGCTGGAATCCCTGTTATTTATAATGGAGATTGGGTAGAATCAAATGCCCTAGCAAAAGCTGAATGGATTAAATTCTTTGGAGTACTTTTTAATAAAGAAAAAGAAGCAGATTCCATTTTTAACCAAATTGAAAAAAACTATCTAGCTGCTAAAAATATTGCAAAGAAGGCCAAGACGCGACCAACAATTTTAAGTGGTGCCATGCATAAAGAGGTTTGGTACATGCCAAATGGCTCGAGTCCAGAAGCTCAGTTTCTAAAAGATGCTAATGTTAATTACCTTTGGAAAGATACTTCCGGAAATGGTAGCTTAGCCTTAAATTTTGAAGTCGTATTAGATAAAGCCAAAGCGGCAGATATTTGGTTAAGCCCATCCTACTATGGCAGCTATGACGAACTTCTAAGTGCGAGTAATCTGTATGGCAATTTTGAGGCTTTTAAAACAAAGTCTATTTATACGTTTTCCAATACCAAAGGTGCAACAGGTGGAGTCTTATACTATGAGCTTGGTACAACACGACCTGACCTAGTTTTAAAAGATATTATTAAAATTTGTCATCCAGATGTATTGAAAGCTTATACGCCTCACTTTTTTAAACCTTTGGATTAATTGACTCCGCAAAAGACATATCGCCTAGAATTTGCACTATTAGTTACTGTATTGGTGTTATGTTTTTTTATTAATCTAAGTTTAGGATCCATTTCAATTCCGATAAAAAGTATCTTCAACAGCCTATTTGGAACGATTGAAAATTCCACTTGGGAAGTCATCATTTCAGACTACCGTTTACCTAAGGCAATTACTGCTATTCTTGTGGGATCAGGACTTGGAATTTCAGGCCTACTCATGCAAACCTTATTCAGAAACCCTTTAGCAGGACCTTTTGTATTAGGTATAAGTTCTGGTGCCAGTTTAGGTGTAGCTCTGGTAATACTAGGTTCTGGTTTGTTTGGTGGTTTTCTTGCCGCGGTATTAATTTCAAAATGGAGTATCGTTATCGCATCGAGCTTAGGAAGTTTTTTTGTGCTTTTAGCGGTTTTAGCTGTTTCGAGTAAAGTTAGAGATACAATGGCCATATTAATCATAGGACTGATGTTTGGAAGTATTACTGCCGCAGTAGTAAGTGTACTTTCCTACTTTAGTTCTGCAGAACAATTACAGCAATATATCTTTTGGGGATTTGGAAATTTAAGTAATCTTTCTTGGTCAGAATTACTCATCTTCTCTATCATTTATATTGTTGGTATAGTACTCAGTATTGCTTCTATTAAAGGACTTAACAGTTTACTATTAGGAGATAACTATGCAAAAAGTTTGGGTTTAAACCTAAAGCAAATTCGATTTATACTCATTTTAGCAACAAGTTTAATTGCTGGTACCATAACGGCTTTTGCTGGGCCTATAGCTTTTATAGGTTTGGCAATTCCGCACTTAACACGTCAGATTTTTAAATCGTCTAATCACAAAATATTAATTCCAGCAGTATTTCTATTTGGAGCCATTGTTATGCTTATTTGCGATAGTATTGCTCAACTTCCTGGCAGTGATTACACATTACCCATAAATGCCATAACAGCTTTAGTTGGTGCTCCAGTAGTCATTTGGTTATTAGTAAGACAGCGAAAAATGATGTTTTAATGACAACTTTAAAACAACATATCATTTTAAAGGCAGAAGCGCTCAAAATTGGTTATAAAACCAGGTCAGGAGAAACTGTAGTGACTTCTGATATTAATTTTGAACTACAACAAGGCCAACTTATAGGTTTAGTTGGGGCCAATGGTATTGGAAAATCTACATTACTTAGAACCTTAATCAAAGTCCAACCAGCGCTATCCGGTAACATTTACTTAAATGAAAAAGCTCTTGAAGAGCTAAGTAGCCTAGCATTAGCAAAACAACTAAGTATTGTTTTAACCGAACAAATAACCTCTAAGAATCTATCGGTTTATGAGCTTGTGGCACTGGGCAGACACCCATATACCAATTGGATTGGAAATCTTACTAAAACAGACCAATCAATTATCTATAATGCCATAAATTTGGTTAACATCACGGAATTAAAAGATAAACGCTGTTATGAATTAAGTGATGGCCAATTACAGAAAGTTATGCTAGCGCGTGCATTGGCACAAGACACGGATATTATTGTCTTAGATGAACCCACAACACATTTAGACATGTATCACAAAGCATATATCCTAAAATTGCTACAACAGCTGACTAAGGAAACAGGAAAAACCATACTTTTTTCATCGCATGAGATAGACTTGGCCATTCAGCTTTGTGACACCATGATTGTTATGACCAAAGATAATGCCATATATGATGCGCCTTGTAACCTGATATCTAAGGGTGTTTTTGACGGACTTTTTCCTAGGGATTTGATTGCTTTTGATAGCAAGAGTGGAAGTTTCCGTGTTAATAAATAAGATTTATTTCTACTTCTAAATAAAGTATATTTGAATCAAACAATGACCCATTAATGAACGACACACTAATTCTATTTATTGCTATAATTATTTCAGCCGCTATTGGTGGTTATTTAGGTATGCTATTTGCAAAACTAAAAAGTAAAAGCGAACAGAGCACCTTAGAAGAACGCCAGAATCAGTTAGGATCTACAATTCAAGAACTTAAGGAAACAATTACAAAAATTGAACATGAGCGTGAATCTATTCGCAATGAAAAAGAGTTTTTAAATACGGAGTTATCGCGTCGGAATACGGAATATGAGAATTTACAGCAGCTAAATCTGAAGCGTGATGAAGAATTGGCCAAGCAACAAGAACAATTACGAAAAGATTTTAAGCTTATGGCTTCAAAAATATTAGATGAAAAATCTGAGAAATTCACACTTCAGAATAAAGAGAATATCAAAAACATTCTAAATCCTTTAGAAGAGAAAATTAAGGTTTTTGAAAAAAAAGTTGAAGACAATCAAAAGGAAAGTATTAGTATGCATTCTGCGCTAAAGGAGCAATTGCTAGGGCTTAAAGATCTTAATCAGCAGATGGCGAAAGAGGCTACCAACTTAACAAAAGCTTTAAAGGGTGATAGTAAGACGCAAGGAAATTGGGGAGAATTGGTCTTGGAGCGTGTATTGGAAAAATCTGGATTAGAAAAAGACCGCGAATACTTTGTGCAGCAAAGTTTTCAGCTTGAAGATGGCTCTAGAGTAATGCCTGATGTGGTACTTCATCTTCCTAACCAAAAGAAGATGATTATTGACTCTAAGGTATCACTAACAGATTATGAGCGTTTAGTAAATGCGGATAGTGAAGATCAGCCTAGTTATTTAAAAGCACATGTCAATTCTATTAAAAAACATGTTGATCAGTTATCTGCTAAAAACTATCAGGATTTATATGACATAGAATCCCCTGATTTTGTCTTAATGTTTATTCCTATCGAACCTGCATTTGCAGTTGCTATTAATGAAGATAACACCTTGTATAACAAAGCGTTTGAACAAAATATTGTTATTGTAACCCCGTCTACGCTATTGGCAACACTACGCACCATTGATACCATGTGGAATAATGAGAAGCAGCAACAAAACGCAATAGAAATTGCCAGACAAGCTGGTGCTTTATACGACAAGTTTGAAGGTTTAGTTTCGGACTTAACTGGCGTTGGTAAAAAAATAGATGCTGCTAAAAACGATTATTCTGCAGCTATGAATAAATTGGTTGAAGGTAAAGGTAATCTCATCTCTCGTGTTGAAAACATCAAAAAGATGGGAGCTAAGGCCAAGAAA
>NZ_JABSST010000104.1 GCF_013213975.1 Winogradskyella sp.
CTGCCACACGCGAGGGTTGTCGGGTTGGCTCTCGGCCTGCTGCTCGAGGCGCTGGACCATCAGCGCGAGGCTGGCCTCGGGGTCGTTGCGTACCTCTTCGATGGCCTGATACAGCACCAGGTCGCCCTCGGCGCCCTCCCAGCGGTACCACAGCACGCTGACCACCACCACCGCCACCAGCTGCTCCAGAAATTATAGAAGTCGTTGAAGATGAAGAAGAGGTGGAAGAGACTGTTATAGAATCTACAGAAACTGAAATGGATACAGAAATTGTTGAAGTTGAAGAAGTAGAAGTTGAAGAAGTTGAGGAAGACATAGAGGTACCGTTTCACGTCATTGAAAACGTTGCTGTTTTCCCTGGTTGTGAAAGAAAGAAAGGCAATGCTGCCAAGAAAGATTGCATGAACGAAAAGGTAAATAAGTTTATCGGTAAAAAGTTTAATACGGATTTAGCGAGTGATTTAGGATTACCTCCAGGACGCAAAAGAATCTTTGTACAATTTAAAGTCGATAAAAATGGTAACGTAACTAATATTGTGGCGCGTGGTCCTCACCCAGGATTAGAAAAAGAAGCAAAGCGGGTTATTGGACAATTGCCAAAAATGAAACCAGGAAAGCAAAGAGGTAAGGCAGTAGTAATGCCATTCTCTATCCCTATTGTATTCCAAGTACAAGATTAGAAAAATATACTTTTTTAAATATGAAAATCCCGTTCAAAATTCATTGGACGGGATTTTGTTTTTGGTATGCTTATTGTGACTTTATCATAATATTAACATTTTAAATAATACGTATTATGAAAAATTCTAAAAAAAACTTCAACAGTGTTGGTCAGAACACTACTGAAGTGAAGAAATCACAAAAGCATGATGCAAATTTACAAAAAAACTCAACCCTATATTTTCAGATAGGGTTGATTCTTTGTTTGTTAGGCACTTATTCGCTTTTAGAAATGCAGTTTCAGGATAAGACCATTATTCCTGATAGTGTTACCATTAATGAGGTTGCGACTATAGATGTTGCCCCTGACTATCGTGTCGAAGTTCAGCAGAAATTAGAGCCAAAAAAGAAGGTGGTGCGCAGCACTACAATCATTGACAAGATTAAAGAGGTTGAAGATGATGTTCCAGAAATTGAGGATAAACTCTTTACTCCTGATGCACTAGAGCCAACTAATGATCCCGTTGATCCTAATGATATTGTAACGATAGAAAAGCCTTCGGATCTCGAGCCAGTTCCATTTGAGCTAATTGAAAATGTTCCTGTCTACCCCGGTTGTGAGCGAAAGAAAACAAACGAAGCTAAGCGTAAATGTATGTCTCAAAAGCTAATCAAATTGGTAAGCAAAAAATTCAATACTAGCATTGGTGAGGATTACGGCATTTCTGGTTTGCAAAAAATTCAAACTCAGTTCATGGTAGATAAAAATGGTAATATCACTGATATTAAAGTGAGAAGTAATCACCCAGCCTTAGATAAAGAGGCGAAACGTGTGTTAAATAAGATACCACAAATGCAACCAGGGTATCAAGGTTTAAAACCAGTAGGTGTGATCTACACTTTACCAATATCTTATGAGGCGAGATATTAGCATTGCAAATCAATATTTATACAGGGCCGTTATCAATTTTGATAACGGTTTTTTGTTTTAAGGTTACTAAAAAAAATAAGTATCTTTCCAGCATTAAATACAGTCTTTTTTATGAAGCGATGTTGGCTTTTGATAATCTTGTTTTTTTCACTTTTGAGTTATGCTCAAAATGTCTCAACCTATGAAAAACCGCCAGTATTTTCTGAATGTGACTCAATAGCTATTGCTGAATTAAAGGCATGTTTCAATTATACTTTGAATGGCTTTATTTTTAAAAATTTCCAAGTACCTCAAATTGTTTCAGATGCGGATTATAAAGGTAATGTTCAAGTGCTTTTTGAAATAAATAAAGAAGGTGCTTTTCAAGTATTATATGTAGACGCAATTTATGATGAATTAAAAGCGGAGAGCAAGCGTGTTTTTAGCATTTTGCCAAAAATTATACCTGCCACCTATAATGGGAAGCCAACCTTTGTTCAGTATAGCATTAGTATTGCAATACCTTTAGAAGAACCTTTAAAACAAACAACTAAGGCAGTAGACTCAAATAAGCCGAGCCCTGATGAAATTAATAAAACCTTATCGGATGAGTTTGATAAAGTAGATCATGAATTAAAACCTTATGAGAAACTGGAATATTCTAGTGAGCTAAACATTCCGTTTACTCATTCCTATTATGCGCGTTTCGATTATGAGATGAATGCTATCGGTACTAATAGTCATACGGCTGCTAAACCATTTGTATATAGAGATGTTGCGAGATATTATGATATTAAGGCAGAAAAAGAAAGTTTGTTAAAAGATACAGACACTTGGTTTGGAAGAAAATTATATAATGAGCATTTGGTAGAAATACAAGGCAAAAATTATTGGTTTACAGTAGATCCAATTTTAGACCTCCAAGTTGGTACAGATACAGAAGCTGATGAGAGCACCTGGAATAACACGCGTGGGATATTTATTCAAGCTGGTTTAGGGAAGCGATTTAATTTATCGGCTTCGGTGTATGAAAGTCAAGGTCGATTTGCAGAGTATTTCAATCAATTTTCTGAAAGTTTGCGGGCTTTTGGGCCAGATCCTGCTATAATTCCTGGCCGTGGTATTGCAAAACGATTCAAGGATACCTCCTATGATTATCCCGTTGCAGAAGCTTATTTATCTTATACTCCAGCAGATTTTTTAAATATCCAATTTGGACATGGTAAAAATTTTATTGGTGATGGGTATCGCTCTTTATTGCAAAGTGATGTGTCGAGTCCTTACCCGTTTCTTAAACTGAATGCCACATTTTGGAAAATAAAATACACCAGTACTTGGATGTGGTTAAAAGATGTACGACCGGAGGTAGTTGAAGATGATGCCTTTTTAACCAAGTATATGGCTAATCATTACTTGAGTTGGAATGTTTCAAAACGCCTTAATATTGGTTTATTTGAATCAGTGATGTGGGCAGACACAAATGGTAGAGGTTTTGATGTTAATTACTTAAATCCAATTATTTTCTTCAGAGCTATTGAATTTCAGACCGGACAAGGAGCAGGTAATGCCATTCTTGGATTGAGCGGAAAATACAAATGGAATAATAAGGTTAACCTCTATGGTCAGTTCATTTTAGATGAATTCTCATTAAATGATGTAACAGCAGGAAATAAAAGTTGGAAAAATAAATTTGGATTTCAATTAGGGGTTAAATATTTCAATGCTTTTAAGGTTGACAACTTATTATTACAAGCTGAGTACAACCAAGTTCGCCCTTACACGTATTCGCATAATACTGAGATTCTTAATTACGCACATTTTAATCAACCAATGGCGCATCTTTGGGGGGCGAATTTTAGAGAATTGGTGTTAATAGGAAGATATAATTATAAGCGCTGGTTTGCCGATGCTAAATTTATTATTGGTCAGAGAGGGTTCGACTTTAATACTCAGGACGATAGTTTTGCTTATGGTGGTGATATCTATACAAATGAAAATGATCGTATTGGTGATACCAACATTACGATTGGTCAAGGAAATAAAACAAATAGCTTCATGACTGAAATACAGGCAGGATACCTATTAAATCCTCAAACTAATTTGAAACTATTTACGAATATCATTTATAGAGATTTTAATCCCCAAGCAGAAACTGCCACAACCACCAATTCCAATACATTATGGTTTAGTATTGGCGTAAGAACCGATTTATTTAATTGGTATAATGATTTCTAAGATTTAGAATTTGTAAGACTTTTATAAAAAGTCGTTCGCATTCGTTCACTATTTATGAATCCGTCGCCATAACCTAGTTCGTCGTAGATTTTAGTTATGTTGTCATCTGTTTTTACGTCCTGTTCAGTTTTACCTTGATCAATGGCCATTTGGACATTATCTCTGATCTGTTCTAACATGCTTAAAAATCCTTTATATTCTGCTTGATTAGACACCTTACCATGTCCGGGGATAATCCTTGTGTTTTCGTTAATTACCATAAGTCCACGTCTTACAGCTTCTATGTAACCATTAACAGAACCTCCGGAATTTAAATCAATATATGGATAACGACCATTAAAATAGGTGTCCCCTGTATGTAAGACATTACTATTAGTGAAGTACAAAATAGAATCTCCATCTGTATGTGCATTAGCAACATGAAAAACAGCCACACTTTCGTTATTAATGCTGATATTAAGTTGATCGTTAAATGTGATTACAGGAAGCGCCTCTTTAGGTTTATAAGATCCGTCTCGCTGTTGGACTTCAAGCCGTTTTTTTACGTTGTCATGTGCAATAATCGTTGCTCCAGCTTTGGTCATATTTTCATTTCCTCCAGAATGATCTCCATGAAAATGCGTATTTACCAAAAATTTTAAAGGTTTATCACTCAGTGTCTTAATTGCATTTAAAATTTTATCTGATAATGGGGCAAATTGATCATCTATAACAAAAATACCATTTTCACCAACAGATACTCCTATATTACCTCCAGCACCTTCAAGCATATAGGTTTGGTCAGAGAGTTGGGTTATTGTAATTTCGACCTTGTCGAAGCGACCTTGAGACATCAAAATAAAAGGGATACTAAAGGTAAAAATAGTGAAGCATAAATGTTGTTTCATGGTATATTTTAAAAAACGATTAGCTTTATAAAAATACGCAATCTTACATTAGTAGGTAATTTCTAATTAATGCAGGTCTTACGTTGGTTAAAACTATTTTTCAGAGTATCTTTGCACTCGCTAAGAATAGCAATAAAACGCAATTGGATTGAGTAGTACAAAATCTTCAGTTTCTAACGTTTCTGTCATTACAGATTTTAAAGAAATCACAAAGATGGGTTTGTCCATCAGTGTTGTCTTTTCTGCTTTGGCTGGTTATCTTTTAGGTGCTGAGACAGTTGATTTTATTACTTTAGTATTACTGGCTTTTGGTGGTTATTTTATGGTTGGCGCATCAAATGCGTATAATCAAATAATAGAACGGGAGTTAGATGTTCTGATGGATCGAACTAAAAATAGACCGATACCTTCAGGTCGAATGTCGGTAAGAACAGCCTTTTTAGTTGCTACTAGTTTTACGCTTGCTGGATTGGCAATGCTTTATGCCATAAACCCGAAGACAGCCATGTGGGGAGCAATTTCAATATTTTTTTATACCTGTGCATATACTCCGCTGAAGACAAAGACTCCATTAGCAGTTTTTGTTGGTGCTATTCCAGGTGCTATACCGTTCATGTTGGGTTGGGTTGCAGCTAGAGGTGGATTTGGTATTGAAGCAGGAACCTTATTCGCAATTCAATTTTTTTGGCAATTTCCACATTTCTGGTCTTTAGGATGGTTCTTATATGACGATTATGAGAAAGGCGGTTTTTATATGTTACCAACTGGAAAAAAAGATAAAGGAACAGCTGTTCAAATTATTTTGTATACCATCTGGACAGTTATAGTGTCTGTTATTCCAGTTATTGGTTTTACAGGTGATTTAAAGTTGTCGGTAATAGGTGCTGTTTTGATCTTTATATTAGGAATTGTGATGCTAGTGTACGCGTTCAGATTATTTCAATTACGTACAGTTAAAGCGGCAAAACAACTCATGTTGGCCATGGTGTCCTATATTACCCTTTTACAAATAATATATGTTGCAGATAAATTTTTGAGATAGATGGATTTAACAGAAGGAACACAAGAAGAAAAGAGAGCGAGATCAAAGAAAATGATGTTGCTGTTTACTATAGGAGCATTAGTGATGTCTTTTGCCGCCTTGATAAGTGCATTTATTGTTAGTGCAAAACAGCGCCGCGATAAAGATTGGTTAAGTAATTATGAATTACCAGATGCATTTTTTATTAGTGTAGGTGTTATTTTATTAAGTAGCCTTACTATTATTTTTGCTAAGAAAGCTTTAAAAAATAGCAATTGGAAAATGGCTATGGTAGGTTTGATTACTACCTTGGTTTTGGGTATTGTATTTGTTTTCAATCAGTTTGAAGGTTTTAGACAAATTATAGAGGCTGGATATAACTTTACTGGCCCAACAAGTAACATAACGATGTCCTATATTTATTTGATTGCAGTTCTGCACATAGGACACGTCATTGTTGGCTTAATATGCATTATTGTTGTTATTTATAATCATTTTAAACAGAAGTATAATGTCAGTAATATGTTGGGTTTTGAACTGGCGGCTAATTTCTGGCATTTCGTAGACGTGCTATGGCTTGTTCTGTTTTTATTTTTATATTTTTTTAGCGACAGAATTTGATTATTTTTGTCCAATCTTAAAAATTAAATAATTTCTATGGATTCTACAGTAGCAAATACTGGTACAGAAGGAAAAATTTGGGATGGGGGTAATAAGCCCCTAAAAGCAAGTTATGGTAAAATGATGATGTGGTTTTTCATTGTTTCCGATGCCCTTACTTTTTCTGGGTTTTTAGCAGCGTATGGCTTTTCAAGATTTAAATTTATTAAGGAATGGCCGATTGCAGATGAGGTGTTTACGCACGTTCCGTTTTTACACGGTCAGGAATTGCCAATGATTTATGTGGCATTCATGACATTCATTCTTATAATGTCTTCTGTTACAATGGTATTAGCTGTTGATGCTGGTCATCATATGAACAAGGCTAAGGTAACACTTTACATGTTCTTAACTATTATCGGTGGTGCGATTTTCGTTGGTTCTCAAGCATGGGAATGGGCTACATTTATTCAAGGAGATTATGGTGCTGTGCAGACTAATGGTGGTAATATTTTACAGTTTGGTGAGTATGTCACTGAAAATGGTAAAGAAAAATTTAAAAGAATTTCAATTGATGAGTTTGCTGTTGCAGAAGCTGGCACGCGTGCACAACATGAGAGAAAGAATGGATTGTGGTTTGTTAACGAAGAAAGCTTACCTCCATATTCAGTAAACGAAATCTACAAAGGCTTAGCAGCTAATGACAACATTTTAGTCAGAACCCAATTACTAAATGAAAAAGGCGAAAAGACAGTATTGACTAGAGAGGAATCACTTAATCAGATTAAAGACAACGGTAAGTTAGTCGTTAAAGGGGCTAACTTGGTAGTGAATGAATATGGAACGTCGTTGTTTGCAGATTTCTTTTTCTTTATCACTGGTTTCCATGGATTCCACGTTTTCTCTGGGGTAGTCATTAACATTATTATATTTTTTAATGTTATCCTTGGTACATATGAACGCAGAGGAAGTTATGAGATGGTCGAAAAAGTTGGATTGTACTGGCACTTTGTCGATTTAGTTTGGGTATTCGTATTTACATTCTTCTACTTAGTTTAAATAAGCATTTAAAATTCAGTTATGGCACACGAACATAAATTAGAAATATTTAGAGGACTTTGGAAATTTAAGTCTAATACGCAAAAAATATGGGGTGTATTAGCATTCTTAACTTTTGTAACTGCAATTGAAGTTGTCTTGGGTATCTATAAACCAGATGCACTTATGAGCACTTGGATAAGTCCTTTTGAAGGTGGTTTCTTTGCTACAATAGGTAATATTATTTTATCACCTTTTGTATACATGAAGCCTTTAAATTTAATCTTTATTGTACTGACCTTAGTAAAGGCCTACTATATTACATGGGACTTTATGCACATGCGTGATGAAACTAAAGCATTACGCAGAATGGTGGTTTGGACAGCAGTATTCCTAATTTGTTATTTGATTTTTATCTTATTACAAGAAGGGGGATATGTGTATGAAGTATATTTTCCTGAAAATACGGATGAGGCTTTAATTAAAAGAGATTTTTAAACTCAAAATGTTGAGTTAAATGATACATAAAGGTGGTTTTTTAAAACCACCTTTTTTATTTTTGTATTATGGAAGTGAGCAAAACAAAACGGTATATTATTCTAAGTGTTTTATTCTTTTTACCAGTAGCATTTATTCTTGTTATGCTCCTTTCAAAAGACAATTACAGCCCGTTAGATGTTGTTAAAGACAATGTACTTGAACTACCATTTAATAAGGACAGTATTCAGTTAAAAGATCATTTAACTGTTTTATCCTTTTTAGGAAAGCATCCAAAAGAGCACGCTACTGCAGCACTTAACTTAAAAGAATTAATCTACGATAGAAATAAAGGTTTTAAGACCTTCCAGGTTGTAGTTATTTTACCATTTTCTGCAAAGGAAGAGGCAGAAGATTTA
>NZ_JABSST010000105.1 GCF_013213975.1 Winogradskyella sp.
GGAGTTTATCGACAAGGCATTCAAAAATCAGTACCTCACAAGTTTTCACATTGCTTATTCTCAAGAGCAAGAAGAAAAGATCTATGTACAAGATATCCTTATAGAAAAAGGGAAAATTATAAGTGATGTTTTGAAAAAAGAGGGTGTCATTATGATTTGTGGTTCAATAGCCATGCAAAATAAGGTCCTTGAGGTACTTGATGTATTAACTAAATCTAAATTACAGCAACCGCTTAGTACATTCGAAAATAACGAGCAAGTAAAAATGGATTGCTACTAAATAAACAATATATGAAAGAAGGTGTAAAAATAATATCTCGTGTAAAGAGTGGTGAATAATGGTTTTGCTCAGGTTGCAATGAATATCATTTGATGTTTAATAATTTATTTTTTGCATTCACAAAAAAGGAGTTAATTGGATTCAAAAATTATGTAGATAAGCTGGAAATTGGTTATTGGGAACACAAATACGCATGTTCTAATTTAAGACGTAAAATTCCTATACCAACCTCTCAGGAGAACCTTGTAATTATGCTAAACAGACAAGAGGTTATAGAATTACAGACCTTGTTAGCGTTTAAAAATGCCTCTATAAAAGCATATGAAACTTTAAATGCAGATGACATAGATTATGAATGTCACTTAAACTAGCATGGAAGATATTGACTTAATCTACTATAACAACTACGGCACTTCCTTTTATTTGAAACGTTGCACTGTAACTGAATTAAATAAAATACAGCTTGTGTTTAACAAAGTAGCTTTTCTTATCACCAAAGAAGAATTATTTCACTTAAAAAACATTATAAAATCTTCAATAAGTGTTTTGGAACAAGTCAATAATTTTAAAGACAAGCAAAGCTCAATAGAAATAATCTTAGAAATTAATCATAAAGAAATACATGTTAATTTATCTGAAATTAACGCTTTTGATGAACTAATCAATGGCACACTCTTCTTCATAAATTTTGAAAAAGTTATGAATAATCTTTTAAGTGTATAAAATTTATTTAAAATTAATCTAAATAAATTTTGTGTATTTGCATTTCAAGTTTATTTTTGCATTGTTATTTAAAATAAGTCTTAATAAGAATAATAAAACAACTATAAAATGAAAAAATTTGCCTTAAGTTTATGCGTAATTGGTGCACTGACAACATCATGTTCTAGCGATGATGATAACAGTGGTGGCGGAAACGATGTTGTAGCGCCTGCAACATACCAATTTGAAAGAAACGGTATGACATCTGTGAGTTACAGCGGTCAAACCACAAGAATTTTAATGGCCGAAGAATTAATTGATGCCCTTAAAGACCCATCCTTTAGTGAAATGCAATTAGATGCTATGTTTAATCACCAAGAAGGAGATATAGATTTTAGTGATGCCAGTTTAAATGCGTCTGACAAAAGCATAAGAAGTAAAACGGCAGCATCTTTCGATTTTTTTACTTCAAACACTACAGATGCCAACGCTATAAAAGCTGATTTTGAAAGTTGGATCGCAGAACAAGTTGCTGATGTTTATTCTAACTGGGCTAATACCGCAACACCAGGAAATCCAGGGCAATTAACTGAAAATGGTGGTTCTGTACGCTATGTTAATGCTAAAGGTTTAGAACTAAACCAAGCAGTAAATAAAGGTTTAATTGGTGCACTTATGGGAGATCAATTAATGAATAATTATATCAGTAAGGATTTGTTAGCACAATTTGAAGCAACAAATGATTCAGAAACTCTAGTAACTGATAAGAACTACACAGATATGGAACACGATTGGGATGAAGCATTCGGTTACTTATATGGTACTGATGATGCTTTAGCACCACAATTAAATCAAGACAGTTTCTTAAATAAGTATTTACAAAGAGTAGAAAATGATCCAGATTTTACTGGAATTGCTCAAGACATTTATAATGCCTTCAAATTAGGAAGAGCTGCCATCGTTGCTAAAAATTATGATGTTAGAAATGAGCAGGCCGAAATAATTAGAGAGAAAATATCTGAAGTTATCGCAATTAGAGCGGTTTACTACCTACAATCTGGTAAACTTACCTTAGGAACTGATAATGCTAGTGCATTCCATGATTTATCAGAAGGATTCGGATTTATCTATAGTTTACAGTTTACAAGAAAGCCAAACACAGATGAGGCCTATTTTACAAAGGCTGAAGTTGATGCATACATTGCACAATTAATGACAGGAAATGGATTTTGGGATGTAACATCAACGATGCTTGATGATATGTCAGACGATATTGCAGGGCGCTTTAACTTTACAGTAGAAGAGGCTGCGCCAAGTAATTAATTGAGTCAGTTTGATTAATCTTAAGAGTAGATGCAGCATAAAAGTGTTGCATCTACTTATTTAGTATTTTTGCAAAAATTAAAGTGAAAAAGATGATAAAAAAAGTTGTATTACTCATATGTTTTGTAGGACTTGTAATCGCATGTTCTTCTTCAGATGATAGTAATGGTGGTGGTAATAATGACAATTTTGATAGATCTGGTTTATTAACAAATTATGCCGATAACATTATTGTACCTGCAATTACTAATTTTCAATCAAAAGTATTAGCGCTTAACGCGGCTCGAGAAAATTTTCTAAACAATACCAATCAAACTAATTTAGACTTGCTTAGCGATGCTTGGTTAGACGCATATAAAGCTTGGCAATTTGTTGGTATGTATAACATTGGAGAAGCAGAATCTTTTACCAGTAATTTGAATGGATTTAGAGTCTATTATAATGTTTATCCCGTATCACTATCTTTAATTCAAAGTGCTGCGGCTGGGGCTAGTTATAGCCTTGATAGTGATGCCTACTATGCTGCTCAAGGTTTTCCTGCATTAGATTTTTTAATTCATGGTATAGCAGATGGTGATTCTATTCCAATAGATAAATTTACTAGTAATTCAAATAGCCAGGGTTTTATTGATTATCTCAATGCTGTACAAACCCAAATCACTACTAGAACACAGTCTATTGTTAATAATTGGCAAAACAATTTTAGAGATGAGTTTGTAAACAACACGTCATCTAGTGCAACAGGTTCTATCAGTAAAATTATTAATGACTACATTAATTATTACGAACGTGCTTTAAGAGCAAATAAAATTGGTGTGCCAGCTGGAAATTTTTCAGCCGGTCAAACCTTTCCAGATAAGGTAGAAGCCTATTACAAAAATGATGTTTCCAGAGAACTCGCTCTACTAAGTCTTGAAGCTGTACAACGCTTTTTTAATGGTCAATCGTTTAATGGTGGCACGACTTCAGGAGAGAGTTTAGCTTCATATTTGGATTATTTAGATAATTCGGATTTAAAAAATGACATTAATGCTCAGTTCAATGCCTCTAGACAACAGATACAAACTCTTAATACCAGTTTTAGTCAACAGGTTTCGAACGATAACACTAAAATGACGATGGCTTATGATGCCTTACAAGCAGCAGTTGTGCTCTTAAAGGTAGACATGGCTTCAGTTTTTGATATTCAAATTGACTTCATTGATAATGATGGGGACTAAAAACTAAAAACATTAACTCAAGGATTCTCAATTAAGAGAATCCTTTTTTTGTTATGACTAGCCAAATTCGCAGTTATCTTAAAAGCACTGTTAATCCAGCTCCACTCGCTGTTTTTAGAATTGGATTTGGTTTGATGATGTGTTTTAGTATCATTCGTTTTTGGTCTTACGGTTGGATTGAAAAACTTTATATAGATCCAAAGTTTCACTTTTCATATTTTGGTTTCGAATGGATAAAACCTCTTGAAACGTATACTTATTTCATCTTTGCCATATGTGGTTTATCCGCATTACTAGTTGCACTTGGTTTAAAGTATAGACTTTCCATCATTCTTTTCTTTTTGAGTTTTACTTATATAGAGTTAATGGATAAGACAACATATCTTAATCATTACTACTTTATAAGTTTAATGAGTTTTTTACTGTGCTTTTTACCTGCAAACGCTTATTATTCTGTTGACAACTTAATCCGACGAAAATCCTATCAATCCATTCCGAAATGGTCTATAGATAGCATTAAACTAATGTTATCGATTGTATACATTTACGCAGGTCTCGCTAAAATAAATAGCGATTGGTTGTTTAAAGCCATGCCTTTAAAACTATGGTTGCCATCAAAATATGATTTACCCATTATAGGAGAATCTCTAATGCAAGAGCATTGGTTTCATGTCGCTATGAGTTGGTCTGGTATGTTGTATGATCTATCTATTCCTTTCCTTTTATTCTATCGCAGAACACGAATATTTGCGTTTGTATTAGTAGTGTTTTTTCATGTTTTTACGAGGGTCTTATTTCCAATTGGTATGTTCCCTTACATTATGATTGTGTCAACCTTAATATTTTTTGATGCTTATGCACATGAACGTATTATTAAAGTTATTAAATATGTAGTCCAGAGGCTTGGTTTTAAGTCACTTAAACTAGAAGCGATTTCTTGGGTTAATAAAAAGCCAAATTTTGTCCCTGTACTTTTAACCGTTTTCTTCACTATTCAATTATTTTTGCCTTTCCGATATTTAACGTATCCAGACGAATTATTTTGGACTGAGGAAGGATATCGATATTCGTGGCGTGTAATGCTCATTGAAAAAACAGGATACGCAGAATTTAAAGTGGTTGACGCGAAGAAGAACACATCATTTTTAGTTAAAAATTCTGATTTTTTAACACCATTTCAAGAAAAGGAAATGACGACACAGCCTGATTTTATTTTAGAGTACGCTCATTTTTTAGGACAGCATTTCAAGTCGCAAGGACATGATAATTTAGAGATATATGTAGATAGTTACGTCGCTCTTAATGGAAGACGAAGTCAGCGCTTTGTAAATCCGAAGATCGATCTTTTAAAAATAAACGATTCATTCGAGCATAAAGAATGGATTTTACCATTTAATGATGAAATTAAAGGACTATAGTTTACTAGCTATTTTAATAAGCTTTACGCTTTTTACATTTGGGCAAAAAAAGGTGTCGGGCATCGTTAGCGATGATGAAGGGAAACCTTTAAATAATGTTGAAATATTCGATAAAACCTCAGGTCGTTTAGCAGTTACTAATGCTGACGGTTACTATGAGTTTAATACTGAAAAATTAGAATTGAGTTTAGTGTTATTCTCTTATGAGTTTCAGATTTTAGAGCTAACAGTAACACTTCAAGGGGATACAGTTTTAAACCAAACACTTGTGCCATTAGGTGAGCAATTAACAGCTGTTGAGCTTACGGCAAGAAAAGCAAAAGTATTTGAGTTAGGTCGGTTAAAAGATGTTGAAGAGACCGCTATTTATGCTGGTAAAAAAACAGAAGTTGTATTGGTCGAACAGTCAATGGCTAATCTCGCAACCAATAATGCGCGACAAATTTATAGTCAAGTAGTAGGCCTCAATATTTATCAGAATGATGATGCAGGTTTGCAACTTAACGTCGGTGGAAGAGGGCTAGATCCCAATAGAACCGCCAATTTTAATACACGACAAAATGGTTATGATATTAGTGCAGATGTTTTAGGATATCCAGAAAGTTACTATTCACCAGCCTCAGAAGGTTTAAAGGAAATACAAATTATTCGAGGTGCTGCATCATTACAATATGGGACTCAGTTTGGGGGTCTTATAAACTTTGTAATGAAAGAACCCAATAGTGCTAAACCTTTTGAATTAATTACAAGAAATACAATTGGAAGTTTTGGTCTTTTTACCAATTTTACTAGTATCAGCGGCACAAAAAACAAATGGAGCTACTACACCTATTTTAATTATAAAAAAGGAGATGGCTTTAGACCAAACTCCGAATTTGAATCAAAGAATTTCTTTGCCCATATTGGTTATGAGTTTAACGAGAATACATCATTAACAGGCGAATTTACATACCTTAATTACTTAGCTCAACAAGCAGGTGGTTTAACCGATGCAATGTTTAACGAAGATCCCTTTCAAAGTAATAGAGCTCGAAATTGGTTTGAAGTTGACTGGTTATTGTATAACCTCAAATTATCTCATAAATTTTCAGACAAAACCAACTTCACTTTTAATTTGTTTGGTTTAAATGCTACACGAAATGCCTTAGGATTTAGAACAAATCGTGTTGACCAAGTAGATCCTGGAACAGAGCGTGATTTAATTAAAGGTGATTTCAATAACTACGGATTTGAAACCCGTTTGTTAAGTGAGTACAACATCCTAAATAAAAACGCAATTTTTTTAATTGGCGCTAAATTTTATAATGCAAATAATAGTCAGCAACAAGGGCCCGGATCTGACGGTATTGGTCCAGACTTTTCTATTCAAACAGATCAATTTCCTAATTACCCAGATCAATCAGACTTTGATTTTCCAAATTTAAATGTGGCTGTTTTTGGTGAAAATATTTTTTATTTAAATGATAAGTTTTCAGTGACTCCAGGGTTTAGGTTTGAATACATTAAAACAGAAAGCGATGGTTTCTATCAACAAACCAATACTGATGCAGCTGGAAATGTTATATTTCAAAATATTGTAGAAGACGACCGAAGTTTCGAGAGAGACTTTTTATTATTAGGTTTAGGTATTAGTTACAAACCAAATCAAAGTGTTGAGCTCTATGGGAATCTTTCCCAGAATTACCGCTCTGTTACCTTTTCTGACATCAACGTTATTAATCCTTCTATTGTAATTGATAGAGATATTACTGATGAAGATGGCTTTACTGTAGATTTAGGTTTAAGGGGAAATATTAATCAATTAGTGTCTTATGACGTTGGTGTTTTTGGTTTATTTTATAATAACCGCCTAGGGTTAGTTCCTTTTAATGATGGTGGAAATTTTAAACAACAACGCACCAATATTGGTGACGCAAGAATGCTAGGAATTGAATCCTTATTAAACCTTAATCTTAAAAAAATACTGAATTTAGAGCCTAAGTACAGCTTTAATTATTTTTTAAATACATCGTTTATTCAATCCGAATATACCCAATCAACTAAGCCAGGTGTAGACGTTGGAAATTCAGTAGAGTTTGTCCCAGATTTTAATTTAAAAACAGGATTGCGATTTGGATATGGTAATTTTCAAGCTAATTTTCAATATACATATCTCTCAAGTCAATTTACTGATGCTACTAATTCCAAAGAGTCAGATCTTAGCGGTATAATTGGCAAAATTCCAGAGTATGACATTTTAGATTTTTCATTGTCTTATACTTACAAGATGATTAAACTAGAAGCAGGCGTAAATAACCTTTTAGATAATGCATACTTTACTAGAAGAGCTACTGCATATCCAGGGCCAGGTATTATACCATCAGCTCCTCGTAATTGGTTTACGACATTACAGGTAACATTTTAGTAATATAAAATCAAAGTATTAGTTGTATATTTGCATGCAATTATATCTTAATTGCATCATGACAGCACACGAAAACAAAATCTTAGGTGAAGGTCTTACCTACGATGACGTCCTATTGGTTCCAGCATTCTCTGAAGTACTTCCGCGCGAAGTCAATATTCAAACAAAATTTACTCGAAATATTACCATTAATATTCCTGTAATTTCAGCAGCAATGGATACGGTTACTGAAAGCCGTATGGCTATTGCTATGGCTCAAGAAGGTGGTATTGGTGTTCTTCATAAAAATATGACCATAGAAGAACAATCTCAAAAAGTAAGACGTGTAAAACGTGCTGAAAGTGGTATGATCATAGATCCTGTTACCCTTCCTATGGATGCTATTGTGGCTGATGCCAAGAACGCAATGAGAGAACATAGTATTGGTGGTATTCCAATTGTAGATGAGACTGGGAAATTGGAAGGCATTGTAACCAATAGAGATTTGCGCTTTGAACATAACAATGATCGACCAATTGTTGAGGTTATGACCGGTGAAAACTTGGTTACTGCACCAGTTGGCACTTCTTTAAAAGATGCTGAAGCTATACTACAAGCTAATAAAATTGAAAAACTATTAATTGTCGAAGAAGATAAACTAGTCGGTTTAATTACTTTTAGAGATATCACTAAAGTAACACTTAAGCCACTTGCTAATAAGGATCAATATGGACGTTTACGTGTTGCAGCAGCAATAGGTGTTACCGGTGATGCAGTCGATAGGGCTGAAGCTTTAGTCAATGCAGGAGTTGATGCCATTGTCATAGATACAGCTCATGGTCATATAATGGGTGTTGTAGAAGTGTTAAAAGCCATTAAATCCAAATTCTCAAACCTTGAGGTTATTGTGGGCAATAT
>NZ_JABSST010000106.1 GCF_013213975.1 Winogradskyella sp.
ATCCGCGGTTGTATATCCTTATAGATATATTCCTTGTATTTGTCGAAGTAATTAGTTTTAAGATATTTGTGCAATTGTTCTTTGGCGGCATCCCAGTTTAGTTGCGCCTTATCTTTAACGATAATATTATAACCAGACCCATGTGTTCCCTTAAGAACAAATTTTTCAGGCAATTCGTCTAACTTAATATCATCGACTTTATCATATACCAAGATTAAATCATTGAGGTACTGTGATCCAATTTTAGCTTCAACTATGCCGCGTACAGCATATTTATCAACATAGTTTTGATAATCTTGCTTATACATATTTAATTTTAACCATTGGATTTTATCCGCAAATTCTTGAGGGTTTTCTAGATTTAGTAGTTTTTTATTTTTCAAATAAAAATGAACCTTAAGATAATCCTCTACACAATCGGGTCTATTCTTTAAATAATTAGATTTTAATTGGAGATATTTGCGCTTAAAAAAATTCATTGAGTCCTATCATTAAGTGGTAAAAATATCAATAGTTTTTTACTTAAATAAATGAGGGATCTCATTTTAAAACAAATTGGTTTCGTCGTATCTTTGCCAAAGCTTTTTAAAAGGGTGAAATGAATTACAAATTTGCTTTAAAACATTCCATTTTTAATACCATATCTCAATCTGCAGAAGCGTTGGGATTAGAGTGTTATGTTATAGGTGGTTTTGTCCGAGACTTTTTACTCGAGCGTGGTAATGCTAAGGACATAGACATTGTTGCTGTAGGAAGCGGAATAGAACTGGCAGAGCAAGTTTCTAAAAACTTACCAACTCAGCCAAAAGTACAGGTGTTCAAAACCTACGGAACTGCCATGTTAAGGTTTGAGGATATAGAAATTGAATTTGTTGGCGCACGTCAAGAAAGTTATGCCGAGAACAGCAGAAATCCTGTTGTAGAAAATGGCACGTTAGAAGACGATCAAAACCGACGTGATTTTACCATTAACGCCTTAGCCCTAAGTCTTAATCAGTCAAATTTTGGTGAATTATTAGACCCCTTTAATGGCATTGCTGATTTGGATAAAGGTATAATTAGAACTCCATTAAATCCAGATGTAACATATAGCGATGATCCGTTGCGAATGATGCGGGCCATTCGTTTTGCAACGCAACTCCAATTTAAAATAGAAGCTAGTTCTCTCGAAGCCATTTTATCAAATAAAGACCGTATTAAGATTATAACCAAAGAACGTATAGTTACAGAGCTCAATAAAATACTTGAAAGCAAACAACCTTCAATTGGTTTCAAACTTTTAGAAAAAACGGGGTTACTTGGTTATATGCTCCCAGAATTAATTGCACTAAAAGGTATTGATGAAATTGAAGGGCAACGACATAAAGACAATTTTTATCATACACTAGAAGTTGTTGATAACATCGCAAAAACAACTGATAATCTTTGGTTACGTTGGGCAGCATTACTCCACGATATTGGTAAGGCTCCAACCAAAAAGTTTAGTAAAAAAGTTGGATGGACCTTCCATGGACACGAGTTTGTAGGGTCTAAAATGGTCTACAAATTATTTAAACGTTTAAAGATGCCATTAAATGACAAAATGAAATTTGTTCAGAAAATGGTACTAATGAGTTCCAGACCTATAGTTTTGGCAACTGAAGTTACAGACGCTGCCGTAAGACGCCTTGTTTTTGATGCTGGTGACTATGTCGATGATCTTATGACGCTTTGTGAGGCTGATATTACCACAAAGAACCCTAAAAAGTTTAAAAAATATCACAACAACTTTCAATTAGTTAGAGATAAGATTGTTGAGGTTGAAGAACGTGATCGTATTCGGAATTTTCAACCTCCAGTTTCTGGAGAAGAAATCATGGAGACTTTTAATCTTAAACCCTCTAAAGAAATAGGTGTAATTAAAGAAGCGATCAAAGAGGCTATATTGGAAGGTGATATTCCGAATGAGCATGATGCCGCTTTTCAGTTAATGTTAGAAAAAGGAAAGGCACTTGGATTAAATGTTGAAGACATATGATAATGCTCCAAAGAACAGATTCTAAAAATTCAGAGTTTATTGCTTTAGTCAAAGAACTAGATGCTTACTTAAAAATTACGGATGGTGATGAACATGAATTTTACAACCAATTTAATAGCATTGAACACCTTAACCATGTTGTTGTAGCGTCTTTGAATAATGTAACTGTTGGCTGTGGCGCATTTAAAGCCTATAATTCTTCTTCAGTTGAAATTAAACGCATGTTTACTTCTCCTCCGGCCAGAAGCAAAGGAGTAGCCTCCGCAATTTTAAAAGAGTTAGAAAATTGGGCTTCAGAATTAAACTTTAAATCTGCCGTTCTTGAAACAGGAAAGCGACAAACCGAAGCCGTTAATTTTTACAAAAAATGTGGCTATGGTAGGACACCAAAGTACGGACAGTATAAGGATATGAACAATAGTCTTTGTTTTGTAAAAGAACTTGGGCAATTATGATACAGAAATTCAGAAATACAGCTAAAGTAGCTTTAGTTTTAATTTATCTGGTGATTATAGCAGGAGCCGTAGTTCGTATGACGGGCTCAGGAATGGGTTGCCCAGATTGGCCTAAATGCTTTGGATATTATATCCCGCCAACAGATGCCTCAGAAATTCAATTTCAAGCTAATCACGAATACAAAAAGGGCTATGTAATACAGATTGATGAAATTTTTTACTATGCAAAATCTGATTTTACAAGTGGTTCAGAATTGAATCTCAATAATTGGGAACGCAACACAACTCACGACTATAATACCTTTAATGCCACACATACTTGGATCGAGTATATTAATCGTTTAATTGGTGCTCTTTCAGGTGTCCCAATTCTTATTTTTACGATAATGTCGATTTGGTTGTGGTCTTACAAAAAAAGACTATTACTACTTTCTGTCTTAACGGTTTTTGGAATGGGCTTTCAAGCTTGGTTAGGTAAAACGGTTGTTGATTCGAACCTATTGCCTTATAAAATTACCATTCATATGGTTATGGCTCTAGTGATTGTTGGGGTTATCCTATATCTCATTCATGCATCAAATACAAAAATAAAAAATCAGAAATACGATAAACTTTTTAAAAATGGAATAATACTAGCTACTGCTCTTACCCTGATTCAAATTGTTTTAGGAACACAAGTTAGACAATTTGTGGATGAACAAAATAGCATCAACGGTTATTTTAATTGGGATTTTAAAGAACTAGCACCATTAGATTTCTATATTCACAGAACACTCTCAATTCTTGTCCTTGTACTAAATGGTTGGTTGTTCTATCGTCATAAAAAATTACAACTCGGCTTTAGTAAATTCAAGTATGTCATTTTTTGTATTGGTCTTGAAATTGCCACTGGCATTGCCATGTATTATTTTGATTTTCCATTTACAACGCAACCAATTCACCTGGTCATTGCCGCCTTACTTATTGGTTTTCAATTCTATATAATTTTAGAAAGCCTTGGACAGAAGCAATCCTTAAACTATAGGGTTGAACAAACTTAAATTATATCTTTGCATTATTAAAAGTGATTATGATTTATAGATTTAGAGTCATACTAGACAATGATACTGAAGATGACGTTTTTCGTGATTTAGAAATAAGAGAAACGGATACCATGGAAGATCTTCACAACATCATTACCCAATCTTTTGGATTTGATGGTATGGAAATGGCATCATTTTATATTAGTGATGAGCAGTGGAATCAAGGTGAGGAAATATCTATGTTTGACATGAGTGAAGCTGGTAATGAGGTTAAAATGATGAGTACAACCACCATTAAAGATGTTGTGCATGAGGCATCTCCAAAACTCATTTATATCTATGACTTCATGAGTATGTGGACGTTCTATGTAGAATTAGCTGAAATTGTTGATGAAGCCGTTGGTACAGATTACCCTAATTTAATGTTTGTTCATGGACAAATTCCTGATCAAGCACCCGAAAAACAATTTGAATCTAATCAAAACGAAGACTATAATGAGTTTGAAGACGGATTAGATGTTGATGATTACAGCGATCTAGACTTTGATGAAAACTGGAATTAAGCACTAGCGTGCATTTACACTTTCATAATTTCTTTTTACAAAATCAAGGGCATTCCTGACTATATCTCCCATAGTTTTACTTTTCTTAAAATTTACATCTAAGGTATAGTCATAAATATCTTTTTTGAGTTGTGATATGTGTTTTCTGATAGACAATTCATCGACCTCCATACATTTTAACAAAGCACTTATTCTATCCTGAAAACTAATCATTCGTTTAGCAATAATAGAGCGCTCTTCAATTTTATATTGGTCCACGGACTCTTTCTGAATTTTATCTCTTACCAGTTCTACCATCTTATAATTTTCTTTAAAAAACTGTGGTCGATAAATTTTTAAATTACCCTCATAAGACTGCTGATCAAAGTCTATAGCTCTAATTTTAAAAACCACATGATCAAAATCGTGTGTGGGTACAATAACATAATTATACGATCTCATATCGCCCAGCAACCTAATCATACAACGCTCATTGAACTTAACAAACTCTTTAGCAATCTGAGATTGTTCTGAAGCGTTACATTCTGGTAGCATATTTTTAATAAACTCATCACCTGGAATTCCAGCAATATGCTCTTCGATTAAGGTATCCTTATAAACCAAAAAATTTAAGTTGTAAGGAGATAACATGTGTTCAAGCTCTAAACCATAAACCCTTGAAGCGTCAGCTTTTTTTACATAGAAATAAGTATAGTTATCATTAAGGATATTCCTAACTTTTACTCTGAAGGGTTTTGAATTACCAAAGGTGCAATAATCAATAGCATCAATATTGAGATATTTTAAAATGCCTTCACTACCATCTGATATTAATTTTGAATACACCTGTTTTAAACTATGATCAATCTCTTCACGCTCAAATTCATTGTAAAATACACGTATCCATAAGGTGTCTTCGTCATTCTTGTCGTAAACAACAACTGAACCCTGAAAACGTAATAAATCCGAATAAAAAATAGGAAGACTTATATTTCTATTATAATCCGTCAAATACTTATTAAGCACTTCTGAAATAGCATAAGACGGTTTCTTCTTAGAGATTTTAAGATCCTCTTTCATACGTTAAAATTAAGATTTTATTTAATGCTATGTAACAAAATTTAATCATACTCGTCTTACCTACATAACCAATCAATACTGACTACATTTCAGTATCTAAAATCAATCAATTTTGGAACAACCGATCCTTACAATCAATAATCTTACGAAAAAATTTGGCTACGTAACCGCCGTAAAAGATTTAAGCTTCACCATCAATAAAGGTAATGTTTATGGCATTTTAGGACCTAACGGAAGTGGTAAATCAACAACTTTAGGTATTGTCCTAAATGTTGTAAATAAAACCAACGGAGACTTTCATTGGTTCGACGGCAACACATCTACCCATGATGCTTTAAAGCAAGTAGGCGCCATAATTGAACGTCCTAATTTCTATCCTTACATGACGGCAGAGGAGAATTTAAAACTCGTCTGTAGAATAAAAGGTGTGGATCATGGTAAAATTGCCGAAAAATTAGAAGTTGTTGGATTATTAGACCGAAAGGATCACAGATTCAAAACCTATTCTTTAGGTATGAAGCAACGTTTAGCCATTGCTTCTGCCCTACTTAATGATCCAGAAATTCTAATTTTAGATGAACCAACTAACGGTTTAGATCCACAGGGAATTCACCAAATAAGACAAATTATTAAGGATATTGCTGCTGGTGGAACAACCATTCTTTTAGCATCTCACCTTTTAGATGAAGTTGAAAAAGTGTGCTCTCATGTTGTTGTGCTTCGAAAAGGTGAGAAACTCTATTCTGGTCGTGTAGATGAAATGATTAGTAGTTATGGCTTTTTTGAATTAAAAGCAGAAAAGCAAGATGAGCTCATTAAATTGCTTGAAACGAATTCCAATTTTGGAAATATTAAAGTAGAAGGAGATTTAATTACTGCTTTTTTAAATACTCCAATGTCTGCATCAGATTTTAACAAACTAATGTTTGAAAAAGGAATTTTACTCTCTCATTTAGTGCAACGTAAAGAAAGCCTCGAAGAGCAATTCTTACAACTTACTGACAACCTAGAAACCAATCAAAAAACAGCCTAATTCTAAAACATAGAATTAAGCAAAACCAATCCAAATTATGTTACGTCTTTTAAAATTAGAATTACAAAAACTTTGGCTCAACAAAACGAGTAGAGTTTTAATTTTTATATCCTTCATTTTACCATTCACAGTGCTTGTTTTATCATCGATAAAAATAAACTTCTTTGGTTTCTTTACTTTAGAATTAGGGGAATTAGGCATCTTTAATTTCCCAATTATTTGGCACATTACAACATTTTTCGCCTCCTACTTTAAGTTCTTTTTTGCTATTGTGGTTGTTAGTATGATTGGTAATGAATACAGTAATAAAACCCTCAAGCAAAATCTCATTGACGGATTAAGTAAAAAGGAGTTTATACTTTCTAAGTTTTACACCATCGTATTCTTTTCGTTGTGTGCTACGATTTTAATTGGTGTTGCTTCCTTTCTTATAGGTCTTTACTATTCGAGCTACACAGAGGCTTCAATTATCTTTAGGGAAGTTGAATTTTTATTGGCATACTTCGTAAAATTAGTAGGGTTCTTTAGCCTTTGTTTATTCTTTGGAATGTTACTAAAACGTTCTGCTTTTGCACTCGGTTTCCTGTTTGTGTTATACATCTTTGAATGGCTTATATTCTGGGGGGCTTACGAAGTAATAGGAAATGCAGACGGTGCATTCAAAGTTAAAAATTGTCTTCCTTTAGAATCTATGTATAAACTCATCGATCAGCCTATACAGCGAATCGTGATGACGAAGTTTCCTGAGAAGACCGATATCGCCTATGACTATGCTGTACACTGGTATGAAATTGCCATTGTTTTAGGTTGGTCTGCACTTTTTATCTTTTTGTCTTATAGACTATTAAAAAAGAGAGATTTATAATATCTTTGATAGCTATTGCTATTTAATTTTTAATACTAAACTGGGAATTCAAAAGTTCTAGTTGTTATATAGTATTAAACATAGTGTGTAATCGCACACCAAAGATGTTATGAAAAAGATAAGTTGTGTATTAATCTTAATGGTTTTATCGTGCTCACTATTTGCACAAAATGAAGCCTCGTTTTGGTATTTTGGTCAAAATGCTGGCCTACAATTCGACGCATCTACAGGAACGGTTAGCGCAATCACTGATGGCCAAATAAATACACTTGAAGGATGCACATCGATTTCAGACAGCAACGGTAATTTACTTTTCTATTCTGACGGCAGTACCGTTTGGAACAGAAACCATCAAATTATGCTTAATGGTACAGGATTACGAGGTGATGATTCTAGTACCTCATCTGGAGTAATTGTGCCTAAACCTCAAGATCCAGATTTCTATTACATATTCACAGTTGATGAACCGCACCATAACAATACCTCAGGTTTTCCAAATGATTCAGCAAATGATGGTGTAAATGACGGTTTAATGTATTCTCGCGTCAATATTTTGGATGATAATGGACTTGGTGCTGTTGATGCTATTGAAAAGAATATCCCATTAGTTACTTATGACGCAACAAATCCTTTAGCATCAGAATTAAAATGTTCAGAAAAAATTACAGCTGTTAAGGCAGATGACTGTTTCTCTTTTTGGGTGATTACGCATTTTGGCGATACATTCTATGCCTTTAAAATTGATGAGAACGGTGTAGACCCCAATCCTGTGACTTCTGTTGTTACTCCTTATATCCCTTTAGAAGGCTATAGACGAAATGCTCTTGGTTACTTAAAGGCTTCACCAGATGGAACAAAACTAGTCTCTGCTAACTTCGGAGAATCAACAGTTTTAGGAGAAGATGCTGGAGGTGGCATCTATCTATATGACTTCGACAATAATACTGGTGTTGTTTCGAATAGTTTAGAGCTTTACAGTCCTCAAAATAATAACAGTCCATATGGTGTTGAGTTCTCTGCCGAAAATCAAAAAGTATATGCTACAGTTGGATTTAGTGCTATGGGTAATGGTTCCAGTCAAGTATTACAATGGGATTTAACAAGTGCGGATATTCCTAATTCTATTCAAGTTATTCACACC
>NZ_JABSST010000107.1 GCF_013213975.1 Winogradskyella sp.
TTAACCTTAAGTTCTTTAAATTTTAATAAGGTGGCAAGTATGAATGCACCAAGCATGATTGAAGATCTTGCAAAAACTATGAAGGAAAAGGGTATTGTACCAGAATTAGAAGTCTTTGATGTCGGGATGATTAATTTTGGGAAATACTTAGTAAGGAAAGAGTATATCGTACCTCCTTTATATTACAATCTACTTTTTGGCAACATCGCTTGTGCGCAAACAAATCTTTTACATACAGGAGTAATGCTTAATGATATTCAAGATGATTCTCTTGTAAGTATTGCTGGTATTGGTAATGGACAGCTTATGATGAATTCTTTAGCAATTGCTATAGGGAAAGGCGTCAGAGTTGGATTGGAAGACAATATTTGGTTCGATACTGAACGCACAAGATTAGCTACTAATTCATCATTAATTGAGCGAATACATACTATAGCAAAAGCTAATAATAGAGACGTGATGACTCCATCTGAATTCCGCGTTCAAATGAATATGGAACCTGGATACGGTCGTTATGGTAGAATATATTAAAATTAATTATTATGGAAGGCGATAAGAACGGGCTATCCTATCGGATAGAATGGATATCTAACATAATTAGTCATGGTCTTTTTTGGCACGGAGTAAGAAATAATTTAGCGAAAATAGGATTAGATTTTATGCCTTACTATTGGGTAAAGGAGGCAGTAGACCCTGTTAATCCTCCACAAATAAGAGGAGAACATGAGGCTTTTAAAATTTCGATTTTTGGGGAGGAGGAGATCAATTATATTAAGAATACAATTATTGGTATTGAACAAAAAGACCTTATAGCAGATTTAAAAAACGGTGAAATATGTATTGGTTTAAAACATAATAGTGATATAGCCGCTTATATGTTTATTAAAAGAAAACCTTTCATATTTAGAAAACGAAGCTTTAATTTAACATCTTCAGAGAGTTATTTACATAGTATGTATACGTTTGAAGCTTACAGAGGGATGAACTTAGCGCCTTACCTTCGTTATCATAGTTATAAGTATTTAGAAAAAGAAAATGTAAAGACTTATTTTAGTGTAAGTGAATATTTTAATAAGTCTACAATTAAGTTTAAGAAAAAGCTAAATTCTGAGCCGATTAAACTATATCTGAGTCTGGTACTGTTTAAGCGATGGACCATGAATTTTAGACTTAAGAGTTTTACCTAATTAAATGTTTGATGAGGTAATATTAAAATTATGAAAATGCAAAAAGAGTTTATTAAATCGATTGAATGCTTTACAACCGTTAACTAAAAATAACCTTTTTTTACATGGAATAAGACATATCTTAGCATAACTGGGAATTGTCTTAATGCCTTACTACTGGGAAGTGAGATTTATGAATACGGATACACTGAAAAGGAGATGATAAATCGCTTGATAAAGTGTCTTTTTTGGGTGCTGAAGCACTGATCTTTTTAAAACAAAATGTTATCGGAATTAGTTCTAAAGATTTAATTTCTAATGTGTAAAGAGGTGACTTTTGTTTTGTATTAAAAAAATGCTATTTATTCTTTTATTAAAAGTAGAGATGTTGATTTTACGGGTAGACAATCTAAAGTAAGACCCTATGAGAACTATGTCTTTAAAACCTGCACATGTAAGGATTTTTGAGGTAAGAAGTTGGTGTCTTATCTCAAATGTCAAAACTATAAGATATTACAGGAAAACGGTATATAGGCCTATTTCTCTATAAGTAAGTATTTTAATAGGTCAATATTACGTTAGAAACGATAATTAAAAGTAAAACCAAAACAGTTGTTTTTAAGTGTTTTTCATTAAATCGCTGGCAATTTATTTTTACATTTAGAATATTACCAATAGACGTATTGCTTAATAAATGTAGTTAATGAAATTCATTGAGAAATAGTACTGAGAAAAGTTAGAAATGATTAGATATTACCCTATAAAGCTGCGTATAAAGCGTTTTGTTTCTTTCATTGAGGGTTGCTTAACCAAATTAAATCATAGAATGAATTCTAGGAAGAAGGTTAGGCAATTGATGAGTTATATTAAAATTGATTACTTAACCTCTACAGAGAATAAAAGGGTAAGACAGTATTTCAAATCTAGGGGGTATAATTTAAAGCACACTGACTGGCATGCTTATTATCGAACTTTAAATGGTGAATTACACGAATCTTATATTCCATTAGGGCTTTTTAAGTCGGAATTGTCACCTAAATTAAATGATAAGCTAAAGTGGCCAGCACTATTAGATAAAAACCTTTTATATCGCATTTTCAGTGATTTTGATCAACCAACACGAATTATTCAAAATATAAATGGGTTTTATTATAAAAATGATAAAGTTATATCGGAAATTGAGGCTATTAAATGGGTTAGCCAACAAACACAAAAACTGATAATAAAACCAAGTATTGACTCTGGAGGCGGAAAGAAAGTAATAGTTTTTAATGTTCTAAATGGAGTTACATCATATAATAATTTTACCGTTGAGCAACTTTTATTGCTTTATAAGAATGATTTTATAATTCAAGAATTCTTGGAGCAGAGTAATGCAATGCGCCTACTTAATCCTACAAGTTTAAACACGCTTAGAGTAATTTCTTATTTAAATAGGGATGGAGTAAATATTCTTCGTGTAGCTGCAAGAATAGGTGGTTTAAATAGTGAAATTGATAATTATAAGGCTGGCGGTTTACTTTGTAATGTAGACGAAAATGGTCAATTTGGGTCTTTTGGATGCACTAAAAGAGGTGAAATCAAAGAGAATACATTTAACGGTGCTAAACTAAGTGAGTGTTCGGTTCCAAATTTTGGTCTCGTTGTTAAGATGATTAAAGCAATGCATATCAAAATTCCATATTTTAAAATGGTATCATGGGATATTGCTATAAATAAAGATGATAAACCAGTTTTAATTGAATACAACACCTATAATCAAGGATTAGAAGTTCAAATAGTCACAGGACCGGTGTTTAGTGATTTTACTGATGAGATTTTAAAACTGTGTAAAGACTGAAATACAACCATTAGCCTTATATGTATATATATCATTATATAAAGAATAAATATATCAAGCGTGGTATGCGTGCCTATCGTGCTTATAGACAATTTAGAGATGGGATTAGTGCTAGACGGTATATGAAATCTTTAATGCGTAAGCATAATTTCCCAGAGCTATCTAAAGACCAAATTGACGAAGCAAAATCATATTATAAATCAAGAGGTTATAATCTAATAAACACGTATTGGCATCAATATTACACTAATATAAATGGAGAGTTTCATAAAGAATACATGCCGTATGATATTTTTAATCCAATCATAAATCCGAGACTGAATCAAATTAAACAATCGCCTGCATTGTTAGATAAAAATTTTACTTATAATTTATTTAAAGATTTCAATCAGCCAAAGCGAATAGTACAGAATATTAATGGATTTTATTTTATAAATGATACTATAGTGAGTTTAAATGAAGCAGTACAGGCATGCAAAAATTATAAGAAACCTTTAATAATTAAGCCAACAATCGAAACAGGAGGTGGGAAAATGGTTAATCTATTTGCAACCGATGGGGAAAAGACAAGCTTAGACAATCTGTGTATAAAAGACTTGTTTAAAGTATACAAGAAAGATTTTATTCTACAGGAGTGCTTAGAACAAAGTGATGTGTTAAAATCACTTAATCCATCTAGTTTAAATACACTTCGTGTTGTTTCCTATTTAAACGATGAAGGCGTACACATCCTAAATTCGGTTTTAAGAGTGGGTAAAGATGGTTGTGTTACCGATAACTTTTCTACAGGAGGTCTTTTTTGTGGAATTAAAGAAAATGGTGATTTGAAAGGGAAAGGATATAATTCTAAGGGAGGAGTAGTTGAAATGTCTTACACTGGAATTCCTTTGAAGGAATGTAAAATCCCTAACTATATAGCTCTAAAGGACATGGTAAAATCAATGCATTTTGTAGTACCATATTTTAGGATTATTTCGTGGGATATAGGAATAGATAAAAATAACACGCCTTGTTTAATTGAGTACAACACAGCAAGACAAGGTATAGATTTACAAATTGCAGCTGGGCCATATTTAGGAAAATTTACAGATGAAATTTTAGCAATAGGATTAGAGTAAGCCTAAGCTTTTTTATAGTTATTCATTACCTTTCTTCGTTTCCCAGAAGATAACGGAGGAATTTCGTCAACATAAGTTATTTTAACATCTGCATCAGAACCAAAATCAGATTTGATATCTTCTATCAATTCACTTTCAAAAGAAAATGTTGCATCTTGCAAATTTAATTTGACCTCATATTCTTTTTCACCTTGTTGAATAAATTGGTATTGCTTTAATAAATGATAGTAGTTGTAGAATTTCGTATAAATTACAAATGAAGACACTAAATTTCCTTGTGAATCATAAATCACATCCATTTTTCTACCTTCAATTTGTTCCAATTCCATTACTCCTTGCTTATTAATGCCGAGCTTGGCTATATCACCTGTGTCGTACCTTATAATTGGCATGGCATAGTTAAACAAATCAGTTACGACAATTCGTCCAAATTCACCAGGTAAAACTGGGTTGTCATTGTTAAGGTTTAGAATTTCAACAAAATAACTCGCGTGATTAATAACAAATCTATTAGGCGATTCTAAGGTTTGTTGGGCAATTATACCTACTTCCTCACTAGAATATCTTGAAAGGACTTGAGTGTTTAAATGTCTACCAAGAGTTGATTTTGTATAAGGATTTAAATATTCTGAATTTGCAACAGCTGCAGTAATACCTAAATTATTTAGTGTTATGTTATTTTTCTCTAAGTATTGCGCAATTAATTCGTAGGACGAAGCAAAGCCGAGCATGGTCTTTTTGTTTTGAGAATCTTTTTTTAAAAGCGCAACAAACACTGCAATTCGATCATCAGTCATTCTTGAAATATCAAATTGAACAGCATTTTGTAACCAAGATTTTATTTTCCCTTTTTCATTATGTCCACGCCAAACCTCTAATTCGTATAGTCTATTACCAACCTCGAAGCCTGATTGATTAAAAAAGTAAATAGCATCAGCATGATTGCGATGTCTTTTTGCCTTATTTTGAAAAAGGAAAAAAGGTACACCAGTAGACCCACTTGTAGAAACTTTGAAGTTGTCTTCGTTTATAAACTTCCGAGATTGAAAAGCTTCAAAATTATCTTGTATTGTTGTTTTCCTCACAACTGGAAAATCTGAAATTGAGAAGGCTTTATTTAAATGATTATAAAAATCAGTTGTTTCAATGGCATGTTCTAATATACCTTTGAGATAATATTCTTTAAGTTCTTTAGCGTTTTTAGAATTTGGCTGTTCAACTCCTAATTGAACCTGTTTTAATTGCTGTTTCACTTTACCTCCTTTTATGGAGTCGATTAGCCAAAAGCTATTGTTTCTTATTTTATTGAGTAACATGAGATAACTATCCTAAATATTTGGAGTCTTTTGCTCTTTCTTTTACCCTGTTAATTGGGATACCAAAGGCTAGTTTGAAATCACCAACGGGTTTTAATACTAATGAGGCTGCGCCAATTACGGTATAATTTCCTATAGAAATATTTTGGGCTAAACATGCTCTTAAACATATTGCAGAACAATAACCGATATGGACATTTCCACCAGTTATGACACCTGAAGCTAAACTAGAAAAGTCTTCCATAATAGAGTCATGACCAAGCGACGATTTAGTATTGAGAATACAAAATTCACCGACTTTGGCATCAGCGTTTACAACAGCATGTGCCATAACAACAGTTCCTCTAGAAATCTCAACATCCGAAGCAATGGTTGCAGTTGGATGCACTGCGGAAATAAATGGTAAATCAGGGGCTATTTTCGAAATATTAAGATAAGCTTGTTGTCTTGTGTAATTGTCACCGATTCCGATTATAATACCTTCAATATTGTGCTTTAAAATGATATCCGTTAGATGACTCAGATTACCTAGTACAGCATACCCATAGATTTTCTCGTTAATTGACTTAAAGCAATCAATATAACCGGATATATTATAGTCTTTTTTCTTGTGAAAAATATCTACGATCATTTTGGAATGTCCGGATGCACCATATATTAAAATGTTCTTCATTTTATTTAAAATAGGTTGTTCAATTATTATAACGTCTTATAGAGTTTTGGGATAGCAATCAAAGATATTAACATTGTCGAGAAAGCACTATTTATAGCGCTAAACAGTATAAATTCGCCTATGAAATGTTAAATCGTTGTGAATTAAAAGCTTATTTTTAAAGGCTTGTAAACTAATTGATTTGGAATTTAAGAAACAACTAAAGATTAGTAAGTTACCAAAAAATATAGCGGTTAAACTCACTGCTAAAGGGGAGCACTCTGTTGTTAGGGGCCACCCTTGGATATTTTCAAATAGTATTATTAAGATAAATCAAGATGCAAATACAGGCGATTTAGCTATCATTTTTGATAAAAATAAGAATAGAGTTATTGGAATTGGTTTGTATGATGCAAAATCACCAATTCGTATAAAAATGATTCATAATGCTGAAGCAAAAGCAACTATTAACAACGAATTTTTTCATCAAAAAATTCAACATGCTTTTAATAAGCGCGTAGATTTACTGCGGACTGAAACAAATAGTTATCGCTTAATTTATGGCGAAAATGATGGTTTCCCAAGTTTGATCGCTGATGTCTATAACAAGGTTTTAGTAATAAAGCTATATTCGGAGATATGGTTGCCATATTTAGAAGGTATACTTAAAGGCTTAAAGGAGGTCTCCAATACAGATACTATTGTCATGAGGTTAAGTAGGTCACTTCAAAATAGTATGAATCATAGCCTTAAAGATGGTGAAGTTCTTTTTGGAAATCTTGATAATGATGTAGTTCAGTTTATCGAACATGGTATAAAATTTTCAGCCAATGTGATTAAGGGTCACAAAACAGGTTATTTTTTGGATCATCGACATAATAGAAAACATGTTGGGGAATTGAGCGAGAATAAAAAAGTATTAGACGTCTTTTCATATGCTGGAGGGTTTTCTGTTCATGCACTAGCAAATGGTGCTTCAGAGGTGACGAGTTTAGATATTAGCAAGCAAGCTTTGCAAATTGCTATTGATAATGGAAAATTAAATTCTTATTCTGGAGTTCATAAAACCATTGCAGGAGATGCCTTCGAAGAAATGCAAAAGTTAATTCAGCGCAATAAAACCTTTGATGTTGTGGTCATCGATCCGCCAAGTTTTGCAAAGCAAAAATCTGAGATTGATTTGGCAAAGAAGAAGTATGGTCAATTGGCTAATTTAGGGGCAAAATTAACCTCAAAAAATGGAATCTTAGTATTAGCGTCTTGTTCTTCAAGAGTAATTGAACAATCATTTTTTGATTTAAACCTAAGGGTTTTAAATAGTCAAGGCAGACCTTTTAATATACTTAAGAAGACGTATCACGACAGTGATCACCCTATTGAATTTCCAGAAGGAGCCTATTTAAAATGTGGGTATTATCACTTTAGAGATTAAAACTACTATGCATGCATAATATATTTTAGTATATTTGCCAAAATTCTAACGGTATGCGGACTAAATTGACTGAACTATTAAATATAGAGTATCCTATAATACAAGCACCCATGTTCTTAGTTTCGAATGTGGCTATGGTGACTGAGGCTATGAAGGCAGGAATTGCCGGTTGCATTCCAGCATTAAATTACAGAACCTTAGAAGAATTACGAACGGCGATTAAAGAGCTTAAAGCTAGCAAAGTAGATGGTGGTTCATTTGGTTTTAATCTTATTGTAAATAAGTCTAACCTGAAATATAAAGGTCAATTGGAAGTTTTATGTGAAGAAGGTTGTGACTTTATAATTACATCATTAGGCAGTCCTGAAGAAACAATCAAACAAGCTCATGCTGCTGGAATTAAGGTTTTTTGTGATGTTGTTGATTTAAAATTTGCTAAAAAAGTTGAAGGTTTAGGTGCTGATGCGGCAATTGCAGTTAACAATGAGGCTGGCGGTCATAGAGGTAATATGTCTCCAGAAGACTTAACAAGTTTATTACATAATGAGCTGTCCATTCCTGTAATATCGGCAGGAGGAGTAGGCTGTAAAGCTGATATAGATAGAATGCTTAGTTATGGTGCGG
>NZ_JABSST010000108.1 GCF_013213975.1 Winogradskyella sp.
CATATTACGAGGTTTGTCCATTAGAAAACTACGCCCGATGCCCATTAAGCGTAGACAACCTCGGTGTTGACCTAATCTTTAAATCCCCATTACTTTCCATGGCTTTAATGGTAGCAAAAAAATTGGGTACCACACGACCTAAATTTACCCCTGCAAAGCTGTTAAAACTTCCTATTATTTTATTTACGGTAGTTGCGCCAAGCGATAAATCCGTTTCAGGATAAATGCCTCCTTGAGTAACCGTGGGCTCAGTTCCGATACCCCAACTCACTCCAGCCTCAACTGTAGATGTTCTGTTTACCTCCAAAATCATCACCTCAATTAATACCACTGGCACAGGCTTGTCTATTTTATCGATAAATTCCCTAAAACGTGCAATATTTGCACTAGGGCCATTTACATAAAAACTATTGAGCTCATAATCTACTTTAATATCTAAATCTTGTTTTATCTCATCAGGCAGTATATTTACTAAAGCCTCTGCTTGGCTAGTATAAGCATTAAAATTTCCTGTCTGATTTGTATTTAATTGATCTCTATTTCGATTGCTACTGAGAACATTATCATTTTGGTTGACGCCTCTATTGTTAAATGCATTCGTAGCATTATTAAAACTTCGTCCTGCACTTCTACTGCTCATACCACCTTGTGGATCAGCTAAAAGCTCAACCGAGCGATGTTGCAAATGAACAATGGCGATTTCTCTTAAACTCAATTGATTTTCTGTACCAAAGAAATAGATGGTACCTTCTTTTTTAAAACTAAAGCGCTTAGATCGTGATCCATTTTGCCAGTTTCTATTTTGATTTGAATTTTCCTTATCAAATGTGCTAGATATCGCTTGAGATTCAAAAAGCTTAATTAACAGCGTGTCAAAAGTTATTGCTCTTGCCTTAAACGTTACAGTTCCAGCATCCGTTAAAGGTGAGGCCGTAAATACATCGAGGTTCAGTGCAGCACTAATCTCAGTAATGATGGTTTCAATAGGCACATCAACAAAATCAACATCTAATATGTTGTTGAGTGAGTCTTTTACGGTAAATGCAAAATCTCCACTACGTTGTCGTCTAGGACGTGCTTGGGGTACCGGCTTACTGTTAGCTGGATTTGTAGATGCTACGGTCACCGCACGATTGTCTTCAAAGCGGTAAAACCCATCTTTAGTTTTCTCCATAAACAATTGATTAGCAAAGGCCAATTGTTCTAAAGCCACATCTATAGGAGTCGCCTTCACATAAAGAGTCATTGGTAAATTATCCAAGCCAGATTCATAGACCAAATTTTTCCCAGACTCATCACTAATACGCTTAAAGAGTTCATAAAGCGGGTCGGCTTGTGCATCAATAGAAATGGTATTTTTAACAGGATCAAAGACCACAGGAATAATACGCTCTTCAAGAACCTCACCAACAGGTTCAAAGCGTTTAATAGATAAAATATTTCCCGTAAAATCTATGGTGAGTTGGTATTCTTTACACAAAAAAAGCAGCAAGTCTGAAACAGATACATTGGTGAAGTTTCTAACTATAATTTGTATGTTGTTTAACTCTGAACTGATATTAAAATTAACGTTGTGAACCTCTGAAACGGCCAACAAAAAACTAGAGAGCTTAATGTTGTTTACATTAATTTCTGTCCTCACATTTTCTGTAAGTCCAGGGACATCAGTAGCTACAAGTTCTAATTGATGCTTAATATTTAATAAACGTTGGTCGCCATTCTGAGCAAATGACAATGAGAACCAAAAACAAAGGATGATATATATAATACGTTTCATAATAGGATTTTAATGACTTAATATCGCGTAAACCTCATCTATGGAGGTGATTCCTTGTTCCACAAGCTGTATAGCATTCTGTTTGAGGGTATGGATTTGTTGTGCTTTTAAATAGTCGTCAATTTCTAGTTGATTTTCTTTAATGGATTGCGACAAGCTTCTGGTTATGGGTAATATCTCATATATAGCCTGTCTGCCCTTATAACCCGTATAATGGCACTGCTCGCAACCACATGCTTTATGGTGTTTTGTTAGTGTTTTTGGGATTTCAAAACCCATAGGAAATAGATTTTGAGTAACACTAGACTCGGTTTTACAATGATCGCAGAGTTTTCTGACCAGACGTTGTGCCACACTAACATTAAGGGTACTGGCAATTAAAAACGGTGGAACTCCCATATCTATTAATCGCGATACCGTGGCCCATGCCGAATTGGTATGTATAGTAGACAGCACCAAGTGACCCGTTAAAGCCGCTCTAATGGCCATATTAGCTGTGGCCACATCACGGATTTCGCCCACCATTATCACATCGGGATCTTGGCGCAAAAATGTACGAAGGGTGCTGGCGAAATCGAGCCCAATATTTTCTTTAAGCTGTACCTGATTAATCCCTTCTAAGGTATACTCAATAGGATCTTCTATGGTTAATATATTGGTCTTATCGTCGTTTAAAAGCTTAAGCGTAGCATACAGTGTTGTTGTTTTTCCAGAACCTGTAGGTCCAGAAATTAAAATAATACCATTGGGTTTTCTTACCGATTCTTTGTAGGACCGCAGTTCAAATTCCGAAAATCCTAATTCGCTCAAATTGATAGCATCTGCATCTTTACTGAGCAGACGCAATACAATTTTTTCACCATGCAAAGTTGGTAAGGTCGACACTCTAATATCAAACTCATCCTGTTGGGTTTTCATGGTAATACGACCATCTTGTGGCAATCGCTTTTCAGAAATATCTAAGCCGGCTTTAATCTTTAGTTTATTAATAATCTCAGGATACTCACGCAGTGGAATTACGTAATACTCTTTTAATTTACCGTCAATTCTAAAGCGTACACGACACTTTTCTTCATACGGCTCAAAATGGATATCACTACTACCAATGGCTTTGGCAGTAATTACCAACTGCTGTAGCATGTCTTTACTATGATGTAAGTCTTGAGCATCAGAGCCTTGTTGCTTACGGTAATTCACCGAAAGATACTGTTGGATGCGCTCTTGTGACTCTTCGATTAATTCAATAGGCGCATCAAATAAAATTTGCAACTCTTGCAGTAAAGCTTCCGATGGCTGATCTGTACGTAATTTTAGTACACCATTAGAGCTTATATCTGGTACAATTCTGTAATGATAGGCCTGCGCACTTGTAATGCGCTGCGCAAAGGCTACAGGTATGTTAAAGGTGCTATTCATTTTAGATAAGATATAAGGAGTCGATACCTTCAAACCAATACGCGATATAAGTGATGGCAAAAAATAGGCTCATGTAACCTGCTAAGGGTACGGTTTGTGGTTTGGATTTGGTGTTTAACACCATGTGTAATACCAAAGAAAACACCAAGGCAAATACAAACACCGTTATAAAACTTATGGTCGAAAAACTAAAGGCCAAGGCTAAGAACAAGAAGGCGTCACCAAGTCCAAAGACTTGTCTTGGGTGTACTCCTAGCTTTAGGCGTGCATAGCCATAAATTACGATTAAAAAGAGGCATACCACACAAAGGTTTATCCCAACGCTTGTCACAAATACTGGCCATACGGTCTGGTTGAGATGTAAAACACCTAGCACCAACGCCATTAGCGGAAACCAAAACCAATAGGTCTGGCGCTCGGTAACATCTTCATAACAGACCGTGAGCAATAGGAGTATCAACGTAATTTTAACTACTAGTTCCATTAGTCCTTAATAATTTGCTTAGGTGCTCCTTGCTCATCAATTTCCCAGACATCAAAGGTGCCGTCACCATCAAAATCGGTAATGGCTGTGGCTCGTGCTTTAAAGGTATTGCCAGATGCACTAAGAATTTCATAGACATAGTTGGCGGTACCGCCTTCATTCACCGTTTTTGGAGCCTCATAATCTATTTGGCTCATGTCTGGTGTGTACTTGGAATACATGTAACGGTAGGTGGTCTCCGAATTGTAAATCTGTTTTAAATGCAACTGTGCCTCCTGGCTTTTAGCCTTTGCAATGAGCGGCATAAGGTTAGGTAAGGCTAGCAATAACAAAATCCCTACAATGACTAAGGTGACTAATACATCTTGCAGATTATAGGCGGCCACTTTGGTTTGTACTTTGGTTAATCTCATAACAACGCAGTTTTTAGATTAGACTTCAAAGCATAGTTCCATATCTCACTTTTTGTTACCTCGATTTCTCCAAAAAAATGACTGCCGAAAAAAATTTTAAAAAAGATGGGTAACAAAAACAGAGTTAAAGAACAGTAGGGCATATAATCCAAAAAAATTAATATTCTATGAGCAAGTTAGCCTTACCTATTTCAGCAATTGCCTTAATAATTAGTGCCCTATGCATATACAGTTTAAAATCATCATCGGAATTAGTCTATGTAGATGTTAACAAACTACTTGATGGTTATAAAAGAACCAAAATAGTACGCGCAGAGTTCGAAGAAAAAGCAAAAACCTTAAACGCTAACGTTGATAGTTTAATGGTTGATTGGCAAAATGAATTAAAGACCTATGAAAAAGAGCGCTCTAAACTATCCAAGAAAGAGTTAGAGCTAAAACAACAATTGTTAGGTACAAAGCAACAACAAATTAGCAATTACCAACAAGCTATCAAGAAGCAACTACAAGAAGAAGACCAGAAAGTAACACAAACAGTGATTAATGATATTAATGACTATATCAAAGAATATGGTGAAAAGAATAATCATAAAATCATATTTGGCGCAAGTGGAGGTGGAAATATCATGTATGCTGATGACGTAACAGATTTAACCCAAGAAATTTTAAAAGGACTAAATGAAGAATTTAAAAGTTAAAAATACTTGTGTTTTTGTGTTTAGACTAAGCATCCTTCTAATCATAGTTGGATGCTTTAGCCTCTCCTCTTGTAAACAAAACATATTTAAAGACAAAGACCAACTCATAACTTATTTACAAAATAATGAGAACACTTACATCCAACATAAAACTATAAATGGTGTAGACTTTTCCTTAATGTATAAACCAACCGATTTAATGGTATCCCAAGAGTTGGGTGATAGTGCGAGTGCTAAAGAAATATTAGAATTAAGAGATAAGTATAGTAAGTACATGTACTTCAATTTAAGTATGAGTAAGAACCACCAAGAACTCTTAAGCACTATACCAAATAATCGTAGTGAGTTTGGTGCAATGGTCAATCAATTAGCCTTTGGTATGAATGGGAAAGTACATGTGTTTACACAACATAATGACACTATAGAGATGATAGATTTTATATATCCACGCATGTACGGCATGAGTAGGTCAACATCTATGATGTTTGTTTATCCAAGAGATGAAAAAACGCTCGATGACAAATATTTAAACTTTTCTATAGAAGATTTAGGCTTAGGTACAGGAGAAGTAAAATTCAAAATAGAATCAAAAAAAATAAAAGACGAACCACAGTTAAAGTTTGAAATATGAAAATTATAGTTAAAACGAAAGCCCTTTTTTCTACTTTTTTAGTTGTTGGCATTTTAATGTTTTCAACGCAATTGTCTGCTCAGGGACCAATTTCCCCAGAGGCATCAAGTTTTGAACCCGTTGATGCAACAGATATGGTCAACTTATCTACAGGTAGTCTTACTTATGTGCTGCCCTTACTGAATGTACCTAGTCCAGAAGGAGGCTATCCAATTGCACTGTCCTATCATGCAGGTATAGCAATGGATCAAGAAGCATCTTGGGTAGGATTAGGATGGAATATAAATCCTGGAGCCATTAATCGGTCTGTTAATGGTTATCCAGACGATTGGAAAGATGCGCTGTTTAAAGAATACTTTTATGATAGTGGCGATCAATCAACTTATATCACTGCTAGTATTGGATATTCTTCTTTTACATCAGGAACTTCCGTCGGTTTGTCAATATCTTATTCTGATGACAAAGGATTTGGCGGGACAGTTAGCTATGGTGTTGGGTTTAAAGGTGGTGCTAGCGCAGGAGTTTCTATTGGGTCTGGAGGAGCCTCGGTAAACGGGAATATTGGAATAAAAGGAGGATATTCAATCGGAGGAAGTCTCGGTACCAATGGTGTCGGATTAAGTGTAGGTTGGGATGAAAAATAGGGTGCAGATGGAAAAGGATATTTTAATCAAGGCTTTAGTGTTGGTTTAAATTCCAGCTGGAGTGGTGATATCTCCGCTAATGCTAGTTATAGTTCTGGTGAAAAAGGCAAGAAAAGTAGTATCGGAATTTCAATATCTTCTCAAGGCATAAATGTAACAGGGAAAATAAAAGGCTTAGGTACAGGAGCCAATTTTGCCTTCGAAAATTCAGTATCACAAAGTGATTATAACATAGATAAAAGTGGTTGGTTTATACCATTATACATACCAACTGGAGAAGGTATGATAACCGCAAGTTTTGGTTATCAAAAAATAGAATATTATTTAGATAAATTAGAATCAACAGGTGTCAATGGCCCATTATATTTTAAGGATGCTAAGCCTTTAACTGGAAGATGGCTATGTACTAATTATGATGGGTTAACTCCTATTGTATACGAGTGTGATCCTGAAGATTTCGATCCTAACCCTCTAAGTTCCGAAACTATTGGTTACGTGAATGATGTCGATAGTTTTGGGGATATTTATGAAGTCGATTTTGGATATTCTTCTCAATCGTTAGATCTCGATACACACAATGCTGTTTTTCCTAATTATGATAATTACAGAGTTACCGCTCAAGGACTTTCTGGAACGATGAGACCTTCCATCTATAAAAATGGCGCTCTTTTAGGATTAAGAAAAGATATCGAAGAAGACAATAATGATTATGAGATTACTTATCATATCCAAGATAATAGTAATACAAGCTTTAATATTACACCAGAGTTTCACTTTGAAAGTGAATATTCATCTTCATTACTTATTGAGCCCGCAATATTTAATAGCTCAGTTAATGCAAGTTCAATCTTTGATTACTTAGATAATGTTTCCCAAACTGAAGTTGCTCGAAAACGCGGAGGTAGATATGTAGAAGCGTTCACCAATGAAGAATTATCAAACCCTTCCACATTTAATACTGGTTTACTTAAAGCAAATATAAATTATGGAGATACAACACTATATGAACCAGATGGTATAGGCGCGTTTAAGGTTACTACCGCTGATGGTAAAACCTACCATTATGCATTACCAGTATATAATCATGAAATTGTTTCAAGACAATTTGGCTTTATCCCAGAAAGACCTGGTGAAGACCTTGCTTTTTTTGAAAAAAGACAGCTTAAAAAATATGCTACACATTGGCTCCTAACAGCTATAACTGGTCCAGATTTTATAGATCTTAATGCAAATAATTTGGCAGATGAAGG
>NZ_JABSST010000109.1 GCF_013213975.1 Winogradskyella sp.
CTTTCGTCCCCAAGCCGCTAGCGACATATCCTTTACTTTATAAGGAACATAAGTCGTTGTTTTTGTACTCATAATTATTTATTGTCTGATTTTTAATATTAATCTCACCTTTGGCTTTATGGCTTAAATAACTAAATTCGCTTCAACAAATTACCACATTAGCTTAAGGCGATGCAAAGGTAATCATTAGCTTTCAGAATATTAAATGCCACTGTATAAATCCATTAGTGTAAACTCACAAACTACTGTTAAAATCTGGAAAATTGAAGAGTCCTATGACGATCTAATGCTACCGCTAGATTTAAAGCCAGAAAGTTTAGAGCGTGTTTCCAATATGAAAAGTGAGTTACATCAACGTGGGTTTTTAAGTGTTAGACATCTCTTAGGAGCTTTTGGTTATTCCGATCAAGATTTATTCTACGATGCCAATGGGAAACCACATTTAAAAGATGATAAATACATATCAATTACACATTCCTTTACCTTTTCTGGGGTTATTGTAAGTGATAATCCTGTTGGGATAGATATTGAAATGCAACGGGGAAAAATTGCGAAAATCGCTAAAAAGTTTGTGTATTACGAGTTCGATTATTTGGATAAAGATACTGATGATTATGTTCGAAAGCTTACCGTGATTTGGGGCATTAAAGAATCGCTATATAAACTATTTGCAACTCCAGGTATGCTATTTAAAGAGCATTTTTTAGTTATTCCCTTTAATATGTTAGATTCAGAGACTGTAGCATGGATTGATTATAACTCTAAAAAGTACAGATACCATACCGCTTTTCTAGAATTTGAAGGATTCACTTGTGCATACGTTGTTCCCAATGACTAATATTTATCGAGATATATTAACATCAATTTTTAACTCAAAGAGATTACTGGCAGTTTTAATTGATCCTGATAAGATGCCAATTGAAAATGTATCTGGCTTTATTTTAAAAGTCAACGACTCAAGAGCTACACATATTTTTGTTGGAGGTAGTGAAGTCGATGAAGGAAAAACAGAGCGGCTTATCGTTGAGATAAAAAAGTATGCACAGTTACCTATAATTTTGTTTCCTGGTGATCACATTCAAATTTCAGATAAAGCAGATGCATTACTGTTTTTGTCATTAATTTCAGGTAGAAATCCAGAATATTTAATTGGTAAGCAAGTAGAAGCTATTTCTAAATTAAGAGAAGCGGATTTAGAAATTGTTCCTACAGGATATATCCTACTAGAAAATGGTAGGCAAACTTCTGTAGAGCGGGTCAGTAAGACGAAACCTATAGAACGTAATAATATTGATCTGATCATGGATACTGCTAAGGCAGGAGAATTACTCGGTATGAAGTTGATATATTTGGAAGCAGGAAGCGGTGCAACCCATCCCATTGAGCCCTCAATAATAGAGCGTGTCAGGACTCAACTTAATATTCCATTAATTGTTGGCGGGGGAATGCGATCAACTCAAGCTATAGAGGAAGCTTACCAAGCAGGTGCCAGTATGGTAGTTGTAGGAACTGCGTTTGAAGAAGACGAAAGTTTTTTTAATGATTTAAAAAAGTAATATGAAGATATCTGTAGAACTCACTTTAATGCCACTTTATACAAAATTTGAAGATCCTATTATTGACTTTATTAAAGCACTTAGGAATTCTAAATTTAAAGTAATCGAGAATCCCTTAAGTACCCAAATATATGGTGAATATCATGAGCTTATGCCATTTTTGAATAATGCAATTAAGACCAGTTTTGAAACACTTGAAAATGTTGTCTTAAATATGAAAATCGTAAAAACCGATCGAAGCGATTATGAACCAAATTTTTGATTTCTTTTTAGACGCTTATACCAATACTCCAACAAATCAGATTGTGTTGGAGGCTATTGCATTTGTATTTGGAATTGCAAGTGTTTGGTATGCCAAAAAGGAAAACATTCTAGTATATCCAACCGGAATTATATGTACAGTTATTACCGTGTATCTCTTGTATATAAATGCTTATTTAGGAGATATGATGATGAATTTCTATTATTCAATTATGAGTATTTATGGCTGGTGGAATTGGTCGCGGAAGAAAAATGATAAATTTATAGTTCCAATTTCAAGAACGAGCTCGAGAGAAAAAGGAATAGGGTTTCTGTTATTTATCTTAACAATGGTAGTCACTTTCTTGGTTTATAGAGGTTTTGATTATACCATTGAACTTCCTAATTATATTGATATCGCAACTTCTGGAATCTTTTTTACTGCCATGTGGTATATGGCAAATAAGAAATTGGAAAATTGGACACTATGGATTATTGGAGATATAATCACAATTCCTTTATATGCCTATAGAGGATTAGGGATGTTGTCCTTACAATACCTTATATTTACGATATTGGCAATTCAAGGTTATTTAGCATGGAAGAAAAGCTTAAACAACAAGCTTCAAACTGTATAAAAGTTGTTTTATTTGGACCAGAATCTACTGGAAAAACAACCTTGTCAAGACAATTGGCAAGACACTACAGTTCGGTTTGGGTTCCAGAATATGCCAGAGATTATCTACAGGATAAATGGAATAATGAGCGAAAGACGTGTGAGCCAAAAGACTTGTTACCTATTGCTGTAGGGCAAATGCAATTAGAGAATCATTTAGCCCAGAAAACAGATACAGTGTTGATTTGCGATACGGATTTACTTGAGACTAAAGTGTACAGTGAAGCTTATTATTCTGGTACTTGCGACCCGATTTTGGAGAGATATGCAGTAAATAATTCTTACGACGTTTATTTTTTAACCTATATTGATACTCCTTGGGAGGCAGATGATTTAAGAGATAAACCCAATGAAAGAGAGCGCATGTTTAAAGCTTTTGAATCGGCTTTGATAAAGCATAATAAAAAGTATGTGCTACTCAAGGGAGACAAGAAAGAACGATTAGAAACAGCTATTAATTACATTGACGACTTATTACAACATAAGACATGAATTTTACAGAGAAGGATATAAAACAAATAGAAGCTAAGGGGTTAACTATTGCAGACGTAGAATCTCAGATAGAATTATTTAAAACGGGAATTCCAAACACCAATATTTCGAACGCTGCAACAATTAATAATGGTCTTATTAAATTAGATAGTGATTTGGTAGGGGAGTATGTGAATCATTTTGAGTCTAATAAGAATAATATCCAACTTCTTAAGTTTGTGCCTGCATCTGGAGCTGCTACTCGAATGTTTAAGTTTTTATTTAAGTTTTTAGATGACTACAATCCTAATAAAGAGTCGTTAAATGCTTTTATAAATAAAAATAATTTTAGGGACCTAGCATTGTTTCTGGTAGGTCTAGAAAAATTTCCTTTTTATAATCAGATAGTAGAAAAGTTAAAAACTGAAGGGACTGATTTTGATTCTTTATCACCTGAAGCTAAAGCATCAAAGTTCGTCATGACCATGCTAAATGAGAACCAGCTTAATTTTGGGAACTCCCCTAAAGGATTATTACCATTTCATAAGTATAAGAGTAATCATATCTCCACAGCTTTTGAAGAGCATTTGTACGAAGCTGCCATTTATGCATCTGTAAATGGCAAAGCGTATTTACACTTTACTATTTCAGAGCGCTTTAAGGATAAATTTAGTGAGGAATTCAAACGTATAGAAGAGTACGTAGAGGAAAATACTGGAGTGTCTTTTGATATTTCTTTTTCTTATCAGCAAGAATCAACAGATACTATTGCAGTAACTCCAGATGATGAACCATTTCGAGAACCCGACGGGAAATTACTTTTTAGACCATCTGGTCATGGGGCCTTAATTAAAAATCTAAATGCTTTAGATGCAGATGTTATTTTTATAAAAAACATTGATAATGTTGTTGTTAAACAGTATAAAGAGGAGATGGCCAAATATAAAATGGTTTTGGCTGGCATCTTATTAAAACTCCAAAACAGGTGTTTTGACTATATGAAGGTTTTACATGAAGATAATATATCCGAAAATGCATTTAAAGACATAGAAGTATTTCTAGAGAATGCGTTGTCTGTAAAAATATCTAGAGAGTATTTTAAATACATGGATAAGTACAAAATTGAATATTTAAGGGAAAAACTGAACAGGCCAATTCGTGTTTGTGGCATGGTAAAAAATGAAGGGGAACCTGGAGGAGGTCCTTTTTGGGTGAGAGATCTGTATGGCAACCAATCACTTCAAATTGTAGAGTCAGCACAAATTAACCTAAGTAATAAGGGGCAAAAAGATATCTTTAGTAATTCTACCCATTTTAATCCTGTTGATTTGGTTTGTGGTGTGAAAAACTATAAAGGAGAAAAGTATAATCTCGAAGATTTTATAGACTATGATACAGCTTTTATTACGATGAAAACAAAATCAGGTAAAGACCTTAAAGCATTAGAATTACCTGGGCTTTGGAATGGAAGTATGGCAAATTGGATTACTATTTTTGTTGAGGTTCCAATCATTACTTTTAATCCTGTTAAAACTGTAAACGATTTACTTAAGGTTCCACATCAAATTAAATAATTGTGGATATTGAAGCTCTTAAATCTGAATTAGCTTATAAAGCTGTTCGCAGCTCAGGAAGTGGTGGACAGCATGTGAATAAGGTAGCTTCTAAAGTAGTTTTGTATTTCAATATTGAAACTTCAGTTGTTTTTAATGAAGACCAAAAAATTCGCCTTAAAATTTTCTTTAGTAATCGATTGTCTAAACGAGGTATGCTTATTTTAAGTTCAGGAGAAAGTCGCAGTCAATTTAGAAATAAGGCTTTGGTAACCCAACGATTTTTAAGTTTAATAGAAGAAGGATTAAAAGAAGAAGTAGAACGAAAATCAACCAAAGTACCCTTTGCTGTGAAAAAAAAGCGTTTAGAAAACAAACGCAAAAACTCCGAAATAAAAGCAAATCGTAGAAAGCCAAAAGTTGACTAAAAGAATTCCAAGTATTCATTTGTCATAATTTAATTGTAACGTATCTTTGCGCCGTTCTCAAAAAGGGGTGCCAATACGTGGCTGAGATCATACCCATTGAACCTGGGCAGGTAATGCTGCTAAGGAAACGAGCAATAGAATGTATGTAGTACATTTTAAGGGAGTGCTCATTTAATCTTAATTAACCAAGAATAATTACCTCTTTTTATTCGATTATTAGTTATAGTCGTATGAAAAATTTATTCAACAATCTCTTTAAAACAAATAGGCAGAGATTGGTACTTTTCATTTTTTTAGGAAGTCTTTTTTCGGCGCAAGGTCAAGAAAAGCAACAAGATTCAGTTAAAGTAGAAAAACTTGACGAAGTACTTGTAAAATCGGTGCGTGTTAAAGAAAAAGCACCTATCACGCATTCTAATGTTACTAAAAAAGAAATTGCTAAACGTAATCTAGGACAAGACATTCCAATCTTGTTAAATTTCCTGCCATCAGTTGTTACTACCACAGATGCAGGTGCAGGAGTTGGTTACACAGGAATACGTGTTAGAGGTGTAAGTCCGCAATCCACTAATATTACAATTAATGGAATTCCTTACAATGACGCCGAGTCTTTAGGTACGTTTTGGGTAAACCTAGGAGATTTCGCATCCTCTGTTGAAAGTTTACAATTACAACGAGGAGTCGGAACATCAACAAATGGTTCAGGAGCTTTTGGAGCGAGTATTAATGTTTTAACAGATGCAGTTTCTAAGGATGCGTCTGGAGAAATATCAAACTCCTTTGGAAGCTTTAATACTAGAAAACATACCGTTAAGTTTAGCACTGGGTTATTAAACGATCATTTTGAAATTGCAGGACGTCTTTCTAATATTTCTTCAGATGGTTATATAGATAGAGCTTCCGCAGATTTAAAGTCTTACTTTATTCAAGGATCTTACGTCGATGCAAATACTTTAGTTAAAGCTATAGTGTTTGGTGGTAACGAGATAACCTATCAAGCATGGTATGGGATTGATGCCCAAACTTTAGAAGATAATAGAACCTTTAATTTTGCTGGGATTTATACAGATGATGACGGTAATACGCGTTTTTATGATAATGAAGTGGATAATTACAGTCAAGACCATTATCAATTGCATTGGAATCAGAGATACAATAACAACTGGTCTACAACGGTTGGATTAAATTACACCTACGGTCGAGGTTATTTTGAACAGTTTAGAGAAGATGATGATTTTGAAACATATAACCTTATTCCATTTGTAGATGTTAACAATAATCTTATTAATACTACAGATTTAATTCGTCGACGTTGGTTAGATAATGATTTCTATGTGATAAATGCAAGTGCAAATTATAAGAATGATGACTTAGATATGATTTTTGGTGGATCATTCAGCCATTATGATGGTGATCATTTTGGAGAAATCATATGGGCAGAATTTGCAAGTCAAAGTGATATTAGAGATCGATACTATGATGGGAATAGTTTAAAAAATGATTTATCTGTTTTTTCGAAAGCAAATTATCAACTTAACGAAAAAGTAAGTTTATATGGCGATTTACAAGTGCGAAATGTTACTTATAAAACTTTTGGAAACACTTCTGATTTGGTAGATTTTGAAGTAGATAAAGCATTTACTTTTTTTAACCCTAAAGCTGGTATCACTTATGATCTCAATACTTATAATAGCTTTTATTTCTCTTATGCTAGGGCAAACAGAGAGCCCAATAGAACTGATTTTGAAAGTAACAATTCTATTGAGCCAGAGCAGCTTAATGATTTTGAGTTAGGGTGGAGGCACAAAAAAGGCAACTTTACCTTTAACGCCAATGCTTATTACATGCTATATAATCAGCAACTAGTACTGTCTGGTAGATTAGATGATGTTGGAAATCCAATTAGAACTAACAGCGGGGAAAGTTATCGTTTAGGTCTTGAACTGGAAGCTATAATTCCAGTTTCACCAAAGCTGACCTTACAACCTAATATGACCTTGAGTACTAATCAGAACAAGGAAACCATAATTTCATTAAATGGTGAGTTGGTTGATTTAGGTAAAACAGATATTTCGTTTTCGCCAGAGATAGTTGCAGCAAATGCAATTGTTTTTCAGCCATTAAAGAACTTACAGATGTCATTGTTAAGTAAGTTTGTTGGCGAACAATTTATGGGCAATACTGAAAATCCAGAATCCAAGTTAGATAGCTTTTTTGTGAATGATTTAAATGTTACCTACACCATTGAAACCGATTCTTTTTTCAAATCGATAGTTTTTACTGGTTTAGTAAATAATATATTTAATGAAAAGTATGTGTCCAATGGTTACTTTGGATCATTCGATTTTGATGATCCAGATAGTCCAACAGGAATCTCTACTGGATTTTTCTCAGGATTCTATCCACAAGCCACCACTAATTTTCTAGCAGGTATAACGTTAAACTTTTAGTT
>NZ_JABSST010000011.1:0-43091 GCF_013213975.1 Winogradskyella sp.
TCATACGATGTGTTTTAAATCTTTATTCCGAAACCAAATTGTATCACATGATTCTTAGCCTCAAGATCGGTTAAATCTTTATCTAATATATTAGTCAAACCTAACGAATACCTTACATCTAGAAACAATTCATCTGTTATCATATATTCAGCACCTAAAACTCCCGAAAAGGCAAAAGTTGAAAAGCCATCGTTATTTTCCCAAGTCTTTAAATTAATCTGCGGTCCTGCACCTAATGACATGCGCTCAGAAACATTAAGCCTTAACATAATTGGAAGTTGAATGTAATCTGCTCTTATGGCTTTTTCCTTACCGCCTTCTGCAGACCATTGCAGTTCAGTTCTTAAAGCTACATCTTCAGATAAACCAAAATCAACAAACCCAGCAAATGCAAATCCGTTTCTGTGCTTATTATCAAACGTGGCATCCGGTTCAAAATCTAAATTTGAAACATTGAGTGAAGCTCTTACACCATATTTAATATCTTGCGCAAGACATACGGTCGTGAAACATACTAGAATTAAAACAAGTAGAATTTTTTTCATAATATTCAATTTGAGATTGGCAATATAAATCTAAAAATTTGAATTTCTAATCATTCAAATAATTTAAATAGACGATTTACACTAGAATGTAATCTTTTTCTTTCATATTAAAGGATGGTACTAGAAACAGTACCATGGTATATACTCTTAATAATTCCATCCGACAACCCAATTTTTGGGACAAAAATATCTTTAGCACCACTCCATTTCATGGCTGAAAGATAAATTCGTGTTGCCGGAATTATAACATCCGCTCTATCTTGGTTTAAATTTAGTTGTGTTATACGTTCTTCGTAAGAATAGGACTGTAAGGTCTTATAGTAATTTGTTAAATAAAAATAGGATAAGGGTTTATTGATATCCTTTCTAGAAATTTTAAAAATTTTATTGATGTTGCCACCTGAACCAATAAGTGCTATTTTATAGTATTGCGATGTGTTTTCTTTAATCCATTGTTCAAGTTCAACCCATGTTCCATTATCTACAATATCATTCAAGAGCCTTACAGTACCTATTTTAAAAGATTTAGATCTTATCGTTTTGCCATTGTGGATAATTGAAAACTCAGTACTTCCTCCACCAACATCTACATAGAGATATGTTTTGTTTGGATCAATGAATGTATGTAAATCGGTTTCCGCTATTATAGCAGCCTCTTCCTCACCACCTATTACATCTATAGTAACATTACAAAGGTCATTGATTTTATTTACCAATGTTTCACTATTTGCAGCTTCACGCATTGCAGAAGTTGCACAGGCTTTATAGCGCACCACCCCATGGGACTTCATTAACAAACTAAAAGCCATCATAGTATCAAGTAATCGTTGCTGATTATAGGCCGATACTTCTCCCTTAACAAATACATCCGCACCCAATCGTATAGGAACTCTTACTAGTGAATTCTTTTTGAAAACAGCTGGTTTGCCTTCTTCCTCAATAATATTAGAGATTAATAGCCTAACAGCATTTGATCCAATATCTATGGCGCCATATTTCTGAATCTTGAGCATTGATTAGGCCTTATGTTTACTTAAATAGTAGTTATAAGTTTCGAACTGTGCTCTTACTTTTGGCTCATCATTACTGCGATAGGTGTTATCCTGAATTTCATTGATTAGCCTTGCTTTAATATTATCGTTCCAACAAATATCAAAGGAGTCTTGTAATTCTTGTTGAATATCTTTATCGTAAATTGGGCAACTCACTTCAACACGATTATCAATGTTTCGTGTCATCCAATCAGCTGAAGAAATATAAAACTTTGGATCATCGTTATTGGAGAAAATGTAGAGCCTCGTGTGCTCTAAGAATTTATCAATTATGCTTATAATCTCTATATTTTCACTCATGCCTTTAATTCCAGGAACCAGACAGCACAAGCCTCTTACAATCATTTGAATCTTCACACCAGCACGACTTGCATCATAAAGTTTGTCAACCATTTTATAACTGCTTATACTATTCATTTTTAGCTTTATATAAGCAGACTTTCCTTGTTTTGCGTTCTCTATCTCAGTATCAATGAGCGCAAAAAGTTTAGTTTTCGTATAATGCGGTGATGTAATAATATGTTTATAGCGATGTACTTTATAATTTACTTCAAAAAAGTTGAATACCTTATTGACATCCTTTAGTATTTTCTGGTTTGCCGTCATCAAGGTGTAGTCGGTATATACCTTAGCTGTTGATTCATTAAAATTTCCAGTACTTACAAATCCATAACGCACCATCTTCTGATCTTCCTCTCTTTCAATAACACACATTTTACAATGTACCTTTAAACCAGAGACACCAAATAACATATTTACACCTGCATCTTGCATTTGCTTAGCATAATCAATATTAGCTGCTTCGTCAAATCGCGCACGTAATTCTATAGACACAGTAACCTTTTTGCCGTTTTTAGCAGCATTAATTAAAGAACTGGCAACATGAGAAATCTGGGCTAATCGATAAATTGTAATTTTAATAGTTCTTACTTTAGGGTCTAAAGCTGCTTCTCTTAAAAATTTAACCACATATGAGAAAGTGTGATAAGGTGTATATACTAAATAGTCTTTATTGGCAATAGTTTTAAATATGCTTTGCTCTAAACTTAAACCATTAACAGGTAGCGGTTTTATTTTATCGTACATTAAATCTGTTCTTCCCAAACTTGGAAAACCCATGTAATCTCTGCGGTTGTGATATCTACCACCAGGAATTATACTATCTTTTTTATCGATATGCATGCGTTCCAGTAAAAAATTTAGAGTGTCCTTATCAATATGCTTATCATGAACAAATCTTACTGGATCTCCACTCTGTCTGTGTTTAACACTTGCCGATAATTTATCTATAAAGCTTTTACTAAAATCACTATCAAAATCTAATTCACCATCTCTAGTGATTTTAATCATATGGGCAGTGATATTGTCATAATCAAAAATGTTGAATATTTCATTGAGACAATAGCGAATAATATCGTCAACCATAATAATATAGCTGCTTTCGCCTTTATTTGGCAAAACCACAAAACGGTCCATGGATTTAGAAATTTCAATTAACGCATATTGAACTGATCCATCCTTGCTAGACATTTTTACAGTTAAATATCCAGCACTATCTTTAAGCTTAGGTAATGCAATATCTTCATTTAAAACCATGACCACCAAAGCAGGACTAATTTCTTGAAAGAAATAAGATCTAATAAAATCATGCTGCTCTTCGTCAATTTCAGTTTCGTTAATGATGTGGATATTCTCCTTTTCTAACTCCTGCTCGATACCATTTAAAATTTCTAAACTATCACTTTGTTGATTAATAACTACTTGAGTAATTTCTTCCAATAATTCACCAGCTTTAATACCACCTAACTCACTTTTCCCGCCTTTTCCAGCATCAAAAATACGCTTTACAGTGGCATATCTCACTTTAAAGAACTCATCTAAGTTATTAGAAAATATCCCTAAAAATCGTAAACGTTCAATGAGTGGAACGTTTTTGTCTGCTGCCTCTTGCAGTACGCGCGCATTAAATTGTAACCAACTTAACTCTCTATTAATGTATATATTTTTATCCTTTGTCATAATTTTAATTCCTTTGGAATAATAACTACCTCTGTTTTACCTTGTTTTAAATCCCACCAATCATCTATCTCCAAATTAATCTTTACCAATCCACTCGTTGGCAGATTGTCCATAAATTTAGAGCCAAAAATATTACTAATTGATGTAAAAGCATGATTATGTCCAAAAATCATAACACTATTTATGTTATTCGAAAGATTTTTAAGAAAATTAATGACATTTTCCCCACCAAAATCGTACAACCTATCACTAATTGAAATCATATCTTCGGACAAACCAAACACTTTTGTAAAGACTTTACAGGTCGTCAGTGCTCTTTTTGCGGGACTAGAAAAAATTCTTTCGGGTAAGTCATGGCTCTTCAAAAATTCAGAAGCTACTAAGTGTGCATCGGTAAAACCCCTTGATTTTAAAGGCCTTTCAAGATCTGAAACATTAAATTCCCAAGATGATTTACCGTGTCTAACAAGTATCAGTGTTTTCATACTTTTCCGATTAAATGTATTTTTTTATCGACAAAATGTTGCATAATTACGTTTTAACGAGTATTTTGCCAACTAAAGCTTTATCTAAGTGTAAACTTAAGGTGTGATTTTTTATAAAACTAATGTAAATGACCACGAATAAAAAATATATTAATCCATACAACATTTCATTTACGTTAATAATACTTCCCTCTATTTTTTTGCGATTAACACAACAATTAGTGGTGCCTAAATTTTGAATGATTAATAACACATCATTTTTTTGTGTTGAGTATCCTACTAGATTTAGTGCATCATTGATATTATAAGTTATTATGTACAGTATGAGAAACAAATACAATTGTATTACTGGCTCCAGCATAACTAAGGCTATACTATTGGCCTTAATTGTTATGTTATCAAATTTTGTATCAGCACAACAGTCTCCTTCTATTCAAACAGGTGTAACATTTGAATGGGCAGATAATCAAGCCAACAATAGTAGTCCTGCAAACATTCAGTCTGTAACTATCGATGGTACCATCTACAATACTTTTGTTGTACCAACAAGTTATGAAATGACTATCGTTGGTAATGACGGGCCAAACAGAAATAATATAAGACTTAATGGTGTTGTTACGGTAAACAATAGTGATTCTGCTAACTGGGTATCAAGTGCCACGTCTGCATTTCAAGATAAAAATTTAAACCATTACTTTGAATCAATTAGTAATGGAGAGAACTTCTGTAATAACTTTGATGAGCTAGAGGATATTGCAGAAGAATGGGAAGATGGAGATGGTCCTCAAAAACAAACTATCTTTTACAGCCCAGCAATACCTTCAAACGAAGGAGGTGTTTTTGCAGTAACTGAACGTGGTGGTAATAATTGTTTTTATATTGAAGTTTGGGGAACGCCAATGGGTGATAGCACCGAACAAAAACTTGGGGAGACATTTGTCCGTAATTCCGGGAATTACCAAGGGTGTGTATTTGGCCCTCCAAGTGCAGGATCAGATTATTGGCAATCTGGTCGGTGTAACGAGAATGGCCAAACTATCGGTATAGCATTATTTTATCTTGATGATGTTGCACCAACAGGTTCTAAAATAACAAGAATTGAATTTGTCGCTGCCACAAATGATCATGGTGATGGTAAATTTTTCATTTTACAAAAATATGCTGTTGATCAGAATAAGGTAAACTGCATCGATCAAACATATAGCGATGATCTTGATGAACAAAACAATGTACCAAGTGGTTCTACCTATTCTTTAGTTTCTGGGCCTACACCAGCTGGTCAGTCATTCACTTTAAACGCTGATGGTTCATATAATTATGTGCCTACTCCTGGTTTTGTCGGTGATGTTGTATTTGATTATGAAGTTTGTTTACCAGCACCAAATACAAGCGTTTGTGATACCGGTACGGTCACCATATCATATATAGATCTACCATCTAACCCAACCTTTAACATTAGTTGTAGTGATACAAACGTATTTGTATTAACAGTTGAAAGTCCACTAGGTACAGATTATGAATATTCTATTGACGGAGGAAACAATTATCAAGATGAACCTGAGTTTTCTAATTTATCACAAGGAACCTATAATTTAATTGTGCGTAACAAATTTTTTGAATGTCCTACGTCGTTTGGAAGCAATCCAATCATTATTGAAGATCTCGAGATAAGTGGATCTGTAACAAACGTACAATGTAGTTCAGAAGCTAATGGTTCGATAGATATAACTGTTTCTGGTGGCGCGACACCATATTCATATTCATGGAGTAATTCAGCAACAACTGAAGATTTAACGAATGTAGTTGCTGGGATTTATGAAGTAACTGTTACAGATGTAAACGGTTGTATCATTTCTGAGGAATTCAGTATAAGTCAACCGCCTCAGGAATTATCAGCAACTGTTACTAATACAACAAATGTTGATTGCTCAGATGATACAAATGGAAGTTTTACAATTAATGCTGAAGGCGGAACAAGCCCTTACCAATATTCTTTAGATAGTGGTTTAACAACTCAATCTACTGGATTATTTGAAAACTTAAGTGATGGTTTCTATGATGTACTTGTTACTGATATTAATAATTGCACCACAAGTGTCATAGCTGAAATAACGCTATTAGATAATGAAAATCCTATAATATCGGTTCCTTCGGAAATTTCAATCGAAGGTTGTTCTGCTTCTGATATTACAAGTTCGAGTGCAGTTTTTGATTTAAATGAATATGGATCAGATGATGTTCAATCCATATTTTCATCAAACCCTAATTACAATGCTTCAGACGATTTAAACATTGACAGTATAACCTATAATGACATCATTACATCATCTGATGATTGTCCAGTTATTGTTATTAGATCATTTACTGTAACAGATTCTTGTGGTAATTCAGCAACAACGCTACAAACAATTACTGTTCAAGACACTACAGCTCCCTTGTTAACAATTCCTGAGGATATTACAGTTGAATGCGATCAAGATATCCCACCAATTAATGATATTATTCAAAGCGAGAGCATTATAAATAGTAATAATTATTTCATTGCAAATTCAGAATATGAAGTATCTGCTTGGTTTAAACCTGCTAATACCAATAACTATGAACCTCGAAATATAACTATTCCAAACAATTTAGGTTTTGGTGTAGACGGAAATGTCTCTGGTGCATCAGGTGAATTAGGCGCAAACGAAACCGGAACAGAGGTGATTAGAATAGATTTTAATGACCCACAATTATATATTGATGTTACATTTGGATGGAAAAATCCAAATGAAGACGCATTAATAACATTTTATTTAAATAATCAACAGATAGGTACGTCAAAAAGACATTATGGTGGAAATGATAGTGTAAATAATCCTATTTTATTCACGACAGATGATAACAGTGCCTTTGATCGTATTGAATTTACTGCACCTTTTACCTCTGAAGATTCAGGTCATGATTATTTAATTCATACAATTACTTTTAAAAAGGTCGCCCCAGAATTTATTTCTGCAACTGGTATTGATACCTGTGGTACAGTAACCATTACAGGATCCGATGTCGAGACTGCTGCTTGTGGAAATACTAAAACTATTGTGCGTACTTGGACAGCTACCGATGTATGTGGTAATTCAGTGTCTGCTGATCAAACCATTACAGTGGTCGATACCACTCCACCTACAATCGCTGTGCCTGCAGACATTACGATTGAATGTTCGGAAGATGAGTCCTCTGCCAATACTGGTGTCGCTACTGGTGCGGATACCTGTGGGACAGTAACCATTACAGAATCCGATGTCGAGACTGCTGCTTGTGGAAATACTAAAACTATTGTGCGTACTTGGACAGTAACTAATGAGTGTGGTAATTCAGTGTCTGCTGATCAAACCATTACAGTGGTCGATACCACTCCACCTACTTTTAACGAGTCACTTCCTGCAGATATTGATGCAGAATGTGATGCAGTTCCTGAAGCAGAAGCCTTAACAGTTTCAGATAATTGTGGTGATGCAACAATAACCTTTGAAGAAGAAATTACAAATGGAGCTTGTATAGGAGACTATATTATAGAACGAACTTGGACCGCAACGGATAGTTGTGGTAATGAAGCAGTTCATACCCAGATCATAACTGTTCAAGACACAACTGCACCTGCACTTGTAACACCATTGGAGGAAAATATAACTGTGGCTTGTGATGACATTCCAGATGTGCCAAATTTAGTATTTCAGGATGAATGCTCTAACAACATTGCTGTTGACTTTGAAGAAGTATCAACACAACAAAATAATTTTGAAGATTATCAATTAATAAGAACCTGGACTGTTACTGATGATTGTGGTAATATTGCTGAATTTGTTCAAAATATTTCTGTTGAAATAAGCAATCTGATTAATGTCTTTACTTCTAATCGCTGTGTACTGGATACTGAATTTGATTTATTTAACTTACTATCTGGTGATTTTGATATGAATGGTATTTGGAGTGTTGTATCAGGTAATGCAACCTTAAATGGTAGTTTATTTGACCCATCTTCTGTAGATGTTGGCATATACACTTTTATGTATTCAATTACGGATGGATTATGTCCTACTGGTTTTGAAGTAAATATTACAATAGACGATGATTGCGAAGTTTTACCTTGTGGATCTGAAGATGTTGTAATCTCTAAAACAGTTACAGCTAATGGTGATAATTACAACGAATTCTTTACTATTACAGGAGTTGAAGATTGTGGATTTATTGTAGAACTTCAGATTTTCAACCGATGGGGAGCTGAAATCTATAAGAATAATAATTATCAAAATGATTGGAATGGTGATGCTCATGGATCTTCAGTAGGTGCTTCTGGAAAAGTCCCAACCGGAACTTACTATTATGTAATTAATTTAAGAAATAGTGGATTGAAACCATTTGCTGGTCCAATTTACGTAGCAACTGATAAATAAACTTAACCGATGAAGTTATCAAACAAATTAAGTATTGCTCTTTTTGTATTGAGTGTTTCAACTGCATTAGCACAGCAGTTGCCTCAGTTTACACAATACATGTTTAACACCATCTCAATTAATCCGGCATACGCTGGAAGTAGAGAAACATTCAGCGTCGTAGGCTTACATAGAAGCCAATGGGTTGGATTAGAAGGTGGACCAGAAACACAAACCTTATCAATTCATTCACCTTTAAGAAATGATAAAGTTGGTTTAGGATTCTCATTTATTAATGACAAACTTGGATATGAAAATTTCTCTTATTTATATGCTGACTTTTCCTATACCATTCAGACAGGTGTTAATTCTGAATTAGCTTTTGGAATAAAGGGAGGTTTTACCCACTATAATCTGGATGAAGAATTATTAAATGACCCCTCTGTAGTCAATGATCCATTTTTTAATGATGTATCAAATCGATGGAGTCCAAATGTTGGTGCCGGATTATACTGGCATTCACAAAGATGGTATGTTGGATTATCTGCTCCAAGAATACTTAATACTGATTATAACAACGGCGGACAAGGGACTTTAGATTATGTAGCTTTAGAACGTATTAGTTACTACATCACTGGTGGTTATGTTTTTGATCTTAGTGAAACAATCAAATTAAAACCATCAGTTCTATTAAAAGCAACTAACGGTGCTCCATTGTCTTTTGATATTTCTGCTAATTTCTTGTTTAATGAAACATTCTGGATTGGCGGAGGATACAGAATAAATCAGAATGCAGCTGCCATTGGAGGTATTGCAGACTTTCAAATTTCTAAACAGCTAAGAATAGGTTATGCTTATGAATACCCAATTTCTGATTTGAGACCTTACACAAGTGGAACTCATGAAGTTTTACTTATGTTTGAAGTATTTAAAAGTAAACGTATTAAATCCCCAAGATACTTCTAAATGAAACGCATTATGAAATTTAAAATATTACCTCTTATCCTAATTTTTTGCGCTTCTTTGTCATATGCTCAAACGAAGTTGGCAGATAAGTTCTTTAATAATTACGCATATATAAAAGCTATAGAACTCTATGAAAATGCTGTAGAAAATGGAGACGATAGTGCCCATGTCTTAACAAGACTTGGTGATGCTTATTATAATAATTCCAACTCAAAAAAAGCCGCCTATTGGTATGGAGAAGCTTTAAAGTTGCATAAAAACATTGATGCCGAATATCTATATAAATACATTCAATCTTTAAGAAGTATTGGAAACTATGAAGAAGCAGACAAGTGGTTTAAAGAGTTAAGTGCTGCCCAAAAAGGCGACAGCAGATTAAAAGGATATAATCCTGATGAAGTTGATTTATTTGATAAATTAACTTCTAAGAACGACGTTATTGTGACTGTAGAGAATTTAGAACTAAATTCTTCAAATTCGGATTTTGGATCATTTATTTTTAATAACACTCTTTACTTCGCATCTTCAAGAAATGATGATGGCAAAGTGTATAGTTGGAACAAGGAACCATTTCTAGATCTTTATCAAGTAGAAATGATGGATGATGATGGGGTTATTTCATATGGCTCTACAGCGGAACTTCCCTCTGAATCCATTAATACAGAATATCATGAAGCTTCAATCGCTATTACCAATGACGGCAAGACTCTTTATTTTACAAGAGATAATGTCAACAAGCGAAATAGACTTAGATATGACAAAAAAGGTACAACTCATCTTAAGTTATATAAAGCTGCGTTAGTAAACAATCAATGGGAAAATATTGTTGAATTACCATTTAATGACGACCTGTACTCTTCTGGTCACCCAGCATTGAGTCCTGATAACAAAACTTTATTTTTTGTTTCAGATCGAGAAGGTGGTATTGGTCAGTCAGATATTTATTCTGTTACAATTTATGATGATGGCACTTATGGTGAGCCTGAAAATCTTGGTGAAAAAATTAATACGGAAGGAAGGGAAATGTTTCCTTTTATTGCCAAGGATAGCACCTTATACTTTTCTTCAGATGGTCACTTAAATCTAGGCTTGTTGGATATTTTTAAATCTGATTTACTTAAAGGTGTTAGATCAGAGCCTGAAAATATCGGATCACCTTACAACAGTGGTTATGACGACTTTGCATTTTTTATTAATACTGATACAAAGAAAGGTTATTTCTCATCTAACCGTCCTGACGGAAAGGGAAGTGATGATATATATAGTTTCAATGCAGAACAATGTAAAGAACAAATTAAGGGGATTGCCAGGGATTCTAAAACCAATATTGTTCTATCTGGAGTTACCATTAAATTGATTGATGAAACTGGTAAAATAATTGAAGAGCTTTTCACTGAAGATGGAGGAGCTTATGAGTTTATAGTAGATTGTAATAAAGTTTACACTATAGTTGGAAGTAAACCTGATTATAAAGAGAACCAAAGAAATATCACCACATCATCAGACAACCAAAAAGTAAATAAGTTTGATCTGAATTTAGAACCACTCATTATAGACAATCAAATTGTAATTAATCCAATTTTCTTTGATTTTGACAAATGGAATATAAGAACAGATGCGCAATATGAACTTGAAAATATTGTTGATGTCATGCGCAAACATCCAGAGATGGTAATAAAAATTGAATCTCACACCGACAGTCGCGGAAACGATAGATATAATATGAAATTGTCCGATAGACGTGCTAAATCTACAAGGGATTATATAATATCACGCGGTATAGATCCTAAGCGAATTGAAAGTGCAATCGGTTATGGAGAGTCTCAATTACTTAATGAGTGTAGCAATCGGGTGAAATGTAGTGAAAAAGAGCATCAATTAAATAGACGTTCTTACTTCTATATTGTTAATGAATGATTCTATCCTTAAAATTATATTTAAGTGCAAGCCAAATTGGCTTACTTCTTCTTTTAGAAAAAAATTTATATAGAATTTTAAATATACGATACAACAATTTTAAAACCATCCGTAAAATCTTATGTAAAAACAAGGTTAAAGCCATACTTTATATTAATGCAAATTGATTCTAGAATGTTAAACTCAACAAATTAGCATTAGTTAAAGTACCATGATGACATAAAGACTATTTTAGGCGGTAAATCAATCTCTTTTAGTTGAAAAATAGGCTAGAAACAGCGTTTATGAGTGATAATCAATATGCATAATTAAAATTTTGATAAAAAAAAGCCACTTGAGTAGTGGCTTCTTCTTAATACTAATTAACTTTTAATGGGATTTAACGTTTAATGAAAATATTAGTGAAATACCATTTCCCTTGATTATTCTTCTCAGCAGAAATATCAAAATCTGTAAAATTTCCTTCAATATTTTCTCTATGGCTAGGACTGTTTAACCAAGCATTTACTACAGAATCAGCCGAATTAAAACCATAAGCAACATTTTCTGAAACTATATTGGCATTAGCATTAAGCTGTAAACTTTGTTTTCTCTGGAAGAAATTATCATGAGAGACGTTATTTTCTTCTATCATATAATCTGTGTGCGTAAATGCAACAGCCTTAACTGTATTGTGGTCATTTAGCGGTGATAAGCCTTGTGATATTCTATGCGTATTAATAAGTTCCATTATTTCAATTTCAATTTGTTTTGCTTGCGGGGCAACTGGAACTTCGATAGCGTCTACTGCATCTTCCGCAACACTATCTGTGCTGCAAGATGTTAGGCCCAAAAAGGCAATAATAGCTATAGACGCTAAGAGCTTTGAAGCTTTCATAAGTAGGTTAAATTTAGGTTTGGGATTACTAATTTAACAGGCTCCACGCGCTTAATAGTTAAATAAATGTTAAAATAGATAAAAAACATGCATTTCATCGAATTTAAATGTAAAACATCGATGAAATGCACAATTCAAGAGTGATTTATCGCCTATTATCGTATTTAATAGTATTTAATCGATAAAAATTCCAAACAGATTTATGGTGACAGGCGTTCAATTTTCCAATTGAAATCATCTTGTAATTGATATCGGATTCTATCATGTAAACGATTAGGTCTTCCCTGCCAAAATTCGAATTCCACAGGTTTTACTATAAATCCACCCCAATGACTTGGTCTTTTAATTTCTCTTTCGTGGTAATGCTCTTCTAAGTTTCTCAATTTTAATTCGAGCGTATTTCGATCTGGAATTACTTCACTTTGATCAGAAACAATGGCACCTAACTGACTTCCTCTAGGTCTTGACTCAAAATATCCATCACTAAGATTATCTGCAATCTTTTCTGCTTTACCTTTTATAATAACTTGTCGCTCAGCAGAGTGCCAGAAAAAGGAAAGACACACACTAGGGTTAGACCCTATCGCTTTACCTTTTTCACTGTTGTAATTTGTATAAAATATAAAGCCTTCATGTGTATACTTTTTTAATAACACTACTCTACTCTTAGGATAACCATCCAAGCCAATTGTAGAAATTGTCATAGCATTAGTTTCTTCTATATTAAAATGTGTATCTACCTCAATAAACCAATCTCTAAATAATTCTAAAGGATTATCAGGAACCTTGTTTAACAACAACTCTCCTTTCTCATAAGATTTTCTGTAATTGCTTAAGTCTTTTTCCATAGTTTGACGAAGTTAGTTCAATATTTTAATTCTATCAAAAAAAGTGTAGCTTTGGAATTCTAAATTCCCTATAACCCTAAATATGTATTTTGAAGCCTCTCCTTTCTCTAATTCTTTAACCTATGACAAAGTGGTTTTAGATTTTGGATCTTATTATTTATGTGATGATTTTTTTATCATGGAAGTTAATGAAGGTGAACATTTTAATTGGGATAAACTCAATAAACTTCTAGATTCTCTAAGATCATATTATGGAACTAGCAAGCCCTTGGCCTATATTGCGAATCGGGTCAATGCATACTCTATTGATCCTGTTCTCTGGTCTTACTTTGACAAGGATGATAGCATTTTAATTGCTGCTGCTATTGTTAGTTACCGCGACTCCACTTACTTGAGTGCAAATATTGAAAAACAAATGGCATCAATTCCTTTGAAACGTGCACATAGCTTAGGCGAAGCTATCAATTGGGTACAACAATTACATGAGCTTTCTTAAAACTGAAACTTCTTCCCATCTTCGGCTAATAGTACACTGTTAAATTCTTCTTTAGCTTGATTTTTAAAGTCGTCATAATTATTATAGCGCGTTGAGAAATGGCCTAAAATAAGACACTGAACATCTGCTTTTCTTGCAATGATCGCGGCTTGCCTAGCTGTACTATGCTTTGTTTTCTTGCATAAATTCTCGTTTTTATCTAAAAATGTTGACTCATGATAAAGCACTGTTACTTTCTCTATTAATTGAATTATACTTTCTGTATATTCTGTATCGCTGCAATAAGCATAACTCTTAGGTAGTTGAGGGTCTTTTGTTACACTTTGATTTTTAATTAAAACACCGTCTTCATTAAAAACATCTGCACCCTGCTTTAATTTTCTAAAATATGCCATATCAATATTAGCTTCTTCCACAGCTTTAATATCCAATTTGCGTTCATTAGATTTTTCTTTAAACAAAAATCCGTTGGTGTAAATCCGATGCTTTAATGGAATAGTATAAACAGATACACTATCGTCTTCAAAAATTAATTCTGAAGCTTTCGAATTCAATTCATGAAAAATCAAGTTATAACTCGTCCAAGATTCAGATAGCTTTAGTTGTAATAAAATAATATCCTTAAGACCTTTCGGACCATATATGTGAAGTTCAGTTTCCCGAGTAAGAAGTTGGAATGTACTTATTAAACCTATTAAACCAAAATAATGATCACCATGCAAGTGAGAAATAAAAATATGTTTAATTCTAGAAAACTTAATTCTATTTCTACGAAGCTCTACTTGTGTACCCTCTCCACAATCAATGAGGAACATGTGATTTTTTATCTCTAATACTTGAGATGTTGGATTGGTATTTATTCTTGGTGTAGCACTGTGGCACCCTAAAATGGTTAGTTTCATCTATTAAAAGCCTAAATCGCGTTCAATATCCTCCATTTCAATAATATCATAGGCTTCTTGTAAAGTAGGTACAACAACTAACTCATCTGGCATTTGGTCCAAATCAACCTGGGCAGATACAATAACAAACGATTTTTTATCTGATCTATGATTATTACTCAATCTTAAAAACTCAATAATATCTTCTAATTGAATCTTTTCAAGACTAGATAATCTAACAATAAGGTGGTTACTTTTATATTTATCATAGGCTTGCTCAATATTGTTTACCAAAGTTTTAACAGAAGCTTTTTCTTGAGCAATAATAGTAACGTTACCATCTCTATCAATAATCATAGGCTATTGTTGTTTTATTTTTGAAGCCAATAAGTAAATTGCAGCCATTCTTACGGCTACTCCATTCTCAACTTGGTCCAATATTATCGCCTGTTTAGAATCTGCAACATCACTCGTAATCTCAACACCACGATTTATGGGACCAGGATGCATAATTACAATTTCTTTATTTAAACTATCTAACAATTCTTTATTTACACCAAACTGTTTTATGTATTCTCTGGTCGTAGGGAAATAACTAATGTCCATACGTTCATTTTGAACTCTAAGCATATTAGCCACATCACACCACTCCAGCGCTTTCCGTAGATTGGTTTCTACTCTTACACCTAGGAACTTTATATACTTTGGCAATAAGGTTTTTGGTCCACAAACCATAACATTGGCTCCTTGTAACTTCAACGCATAAATATTAGATAGTGCTACCCTACTGTGCAAAATATCACCCACTATTACCACATTCTTACCCTTAACTGAGCCTAGCTTCTCTCTTATAGAGTAGGAGTCTAATAAGGCTTGTGTTGGATGTTCATGAGCGCCATCACCTGCATTTATAATACTTGCGTTTACATGTTTTGATAAAAATACTCCTGCGCCAGGATTTGGATGGCGCATCACCACCATATCGACCTTCATTGATAGAATATTATTAACAGTATCTATCAATGTTTCTCCTTTCTTAACTGAGGACTGTGAAGCTGAGAAGTTAATAACATCAGCTGATAATCTTTTCTCCGCGAGTTCAAATGACAACTTAGTACGTGTTGAATTCTCAAAAAATAAGTTGGCAATTGTTATATCTCTAAGTGAAGGAACCTTTTTAATTGGCCGGTTAATGACCTCTTTAAACTGATCGGCTGTCTCAAAAATCAGTTCTATATCTTCTTTATTAAGATATTTTATTCCAAGTAAGTGATTTACACTTAATTCACTCATATCTTTATAATACTATTTATCAATTAAATAAACTGTGTCTTCTCCTTCATTTTCAACCCAATTAACCACCACTTTCTGATTGTCTATGGCATCGACTTGTCTACCTTTATAATTGGGCTGGATTGGTAAATGACGACTAAATCGTCTATCAATTAGTGTCAAAAGCTCGATATTATTGGGACGCCCAAACGATTGAATCGCTGTTAATGCTGATCTTATACTGCGTCCTGTATAGAGCACATCATCAATAAACACAACATTCTTATTCTCTACCAAGAAATTAATTTCTGTATTATTAGCTTCTAGAGGCTTATCGCCTCTTCTAAAATCATCTCTAAAGAAGGTGATATCTAAATGCCCTAATTGCACATTTTTTATTTCATAATCATTTGAAAGCATTTCTGCCAATCGAGCGGCTAAATACTTTCCTCTTGGTTGAATTCCAATTAAAACCGTATCGGAAAAATCATCGTGATTTTCAATAAGTTGGCAAGCCAATCGATGAAGTGTGATATTGACTTCTTTAGAATTGAGTAAAACTTTTTGACTCATTTAATATCCGAGCATTATAGCTTGGCAAAGTTAAGTTAATTTATTTGAGTTTCAAATTATATAAGATTCAATAAAAAAGCCTCCCATAATTGAGAGGCTTTAAAATATTAATAAACTTTCAGAGACATTATTTTTTCCCGTCCATTTTATCTTTAAGTGCTTGTAAAGCATCATTAGCATCACCTAAAGTTGGTTTAGCTTCAGCCGCCTGAGCTTCTGCCTTTTTCACAGCTTGCTTAACGATTTTAGCTTCTTCCTCTCTAAATACTGCAGTATGTGAAGCAACAACACGCTTGAATTCTTTGTTAAATTCAATGATCTTAAATTCTGCTTCTTCACCTTTCTTAAGCTTAGTACCATCTTCTTTTTCTAAGTGACGTTGAGGAATGAATGCCACGATATCATCATTAAATGCAATCGTTGCTCCTTTATCAACAACCTCAGTAATGGCCGCTGTATGAGAAGTACCAAGAGCAAACTCTTTTTCGTACTTGTCCCAAGGGTTTTCGGTAGTTTGTTTATGACCTAAAGATAATTTACGTCCTTCTACGTCAAGCTCTAATACAACTACATCTAATGTATCACCTACATTACAGAACTCAGATGGATGTTTGATTTTCTTAGTCCAAGATAAATCAGAGATATAAATTAATCCATCTATTCCTTCTTCTAATTCAACAAATACACCAAAATTTGTAAAGTTACGAACAACACCTGAATGTTTAGAACCAACAGGATACTTAGAAGTAATATCGGTCCATGGATCTGGTGTTAATTGCTTGATACCAAGAGACATCTTACGATCCTCTCTATCCAATGTTAAGATCTGAGCTTCTATTTCATCACCCACAGATACGAAATCTTGAGCTGAACGTAAATGTGTTGACCAAGACATTTCAGAAACGTGTACTAATCCTTCTACACCTTCTTCAACTTCTACGAAAGCACCATAATCTGCGATTACAACGACTTTACCTTTTACTTTATCACCTACTTTTACGTCTTCACCTAAGGCTTCCCAAGGGTGCTTAGATAATTGCTTAAGACCTAATTGAATTCTCGACTTGTTCTCATCAAAATCAAGAATAACAACATTTAATTTCTGATCTAACTCGACAATCTCATTTGGATGATTGATACGTGACCATGATAAATCCGTAATATGAACTAAACCATCTACACCACCTAGATCAATAAACACACCGTAAGAAGTAATGTTTTTAACAACACCCTCTAATACTTGTCCTTTTTCTAACTGACCAATGATTTCTTTCTTTTGTTCCTCGATATCAGCCTCAATAAGTGCCTTATGGGAAACAACTATATTTTTAAATTCATGATTGATTTTTACAACCTTGAACTCCATAGTTTTATTTACGTATTGATCGTAATCTCTAATTGGTTTAACGTCAATTTGAGAACCAGGTAAGAACGCTTCAATACCAAATACATCAACGATCATTCCACCTTTAGTTCTGCACTTAACAAATCCATTAACGATTTCGCCAGTATCATGTGCGTTATTTACACGATCCCAAGCTTTGATTACTCTAGCTTTTCTGTGAGATAATACTAATTGACCTGTAGCATCTTCACGTACATCAATTAATACTTCGACTTTGTCACCAACTTTTAAATCTGGATTGTAACGAAATTCGTTAAGCGAAATAACACCTTCAGATTTAGCGTTGATATCAATGATAGCATCTCTATCAGTGATATGGATCACTTCACCTTCAACAACTTCATCGTCTAAGGTATCAACGAAATTCTCTGAAACTAGTTTTTCAAATTCTGCTAATTTCTTGTCCGCAACTTGCTCAATTCCTTCTTCGTAATTGTGCCAATCGAACTCTTTTAAAAATTTTTCTGGATTTACTTGAGCTTCCGAAACTATTGGAGCTTCAACTGTAGTAGCTTCAGTTGCTTCAACTTCAGCTTTCTTTGTTTTCTTGTCAGCCATATGCTGAGTAAATTTGTATTCTGCAGTTTTAGAAAGTTTCGCGAAAAACTCACAGAAGTCATTAATTTATAATATGTTATCCTTTTTACTTTCTACGAATCGCTCAAAAAGGTCTGCAAAATTAATATAATTAATATTTAAAACCAAACAATTATCCTGTGACCTTAAATTATATGATGTGTCTCATACTTAGATATCAAATTATAATGCTTAGACTAATATTTATTGGCTCATATATTTAGTATATTTACTACACTAATTAAATTTAAAATTTTAAAAATCATGGTTAAAGCTAAATATCAAGCAGTTTTAGATCTTGGGGAACAATTAAACGTCCAGGATGGAGACGTAAAAGAAGAAAACGGAGTACTTAAAATTAAAGGTACTGCAGCAACACAATATGAGAAAAATTTACTTTGGGATGCTATTAAAGCTGCCGGTGGAGAGAATCCATCTGATATTATGGCTAACATTACTGTAGCAGACGAATCAGTTTATGCAAGACATAAAGTAGCATCAGGTGAGACTTTAGGAAAAATCGCTAAACACTATTATGGTGATGCAATGAAATATAAAGAAATATTCGAAGCGAATTCTGACATACTCAAAAATCCAGATTCAATTTATCCTGATCAAGAATTAGTGATTCCAAATCTTTAAATCAGCGTTAAAAAAAAAGCGACCTTTGAGTCGCTTTTTTTTATTCCTTTGAATTTACCAGCTTGAGAATTTGATGGACTTGTTCGTCAATCGTCATTTCAGAATTATCTATTTCAATAGCATCAACTGCTTTCACTAAGGGAGAATCTTCTCGAGATGAGTCTATACGATCTCTAGTTGTTACATTTTCTAGCACCTCATCATAACTTAAATGGTGCCCTCGTTCTAACAACTCTTTATAGCGACGTTTAGCCCGTGTTTCAGCTGAAGCAATCATAAATATTTTAATTTCAGCATCAGGAAAAACAACGGTACCAATATCTCTACCGTCCATAACAATACCTCTATCCTTGCCCATTAATTGCTGCTCTTCTACCAACTTTTGTCTAACTTCAGAAATAGTTGCAACTGGACTAACAAACCTTGACACCTCTAATGTACGAATGGCTTTCTCTATATTCTTGTTATTGAGATAAACTTCTGCAAAACCCAATTCTTCATTAAACTTAAATGTAATATGTATATGATGAAGTTGCGCTATTAATGCATCTGAACTAAAAAATCCTTCGCCTATTATATTCTGTTCAATCGCATAATAAGTAACAGCGCGATACATGGCGCCTGTATCTACATAAATATAGTTTAAAGCTTTTGCCAATTGTTTAGCAATGGTACTTTTACCTGTTGAGGAAAATCCATCAATGGCTATGATTATGTTTTGCTTATCGTCTTCTGCCATCTAAATCTATTTGAAGCCCAAAAAAACTAGTGTTTGATGCGCTTGTATATCTTGCATGAGTATAACTAAAACGCATTTTATTTAGTCGAATTGAAATACCTGCCGAAATTCCAGAGAAATTTCTTTGATCTACGATTCTCAATTCCTCTGCTCGTCTAAAGTTATAACCTATTCTTAAATTAAATCCTTTTTCAGGCCATAATTCTGCACCCAATATGAGATGCCTTAAGGCATTATTAAAAAAGCCTACCTTTTCTTGGGTTTGATTTCCATCTAAATCTGTTATAGCTCTGGCTGGATTAGACGTACCTATTGGCCATTCTTGTAAGTTCTCTAGAGTTAAATGCCAACGAATTGGCACATTCTCTAAGGTTTGAGACATTCCAAAATTGACTTCAAATGGTAACGTCTCATTTTGTCCTGCATAAGTTGTAAACTGAGTACCCAAATTTCTTACAGTCAATGCGGCATGAAAGTCTAGTTTTTCGTTGATATACATTATACCAATATCTACTGCTCCTCCAACTGAGTTGTACTGTTCTAGTAAAGATGTAATGACTTTGACATTGGCTCCTACATAAAAATCAGTAAATGGAATATTATAATTGTATCCTGCTGATATTGCGGCTTCATTGCCACTAAAGCTTCCTGTTGGATTGCCATTTACATCGTAACCATCAAACGTTCCGTAATTGATATAGGTGATCCCAAAATGAAAGGTTTGCAAATGTCTATCCCAAGTGTAAGCATAAGCTGCAGTTCCATACGTTACATCACCAAGATAATTTGATGCATTAACAGCTAATTGGTTATGCATTTTCCAATTTATTGATGCAGGGTTATAAAGAGCTTCCGTAACATCTGAATCAAAATTTGTTATGATTTTACCACCTAAGGCAGCTTGACGCGGAGAAGAAACCAAATTTAGAAATTGATAAGTAGAGCCTCCTCCCAATTGTGCAAACAATGGTAATGCCAACAGCATGAAACAGAACTGGGTAACCCTCTTAATCATAGATTCTGCAAAATAACTAAATCAAACTTAAAACGATGATATGAAATTTTTATTTTTTTTAAAGGAAGTATTTCTACTTAAGCTTGAGCTTTTGCCCTATTTTAATAAGGTTTGTTGTTAAACCATTAAGTCGTTTTAACCCTTCCACAGAAATACCATTTCGCTTCGAAATATTGTATAAAGTGTCTCCTTTTGATACGACCCAATAATCTAAGTCATCCGTCGCCTTGGAGGTATTAAAATTTGAAACTCGAAGTATTTGATTAACTCTTATCAAATTTGAATTAAGACCGTTTTGGGTTTTAAGTTCGTTTACTGTGGTACCATACCAATTAGACAAACTGTAGAGGGTTTCCCCTTCCAAAACTGTATGAAATTCAATTTCAACAGCGTTTTTTGAGGTTTGAAAGGATTCTTTTTCTTCAATTTCTATTGACTCCGTAATAGGATTTTCTTCAACCGTAGTATCGAAGTTTCGAATCTTTAGACGCTGCCCATCGTTAACTAATGTAGATTCTAAATTATTTACCTCTTTAAGTTTTGTTAAGGTGGTGTTATAACGATTAGCGATGTCTAATAAGGTTTCATTTCCATTAACCACATGAAAATCAGTATTTTTTACATTGTCCTGAAGTAATTCACCCCTTTGTTCAACAAGTTTTAGAGAATCTTTTATGGTTATTACCCTTGTTTCATTAGAATCGACTAAAGTAATCTCGCCAGTTAAAACATTAAGCTTTGCTGGTTTACCATCAAGCAAAACGTCCTTAAATCTTACTTTAGTTTCTTGCCCAAAAGCAAATAGACCAGCCAATAAAACTATAACTACCGAGAGTATTAATCGTTTATAATCGTTTTGCATGCTTTACTTTTTGATTGGTAATGGCAATATCTAACACATCACTCATATCTTTCACATAATGAAAAGTAAGGCCTTTGAGATATTCTGGCTTTATTTCATCTATATCTCGCTTATTATCCTCACAAAGTAAAATCTCCTTAATCTTAGCGCGTTTAGCTGCTAATATTTTTTCTTTAATACCTCCAACTGGCAATACCTTTCCTCTCAAGGTAATTTCTCCGGTCATTGCCAAACTCTTTTTCACTTTACGTTGTGTAAATAAAGATACTAAAGATGTAAGCATCGTTACACCTGCGCTTGGACCATCTTTAGGCGTGGCACCCTCAGGAACATGAATATGGACATTATACTTATGAAAAACCTCTGGATTAATATCAAATTTATCTGCATTAGCTTTAATATACTCCATAGCAATCGTTGCAGATTCTTTCATTACTTTACCTAGATTTCCTGTAATAGAAAGTGCTCCTTTACCTTTAGACAGAATAGACTCAATGAATAATATATCACCGCCAACTCTTGTCCATGCTAATCCAGTCACAACACCAGCTACATTATTGTTTTCATACTTATCACGCTCTAATCTCGGACTACCTAAGACCTTAATAATATCTTCATTAGAAACCTTAACATTGTAATCCTCTTCCATTGCTATATTCTTAGCAGCATAGCGTACCATCTTTGCAATTTGCTTTTCTAAACCCCTAACACCAGACTCTCTTGTATAGCCTTCGACAATTTTCTCTAATTGTGGCTTTCCTATTTTAAGGTGAGCATTATGCAATCCATGCTCTTTTAATTGCTTGGGTAATAAATGACGTTTAGCGATCTCTACCTTTTCTTCAATGGTATAACCAGTAACATTGATAATTTCCATACGGTCTCTTAATGCTGGCTGAATCGTTGCAAGACTATTTGAAGTAGCAATAAACATGACTTTAGACAAATCATAGCCCATTTCCAAGAAGTTATCATAAAACTCATTATTCTGTTCTGGGTCTAATACTTCTAGCATTGCCGATGACGGATCACCTTGATGCCCTGCCGATAGTTTATCAATCTCATCTAGTACAAAAACTGGGTTTGACGTTCCAGCTTTCTTTAAGCTTTGAATTATACGTCCTGGCATTGCACCGATGTAAGTCTTACGATGTCCTCGAATCTCTGCCTCGTCTCTTAATCCACCTAATGAGATTCTAACATATTCTCTACCTAAAGCTTCAGCTATAGATTTACCAAGTGATGTTTTTCCAACACCTGGAGGACCATAAAGACAAAGTATTGGAGACTTCATATCGTTCCTAAGCTTTAAAACCGCTAAATACTCAATGATCCGCTTTTTAACATCATCTAAGCCAAAATGATCACGACCCAATATTTTCATCGCGCGTTTCAAATCAAATTGGTCTTCGCTAAATTCATTCCATGGTAAGTCTAAAAACAGATCTAAGTAATTCCGTTGAATGGAATACTCAGCGACTTGTGGATTCATACGTTGCATTTTTGCAAGTTCCTTCTCAAAGTGTTTGCTTACCTTTTCGTCCCAATGCTTATCTTTAGCTCTGGCTTTCATCTCCTCAATTTCTTGGCCTGAAGAGACTCCTCCGCCTAATTCCTCTTGAATAGTTTTCATTTGCTGATGCAAGAAATACTCGCGCTGTTGCTGGTTCATATCGCTTTGCACCTTATTTTGAATATCATTTTTAAGCTCAAGTTTTTGATATTCTAAATTCATATACTTTAAGGTCTGTAAGGCACGCTCTTTAAGATCATTAATCTTGAGAAGGTCTTGCTTTTCTTCGACCTTAAGATTCATGTTAGAAGACACAAAATTCACTAAAAAGGAATTACTTTCAATATTCTTAATGGCAAAGGTTGCCTCAGTTGGGATATTCGGGCTTTCTTTAATTATTTCTAAAGAAAGATCTTTAATAGAATCGATAATTGCTGTAAACTCCTCATTTCCTTGTTCGGGTTTTGACTCAGACAAGTCCGAAATGGTTGCTGTTAAATAAGGGTTTTCAGAAATTACCTCATTTATTTGAAAACGCTTTTTTCCTTGAATTATAACGGTCGTATTACCATCTGGCATTTTCAACACCTTCAAGATTCTCGCTACAGTACCTGTTTTATATATATCTTGCACTGAAGGTTTTTCTATAGCTTCATCTTTCTGAGCCACTACTCCAATAACCTTACCGCCTTTATTTGCGTCATTTATTAATTTAATTGAAGTATCTCTACCAGCCGTAATTGGAATTACTACTCCTGGAAATAAAACTGTATTTCTTAATGGTAAAATTGGAAGTGACTCTGGTAATACTTCATTATTAATTAGCTCTTCATCTTCTGGAGTCATCAACGGAATTAACTCTGAATTTTCATCAAAATCTTGTAGTGACAAAGTGTCAAGTCCTAATATTTTTTGTTTTCCCATATTATTTTTAAGTCATTCTGTCATTAAAAAACCCAGAATCACATGTATTTAAAAGTATTAATAATTAACTTTATTCTGAATATCAGTTAGTTATAAGATATCCAAAGTTATTCACACTTATATGTTTTCAATTGTTATGCCATTAGCTTTATAGAAAAATTAAAAGTTTTTTAAAGAAACTGTAACACTTAACCAATCGTCGCATCTATATACCAAAGCAATTGTTTTTTTGACATCAACCAATCAAGATATCGAACAGTTATTGTTGCTTTGTCAATCTCGTGACCAGCGTGCACAATTAGAGGTTTACAACAGATATAACAAAGCCATGTATAACACAGCTCTAAGAATTGTTAAAGATTCTTTTAAAGCTGAGGACATAATGCAGGAGTCATTTTTAACAGCATTTACAAAGCTGAATACTCTAGAGGACAGCAAACTCTTCGGTGCATGGTTAAAACGTATTGTAGTAAACAACAGTATTGCACACTACAATAAAGCCACAAAACGACATGAAATAGCTTTAGACGCAGTCATGTACAAAGTAGAAAATGATAATGGTATTGACGAGAGTAATCAAAATTCTGATAAGGTTAAACAAATAATGGGTGTTATGAAAACGCTCAAACCAAATTATAGTTTGGGTTTATCGCTTCATCTCATAGAAGGATACGATTACGAAGAAATCTGCGAAATAATGGATATTTCCTACGCTAACTGTAGAACCATGATTTCCAGAGCTAAAGAGAGTTTACGTAAAAAACTAATGCAAACAGCTTAATGTCATAATTATGCAAAAAGATACTTTAGACGAATTATTCAAAAATCTCGAAGGCGGCTTTGATACTGAAAATCCGAATGCAGGTCATCAAGATCGATTTTTAGAGAAACTCAAAGCTCATGAATCTTTAAATTCTAAGATAAATTCTGGATTTAATTGGAAGTCATTTTTAGCCGTTGCTGCCTCATTGTTGATTTGCCTTAGCGTAATTGCCACTGTCAATGCACGTACTGACGTTATAGATTTAGCAAGTGTATCACCAGAAATGTCTGAAACTCAAGACTTCTTTACAGCAACAATTGAAGCTGAATTAAGAAAAATTAATCAAGAAAAGTCTCCTGTAACGGAAACATTAATTGAAGATGCGCTTAACTCAATAGAATCTTTAGAATCGGAGTACGAGAACTTAAAATTAAGTCTTACAGCTAACGGAAATGACCAACGTATTATTTATGCAATGATTAATAATTTTCAAAGTAGGGTTGATATTTTAAATAATGTCCTTGAAGAAATAGAAAATTTAAAACAACTAAATATCGGTACTAATGAAACAACAAATACAATATAAAATTTTCTTATACCTATTACTGGTTCCATTTATTTCGGCAGGTAGTACGGGTATTAATACCACAAAAATATCAAAAGAAAAGACGGTTAAAAAATCTTTTAACGTAAGCAGTAATGCCACTTTGAAAGTGGATAATTCTTTCGGTAATGTTAACATTATAACATGGGATGAAAATCGTATAGAATTTAATGTTTCCATAAAAGTAAGTGGAAACAATGGTAACAAGGTCCAAGAACGACTAGAGGGTATTGACATAGAGTTTAGCTCAAGTTCTAATTTAGTTTCTGCAATCACCAAGATAGAAAAGAACAAAAACAGTTGGTGGAATTGGGGTAAAAAAATGAACTTAAAGATGGAGATTGACTATGTCATAAAAATGCCAATGACTAATAATGTTAATCTTCGAAATAAATTTGGAGCCATTAATTTAGATAAACTAAAAGGCTCATCTAAAATCCGTTGCGACCATGGAAAAATAACAACTAAAGAGTTGTTATCTAACACTAACGATATTAGCTTTAATCATACACGTGACAGCTACTTCGAATACATTAAGAATGGCGAAATATCTACGACTCATAGCAGTTTTACTATTGCAAAAACTGAAAACTTAAAGCTTAAAGCACAACACACAAAGTCAGTTGTTGAAATTGCAGAAAATATAGATTTTAAATGCTCTCACGGATCTTTAACGGTAGACAATGTAAATCTTATTGAAGGTAATAGTTCACATTTAACCACAAGAATTGGAACGTTATTTAAAAATGCAGATTTAAGGACAATTCATGGGTCATTAAAGATTACTCGAATTGGTTCTAAGGCTAATTCTATTGAAATAGAATCAAATTTCACAGGTGTTTCAATAGGATACGATGCTTCCTTTAACTTTAATTTCGACCTAGAACTACAATTTGGTTCACTACGAGATACTGAAGGTTTTAACTTTGTGGATAAAGAATTGGATCGTCATCAGAAACACTACCGAGGTTATTATGGATCCAATAATTCTGGTAATACATTAAAAATCAACTCACAACACGGGAGTGTTAGTTTTAAAAAGCAGTAACATCAAAAACGACCATTAATCAAACAATTAAGACAATGAAACTATTAAAATCACTAACAGTCGTTGCATTATTATTCAACGCTACTACAACTCAGGCCCAATGGAAAAGAGTCAAGGGAGATGGTAACATAACAACAACAAGTAGAAATACTGGAGACTACGATGGCTTAAATGCTGCAGGACCAATGGACTTTAAATTGGTTCAAGGTGCAGAAGGTTTAATTACAATTAAAGGTGACTCAAATTTAATGGAGTACATTATCACTGAGGTTATAGATGGAAAGCTAGTTGTAAGATCAAAAAAAGGTATTAATCTTAAACCAACTAAATCTATAACTGTTACTGTACCATATCAGTCTATTTCGTCTGTATCTCTTGCAGGATCTGGAGATATTGAAAATTCAGGAACCATCAAGTCAGGTGACTTTAAAGTTACATTAGCAGGTTCTGGTGATATAGATTTAAATGTAGATACAGACTCGTTAGAAAGCGGCATAGCAGGATCTGGCGATATACAACTAAGTGGTTCAACAGGTAATCTTAAAACTAAAGTTGAAGGTTCTGGAGACTTCGACGGGAGCAAACTTGACAGTAAGGATGTAGAAGTTAAAATTTCAGGCTCTGGCGATGTAAATGTTGTATGTCATGGTGCTCTTAATGTTAAAATTTCGGGATCCGGAGATGTGAAATATTCTGGAAATCCCACAAGTAAAGACACAAACGTTAGCGGATCAGGAAGTATATCTAATTAGGCCCCAATATGAAACTAAAAAAGGACAAGCGAGTTAGATTTGTCCTTTTTTATTATACTAGGTAGGTCTTTATTCTTTTTCGTAAACATATGTAACAGGCTCAACTATGGACTCATCTGGATTTAAAACATTAGTTGCAGTAAATCCACCCTCAATGACTTTAAATAAACTATCTGCATTTCTAAAATAATTTTCTGTACTCCCATCTTGAAATGTGATTATTATTGAATTATTACCGCTTTGTATCCAGGTAAAAGTTATATTGTTACTTATCATTGTGCAATCAACATAGAAGTCTTCACCACCTGAATCATCTGGAATATAAGTTATCTGGGCCATAGATCTCAAAAAAAATATCCCTGTACCATCTGCATTAAAAGCGATGGTTTCATTATCATAACAGTCAATTTCTTCCAAGTAATCAAAGGTTACTTCTCCGTCATTATCTATATCTATACCTTGATCATTTAGCCATGATACTAATCGCCATTCGCCCACAGTATCCTCAAAGACAGGTTGGCAATTTCCCAAATCGAAAATAAAACCAGCCAGCTCGCCAAATGGATCACCACAAACTTCTATTTGATATTCTAGGGCGTCTCTATATAATTCGCATAGCTCTGTAAAATCAGTAATTAAAGCACTTTCATAATTTGTTCTGGCAATTTCAGTGGCTGCCTCTGCTTCTGCACAAAGTGCATCCGGTGACGCACATGACCCTAATTCTTCTATAATAAGCTGTAAACTGCCATCTTCGTCACCACAGATTTCAATCTGATTTTGTAAAGCATCTCTATAAATTTGGCATAACACAGAGTAATTTGTTTCTGTAGCATTAGAGAAGTCTATTGCCGCATTAATTGTGAATTCAATAGCATCTATACAACTGTTATCTTCAAATGCAATGTCTCCCTCATAGGGCTCATTCTGACAAGAAAAAAATAAAAGAAGTACAACAGTTATGTATGGTCTACAGTTGTTCTTTAACATAGCATGATAAAAGTAAGCATTAATTTTTAATCTCTTGCTTTGGAACTTTAAAGAGTAAAATGATGCCCATTAAAAAGAAAATAAACAGAAATAAAATAGAATTACGCATACTGCCAGTTATTTGATCAATAAAGCCATAAATAAGCATACCTATGACTATTCCTATCTTTTCTGCCACATCAAAAAAGCTAAAATAAGATGTTGTATCCTCTGTTTCTGGTAAAAATTTAGAATACGTCGACCTTGCTAAGGATTGAATTCCACCCATAACTAATCCAACTAATGATGCGGCGACATAAAATTGAATAGGTGTTTCCATAAAATAAGCATAAAAACATAACGCCATCCAAATAAAATTTACGCCAATTAGTGTTTTAATATTTCCGAATTTAGCCGAAGTTCTAGACGTTAATACTGCTCCTAGAATAGCTACAAGCTGAATAACCAAAATACTAACAATTAAACCAGTGGTTTTGGCATCATCACTTTCCCAAGCAATTTCCTCCTCGCCAAAATAAACTGCAACGAGCATTATGGTTTGTACAGCCATACTAAATACAAAAAACGCGTACAAATACCGTTTTAAACGGAGATTTTCTTTTAACTGTTCCCACACTCCCATTAATTCTCTAAAACCGTTCAGCACTACGGATTTGGTTACTTTATGTCCAGATGAAACTCCTTTAGGTAAAACATAAAAAGTATACTGACTAAACAATGCCCACCAAACACCAACTGTAATAAAGGAATAACGCATCATTTGCATTTTTTCTTCACCAGTTTCTTGACTCATTACCATGGCAAGGTTTATGATTAAAAGTAAAACACTTCCTATATAGCCCATGGAAAAACCTTTGGCACTTATGCTATCTTGCTGCTCTTCAAATGCAATATCAGGTAAGTAAGAGTTATAATAAACCAAACTCCCCCAATAACCTATTAAGCCCATAAAATAAAATAGCAAGCTCAGGTGAATTCTATCTAAATCAAACCAATACAATCCAATACATCCAGCAGAACCAACATAACAGAAAAACTTCATGAATTTTTTCTTATTTCCTACATAATCAGCAATACCAGAAAGTATCGGTGAAATAATAGCAACAACTAAAAACGTAAATGCTGTAACAAATGTTATAAGCGCTGTACTTTTAAATTGATAGCCAAAAGCAGTGACGCTCTTAACTTCAGAAATAAACAATGCCGAATAAAATATTGGAAAAATAGAAGAGGCAATAGTTAAGGTATAAACGGAGTTTGCCCAATCATAAAATGCCCAGGCATTGAGCAATTTTTTACTCCCTTTTTCTAGTTGATTCATAGTATAAAATAAAAAATCTGCCCATTGTGAGCTGCTTCTAAAGTACTCAATTATTCTTTAAATGAATATTAATTTATAGGTCTAAATGTTATTACTCCGTACTTTTTAGCTTCAGCTTTAGCCATTGGAGAAAGTTCTAATAGATGAGCTATACGCGAATCGTTGCTTGGATGTGTACTTAAAAATTCTGGTGGAGCTTGTCCGTCATTATGAGCCTTCATCCGTTTCCATAATTCTGCAGCCTCATCTGGATTATAACCTGCAATAGCCATCAGGTACAATCCTATTTTATCTGCTTCAGATTCATGACTTCTGCTAAATGGTAACATCAAGCCAACAGCTGACCCAATACCGTAAGCTTGCATCCATAATTCCTGATTTTCAGGCGACTGATTCCCACTTGCAACAGCCACTGCAACCCCTCCTGCCTGTTGTAACATTCCTGAACTCATGCGTTGTTGACCATGATTAGCAAGTGCGTGCGCTACTTCATGTCCCATAATTGCAGCTACTCCTGTTTCGTTTTGAGCAATGGGTAAAATACCAGTATAAAACGCGATCTTTCCCCCAGGCATGCACCAAGCGTTAATTTGCTCTGATTCTATAAGTTTGTACTCCCACTTATAATCAACCAAATAACCTTGATATCCGTTAGCATTTAACCAAAGCTCTGCGGCAACCGCAATACGTTGGCCAACACGTGTTATCATCTCTGAATCCTTCGTCGCCGTTAAGACTTTATTATCACTTAACACCTGATCATATTGTGCAAAAGATGAAGCAAACAGCTGATCGTTAGATACAAGTGCGATTGTTTTTTTACCCGTGAATGGATTGGTTGCGCATGATATAACTAATACAATAAATCCAATGATTAATACTGCCTTTATAAAACGCATAGTCTAGAATTTAAATGTCAGAACACTAAAATACAAAATCTGTTCGCAATTAATAGATACCTAGACTAAGGCATTAGTCATGCTTTATTTTGAAGCTTCACCAATAATATGCAATTCTGAAAAGTTTTTATTAACAACAAATGAACTGGTACCATTAGATTTTAAATGTTCTAATGAAATTGTTTCATTGTCTAATTGTATTTCAGTAATGTCAAAAGGTAATCCATGAACAATAATCTTAAATGCATCATACGGGGTGATAAACTTTCCTTCCTTATACTGGTTAATTATAAGTTCATTTTTACGACCTGTAAGTGTAAAGTTTCTCAGACTATATCGGCCTTTTGTATAATCGAACCCATCATTTGCATCACTAAATAATTCGCTCTCCTCTTTACCCTTCTTATAATAAACATCAAGAGTAATCTCTTTAATTTCCTTTTCGCCTACATATTGTTGAATTGGATATTTAGGAATAATAGCACCTTCCTTTATAAATATTGGCATACTATCTATATCAGCATCAACCCACATTTCTTTGCCACCTTTAACCATTTCATCAGTCCAGAAGTTGTACCAATTACCGTTTGGTATGTACATGCGTCTTCCTTTAGCATTAGCTTCTAAAACAGGACAAGCCAATATTTGTTCTCCAAAAATAAATTCGTCAGTTCTGTAATGCGTTTGCACATCGTCCTGATCATACAATACTAGTGACTTAAGCATTGGTGTTCCATGATCGGCATAGTTCCAAAATGCAGTATACAAATATGGTAATAACTGGTATCGTATCTCGATAAACTTTCTAACAATATCTGTTACGTCCTCATCGAATGTCCATGGTTCTTGATCACCATGGTCACCTGAAGAATGCACCCTAAAAAACGGATGGAACACACCAAGCTGAATCCAACGCGTAAACAACTCACCTTGCGGTTGTTCTGCAAAACCTCCAATATCACTACCAGCAAAGCCAAAACCAGACATTGCTAAACGCTGTGCCTGAATATTAGCTATCCATAAATGCTCCCATGTTGCGACATTATCACCAGTCCAAGTAGAGGTGTAACGTTGCGTACCTGAATATGCAGCTCTTGTAATAACAAATGGTCTTTTAGGATAAGAGTACTTTTTAAGCCCTTGATAAGTTGCTCTTGCCATTTGCATTCCATAAATATTATGAGCTTTTCTGTGACTACATGGATTGCCATCATAATCATGTCTTACGTCATCTGGAAACGTTTTATTTGGAACTTCCATTACGGCAGGTTCGTTCATATCATTCCATACACCTTTAACACCAACATCCTCGATAAGCTCCTTAAAAAGTCCTGACCACCAATCTCGTACTTCTGGATTTGTAAAATCAGGGAAATGACATTCTCCAGGCCAAACTTTACCTTTCATATAAGCCCCATCCGCCCTTTTACAGAAATAGTCTTTATCTAAAGCTTCCTTAAAAACATCATACTTCTTATCAATTTTAATTCCTGGATCGATAATAACTACGGTTTTAAATCCTTGTTCCTTTAACTCGGATACCATTTGCTTCGGATTTGGAAAATGATTCTTGTCCCAAGTAAAACAACGGAAGCCATCCATGTAATCAATATCTAAATAAATCGCATCACATGGAATTTTTAGTTTTCTAAACGTAGAAGTAATTTCTTTAACCTTAGATTCTGGATAATAACTCCATTTACATTGATGAAAACCCAAGGCCCACATTGGTGGTAAGTGATGAGGCTTTCCAGTTAAATCCGTGTAGCTCTCAACAACATCAGTCATTTTTGGACCATAAAAGAAATAATAATTCATTTCTCCTCCTTGTGCCCAAAAACTAGTTACATTTCTGCGTTCGTGTGCAAAATCAAAAGAAGTCCTAAAAGAGTTATCAAAGAAAATACCATAGGCCTTTCCATGATGTAATCCTGTGTAAAAAGGTATAGATTTATAGATAGGGTCTGTATCCTTACCATAAGCGTAAGAATCTGTAACCCAATTAGTATATCGTCTTCCTTTAAGGTTAAGATGATGTGGTTTATCGCCTAAACCATAATAGCTTTCTCCGTCATTAGAAACCTTACTCATTTTAACCACATTTCCACCAAATTGGTAACTCTCCTCCCAATGAAATCCTATTTCATCTTGATTAATTAGAGTATTGTCTTTCGCATCATATATTGCAATACGAAGACTCTCTTTTGAGATTTCACAACGAAGTTTCGTTGTTGTAATCGTATATAAATCTTCATTTTCTTCAATTTCAAGCTTATTATATCCAATACTTGCATATTTAGTTATGGCATATGAAAAATCATTTTCAAAATAACCAACTGTAGTGTACCTAAACCTTAAAACACTATCTCTAACGACAGTTATCTGAAGAATTACATTGTTATTAGTAGTAAAATATAATTTATCGACATCCTTTTCGAATCCGATAATTTTAGATGGAAACTGATTTCCTTTATTTTCTAATTCAGTATTTGTAATCATAGCATCACCATTATCAAAAATCCGTGTAAAAAAACACAAAAAATAGAACTTAAAAAAGTGATAAGACTTCTATTTATAGTTAGTTGTAAACTATAACGTTTTCGGTATAATTGAACAGAATAAATTTAAAATGAATAAAAAAAAAGGTGTCTAAATTTAGACACCTTTCCAACTATATTGTTAAAAATTTATTCTTTAATGAGCTTCATGGTCGTTGCACCAAAGTCCGTATTTATTTTTGCCAAATAAATTCCAGAACCTAAGCCATCTGATGAAATAATTACAGAATTACCAGAAACCGGAACTAAAAGAACTTGTTTTCCTAAAATATCAAAAACTTCAATAGAATTAATACTCGCAGTGCTCGATTCAACATTCCAGCTACTACCAGTTGGATTTGGATATACACTTAAACTTACATCGTTTAAAGTAACATCTTTAATGCTTAATGCTGCCCCTTGTTCCCAAACATAACTAACTGTTTTGTCACCATCAATTTGGAGGAAACGGTTAGTAAATCCACCATTCGTCACGGTATAAGGTGTTCCTTCAGTAAAGTTTTCTTGTCCTGCCCAACTGTCATGCGCAAATTTAAATTCTATTTGTTCCTCTGTCAATGGAAGTGTCACTGACCAAATACCATTTCCTTGGTCTACTAATACATTACATCCGCCACACCAGCCATTGAATGTACCATTTATTTCAGGGGTGGTGTAAGAGCCCCCATAACCACTCATATCAACAATAAAGGTTACATCGTGTGGTCCATTTATACCATCCGTATCCTCATAACAGACAGCAAAATTAGGTGTAGACAAATTCATATCAGAACCTGCAACCTCTAAGAATCTATTTGTAAATCCACCATTGGTAGTTGTACAAACGGCACCAGCACTGAAGTTTTCCTGATCAGTCCAATCATCAATAGTAAATTTATAATCATAGGTACCATCCGCTAACGGGAGCGTTACTTGCCAAATACCACTACCCATATCTGTCATTGGGTTATCAGTACCAGACCATCCATTTAAGGACCCACTAACATAAACCGTGGTAAAAGACCCACTATAACCGCTCATATCAACACTGAAGGTTATGTCGCTTTGAGCATTAACACTTGCGCCAAAAAGGCAAAAAAGGAAAATGTAGATTTGTTTCATAATCGTTTATTAATTAGTTGTTCTTATTATAAATTTAATAAAAAAGATAACAAATTAAAATTCTGTTTGATTTTCTGACAGAAAACTAATTACTACAACGATTTCGTGTTAATAAAATTAATTATTAAGACAGACTTAGCAAGACTGAACTACTTCTGATATTTAAAGGCCACCATACCTAATGGTGGAATATCAATTTCAATAGAATTATCTCTGAATTGCCATGGGTTATTTTTAGTCGTCTGCATTTTATTCTTATAAGCTCCAGAACCAAAATATTTTTTGAGATCACTATTAAAAACTTCCTTGAGCTTACCATCACGTGGCACACCCATTTTATAGTTTTCTCTTGGTACTGGTGTCATATTACAAGCAATCACTAAATCATTCGCAAAATCATATCCTTTTCTAATGTAAACTAAAACAGAATTCTCATTGTCATTATAATCAATCCATTCAAATCCTTCGCCTGTAAACTGTTTTTCATACAAAGCAGGCTCACTTTTGTATAGTTTATTCAAGTCTTTTATTAACGTTTGTACACCTTTGTGTGGTTCGTATTGTAGTAAATGCCAATCTAGGCTCTGTTGGAAATTCCATTCCTCACTTTGACCAAACTCAGCACCTTGAAAAAGCAGGTTTGTACCTGGATGTGTAAACATATATGAGTACAAAAGTCTTAAATTCGCAAAGCGTTGCCACTCATCTCCTGGCATACGACCCAAAATTGAATGCTTTCCATAAACCACCTCATCATGACTTAATGGTAGCATAAAGTTTTCGGTAAATGCATAAGTCATGCTAAAGGTCAAATCGTTTTGGTGATGTTTACGATAAATTGGTTCTTTTGCAAAATACTGTAGGGTATCATGCATCCAACCCATCATCCACTTCATGCCAAAGCCTAAACCTCCGATGTAAGTTGGTTTAGAAACCATTGGGAAAGATGTTGATTCTTCAGCAATGGTTTGCACATCTGGAAATGCACTATAAACAGCTTCATTCATCTCGCGCATAAACGCAATAGCTTCTAAATTTTCTCGTCCTCCAAACATATTTGGTTCCCATTCTCCATCTTCTCTACTGTAGTCTAAAAACAGCATTGAAGCAACAGCATCTACACGTAAACCATCCGCATGATATTGATCTAACCAAAAAATAGCATTACTGATAAGAAATGATTTAACCTCATTTCGGCCATAATTAAAAATTAGACTTTTCCAGTCGGGATGGTATCCTTTTCTTCGATCTGGGTGCTCGTATAAAGCAGATCCATCAAAGAATCCTAATCCATGTGCATCTTCTGGAAAATGTGACGGCACCCAATCGAGTATAATACCTATATCATTCTGGTGCAGTTTATCCACCAATATTTTAAAATCTTCAGGATATCCAAAACGTGAAGTTGGCGCAAAATAGCCCGTAAGCTGGTAGCCCCAAGATGGATCGTAAGGATATTCCATTATTGGCATTAACTCCACATGCGTAAAATTCATGTCCTTCACATAAGACACCAAATCATCAGCTAACTCCTCATAGGTGAGAAAACGATTTTCTTCTACTTTTTTCTTCCAAGATCCTAAGTGTACTTCGTAGACTGAAAAAGGTGCATCTAAAGCATTGTGCTTTTCACGCTTTTTCATCCATTTATTGTCCTTCCACTTGTAACTGTCATCCCATACAATCGAAGCTGTTTTTGGAGGATGTTCACATCGTCTTGCGTAAGGATCCGCCTTCTCGGTTTTTATATCGTTATGATGGCTATGGATTTTGTATTTATAAACGTTGCCTTTACCAACTCCAGGTATAAAACCTTCCCAAATACCACTTCCATCCCAACGCACATTTAGCTTATGGTCTCCTTCTAGCCAAAAGTTAAAATCACCAATTACCGAAACTGATTTAGCACTAGGTGCCCATACTGCAAAATACGTACCTTCTACTCCATCAACAGTGGTGATGTGTGATCCAAATTTTTCATACAGTCGGTAATGCTTTCCTGATTTAAATAAATTAATATCAAAATCTGTAAATAAACTATGTACTTTAACTTCTGCCATAAATCTTTAGTGGTTGATAATATTTGAAATTCCTTTTAAAGGAATCACAGCCCATTGCGGACGAGAGTTTAGTTCATAACCCAACTCATATACTGCCTTTTCTAACATCGAATACTTTAATAAGAAAATACGCTCTTGGTTATAGCCAATATTGATATTTGCGTTTTGAATTTCTGTAACATATGTGCCTAAAAACACATTTTTGAGATAGCGATATAAGACCTCGCCTGCATCAAACAACTGATCTTGAGTATGCTTATAATTCTTCAGATTATTAAATATTGTGGCATATATCGCGTAATGGAAGGACCTAAATAAACCAGCTACATCTTTAAGTGGTGGTTGTTTTACTTTTCGATCTCTAATGGTACTTTCCGGCTCACCTTCAAAATCTAAAATATAAAAATCATCATTTTGTACTAAGACCTGTCCTAAATGGTAATCGCCATGCACACGTAGTCTTTCACCCTTAAGTTTGGTCCAATCAAAATCTACAAACCGCTTTCTAATTTCATTTTTTTTCTCCAGAAATTCCTGAGCCAATTCTAAAGCCAATCCGTCTAACTTATGTAAATTATTTTCTACAGCATTAAGACGATTCTGAAATTGATACAGTAATCGGTTTTTTAACCAAACCGTATAGTCACCATTAAAACGTGTTGGTGTAAACGCAGTGTCCTCAAATTCAGAACCTAAAGCAATATGCATCTCTGCAGTACGCTTGGCTAATGTTTGAACTTTTGTAAATACATTAAGTCCTACCCAATCAATAATTTGAGGGGAAATGTCTCTAATCGTCATGCGCTCAAAGCGATTAGCGATTGGTAAGGCTTCTATATTTATGTTCTTATATTCTAAATTAGAAAACACCTTATGTAATTCCTTGAGCATATAATCCCAGGCGTCGCCTTCATTAGGAACCATTTCGTTCATTAAGGCAATAGTTATATTGGTGTTTTCTTGATCTTTTATTTGCATACTACCTAAGTAGGCAGGTGTATTTTTAAAGTCTTTCTTTTCTGATAAGAAACGACTCATTTCATAGTCTGGATTTCGATCTGCATAAATGCGTCTGAAGAACTTTAATACAAACTTATCATTATAGATAATAGATGTATTGCTTTGTTCTAAGCCCATAAACCTTGATGATTTGTATTTACAATCTTTCAGTAAAGAACTTCGTTTATATTGAACTCGTGTTCGGTCTTTTGGCACAGCTGTTAAAATACGCTCAAAAACAACACGCCTAAAGGCTTCCAAATTGATGGCATCTATAATATAGCCTTCCTGACTTTGAATACTTATTGGTAAAATACGATCATCTTGCGCAAAGCTCTCATCGGAAACAAAGGCAATTGGCAAAAAGTAATGCTGATAAAATGCTTCATAGAAATTAACCTCTAAAATAAGGCCATAATACACTTCTTCATTCTGCTGAATTCTGAAGTATTCTGATAATTCGATGTATTTAAGTTTACTCGATTTACCACCATACCAGCGTTGTTTGGTAATATACTTTTCAAGTACATCAGATAAAAATGTCTTTACAAAATCCTCATTTTCCATTAATTCTTCCCACCTCACATCAAAATTGAATGGCGTCGTAGGATTAATGATAGTGTTGGACTTTTTCTTTGACATCTATTTATTTATTTTGAAAATATGAAATGGTAAAGTTGGGTGTAACTCTACAAAATTCCACTCATTGTGCCAGTTATAACTACTTCCAGTAACAAGATCACTCACTGTAATTTGCTGACCTTCATGAACACCCAGATCCGATAATGGTAATTGAACTGTTCCTTGTTGCATGTAATAATGCTCTAAGCTTACAATAATTAATAACTCGTCCGTTTTGGCATCATTCCATTTGTAAAAAGCTATTAAGTTGTCATTTTCAATATGACAGAACTTAATATTATTGGTTTGTTGTAAAGCTTCATGCTCATGTCTAATAGCATTGACCTTTGAAATAATTGAAGTCAATTTGTTCTGAACGGTCCAATCATAATGCTTTACCTCAAATTTCTCAGACATATAATACTCTTCCTTACCAGGAATTGCCTCGTCGATCTGCTGTTCGAATACAGGTCCATAAATACCAATATTTGAGCTTAGTGTTGCGGCCAAAACGTAGCGCTGAATGTATTTTGATTCATTGGCACCTTGCAAATGGTAAGGATTTATGTCTGGTGTATTTGGCCAAAAATTAGGTCGCATGTATTCACGCTGATCAGATTCCGTCAGTTCGGTCATATACTCAATGAGCTCATGCTTGGTATTACGCCAAGTAAAATAGGTATACGACTGTGTATAGCCTTGCTTAGCCAACTGTTGCATTACCTTTGGTTTAGTAAAGGCCTCAGCTAAGAAAATCACATCAGGATGTTTCTTTTTAACCTCTGATATCGCCCAGTTCCAAAAATAGTAAGGTTTAGTATGTGGATTATCTACTCTAAATACATTAATACCACAATCTTTTATCCAATAAAGTAGAATATCAAGGCACTCTCTCCAAAGGTTCTTGTAATCTTTGCTTTCCCAATAGATTGGTAATATATCTTGGTACTTTTTTGGTGGATTCTCTGCGTATTGAACCGTGCCGTCTGGACGCCATTTAAACCATTCAGGGTTTGATTTTACCCATGGATGGTCAGGTGCCGCTTGTAAGGCATAATCCATAGCAACTTCAATTCCTAAATCCTTTGCTTTCTCAACAAGTATTTTAAAATCCTCAACAGTTCCTAGTTGTGGGTGAATATCTTTATGACCTCCATGCTTAGATCCAATTCCCCAGGCCGATCCTGAGTCACCTTCCTTAGCATCTGTTGTATTATTTCTTCCTTTACGGTTTACTTCACCTATAGGATGCACAGGCGGAAAATACAAAGTATCAAATCCCATTTCAGCAATACGAGGTAGTAAACGCACACAGTCTTTAAAGGTGCCATGTTGGCCTTCGGTCTCAGAAGATGATCGTGGAAAGAACTCATACCAAGTACTAAATAAGGCTTTCTTTCGATCTACATATACTTGATATTCCTGTGTTTCATTCGCAAGATCCTTCTGGGGATATTTAAAGAAAATTTCTCGCAATTTTAATGATATAGCTTCAACTATTGCTTTTTCATATTTACCTTCATCCCCAAAACAGTCTATACAATATTTCAAATATTGCTCTTCTTCTTTTGAAGCGCTTTTAAGCATTGGCTTTATGTAAGTGATACCTTCTAATAATTCAGACTTAACATGCTGATTGTCGTCAATCTTTCTTTCTATACCATGTTGCCAATTAAGCGCATGATCTACCCAACCTTGAACTTTATAACTATAAAAACCTTGCTTAGTAACCGTAAAAGTGGTGCGCCATTCATCATTAACAACATGATGCATTCTAGCCTCACTCCATTTACGCTCCTTTTCATGCTTAAATAACACTGAAGCTGCAATGACGTCATGGCCATCTACCAAAATATGTGCATCTACATTAATTATTTCGTTTACAATACGCTTTATGAAAAACTCTCCACCGTTAATTTGAGGATTAACAGCATCAATTACAACTCGTCTTTGGTTCAGCATTTTTATGGATAAATGTTAATTACGTTGCGAAATTACTATAGAATTGGAATATAAAAAATAGATTGTTTCTCGTAGAACAACTACAACGTTATAATTTGATAACTCTTTAAAAAACAATTAAATAATCTATTGAATTATGGTTTTAGATGGAATAATAGCATCTTTTTTAACAACGACAATACCATCTTTTATAAAGTAGGTATCAGTCTCTGTATCTTCTAAATGCTTCCCTCCGTTAATTCTTACGTCATCACCAATTCTACAGTTTTTATCGAGGATAACATTTTTGATAAAGCATCGCTCACCGATTCCCATAAATATTTTAATCTTCTTTTCTTGAACCTCTTCTAAGGATTCATAATGATCATTACCCATCATATAACAGTTAATCACTGTCGACTCAGCGCCTATACGCGACCGAATTCCTATCACAGAGCGTTCAATCTTAGCGGCATGAATAATACTTCCCTCCGAAATTACCGTTCTATCTAAAAGTGTCCCAGAGATTTTTGAAGTAGGCAAAATTCTTGCGTTGGTATATACACGTTGGTTGTTGTCGTACAGATTAAACTTTGGAATTTCGTCTGTTAAACCTAAATTGGCTTCAAAGAAGGAATCAATATTCCCAATATCAGTCCAGTAGCCTTCAAACTGATAACTTAAAGTTTTATGCTTTTCAATAGCATCTGGAATGATCTCCTTACCAAAATCTACTCTATCAGGTTCCTTCATTAATTCCACTAATAAGTCTTTATTAAAGATATAGATTCCCATTGATGCTAAATAATGTCGTCCTTCATTTTTCATATCGTCACTAACTGGCGATGTCCAATCTGGTAACAATGATGCATCTGGTTTTTCGATAAAAGACCTTATGATATTATTTTCGTCCGTTTTCAATATACCAAATGCTGTTGCATCTTTAGCATTAACGGGTTGTGTTGCTATTGATATCGCTGCACCGCTTTCAATATGTGCTGAAATCATCTTGTTAAAATCCATTTGATACAGCTGATCTCCAGAAAGTATCAGAACATATTCAAAATCATGCTGTAATACATGATGCATACTCTGCCTTACAGCATCGGCTGTACCTTGAAACCACTTATCACTATTAATGGTTTGCTCAGCAGCCAAAACATCTACAAAAGCAGAACTAAAAAAACTAAAATGGTACGTGTTTTTAATGTGCCTATTTAATGAAGCAGAGTTAAACTGAGTTAACACATACATTCTTTTTATGTCTGAATTAATACAGTTAGAAATTGGGATATCAACCAAACGATACTTTCCCGCAATTGGTACTGCTGGTTTTGATCTGTTTTCTGTTAATGGATATAATCGAGACCCTTGACCTCCCCCTAAAATAATGGATATGACTTTGTCGTTAATCATTTGTTGTTTATTAGTGATTGGTAAATTGATTTTGTTTGTTTTGCAATAGCCTTCCAATCAAAGAATGCTTCTACCCTTTGTCGACCAGCTTTTGCCATTTTATTCCTTAATGCGTCATCTGCGATAACACGATTTATACCATCTGCTAAGTCACGAGAAAACTGATCTGGATCAACAGGCTCAAATGGTGCTTCATTTTGTTGCGTTACATCAATTAACAATCCTGTTTCACCTTCTACCACAACTTCTTTTATACCACCAACTGCACTGGCAACAACAGCGGTTTCACAAGCCATAGCTTCTATATTAATTATACCGAATGGCTCATATATAGACGGGCAACAAAATACAGAAGCATGAGAATAGAGTTGAATTACATCTTTTTTATTGAGCATTTTATCTATCCAAAAGATGTTATCTCTATTTTTTGATGCCTCTTCTACAGCATCTTCCATTTCCTTCGCAATTTCTTTTGTATCTGGTGCACCAGCGCAAAGTACAATCTGTGTTTCAGGATCAATATACTTTACAGCGTTTACTAAATGTATAATACCCTTCTGTCTAGTAATTCGCCCTACAAATAATACGAAAGGTTTATTCTTATCAATACCATAGTGATCTAAAACATCTGTTTCTTTTACCACTGAATACTCTTTAAGATCAATACCATTGTATACAACTTCGACTTTTGATTCATCAACATTAAAATGCTTTAATACATCTTCCTTAGTTTCTTGAGAAACCGCAATGAGACAATCGGCCATTTCAATAGCTGTTTTCTCAACCCAAGATGAGGCATCATAGCCGCTGCCAAGTTGCTCGCGTTTCCAAGGTCGCAGTGGTTCTAAGGAATGTGTAGTAACAACTAAAGGGGCACCATAGCATAACTTTGCCATTATACCTGCAAAATGGGAATACCAAGTATGACAATGTACTACATCAGCATCAATTACATCAGCATTCATATGAAGTCCCGTACTTAAGGTTTTGAATACCGATTTTAGTTTATCATCGCTATTTTCAAAAAGACCGTCTTCGAAAGGATAACCTGTGACGTTTAAATTAGTTCTTCTTACATTTTGATCGCCAAATGCTCTAACATCAATTTCCATGAGTTCAGACAGTTCCTTTGCCAAATATTCTACATGAACACCAGCACCGCCGTACACATAAGGTGGAAATTCCCTTGTTAAGAATAATGCCTTCATTTAGTTGTTGGTTTTAATTGGATACAAAATAACAAAAGAGGTATTTAAGATAGGGAAAAAAACCTTAATCCTTAACATAAAAATAACCGAAAACGGTTTAGTAAGTTTTCGAAATAATCACCGACTATTTACTAGGTTAAAAATTCGTAACTTCATCACATGAAAAAGATAGTATTTATATTAACAATCGGTATACTTTTTAGCTGTAATTCAACGGCACAAAAAGGAGAAAAAAAAGAACAGGATATATTTCCTATAAGTAAAACGGATACAGAATGGAAAACATTCCTGAATGAGAATGAATATTATGTTCTAAGAAAAGCCGGAACTGAACGAGCGTTTACTGGTAAATATTGGAATAACAAAAAGAAAGGTATTTATTATTCTGCTGCTACAGGTCAACCATTATTTAGTTCAGAGCACAAATTTAAATCTGGAACTGGATGGCCAAGTTTTTATAAACCAATTGATGACAACGCCATTCTGGAACTTGTAGATAGAAGTCATGGTATGGTAAGAACCGAAGTGATTGATAGTGGTAGTGGTTCACATTTAGGCCACGTATTTAATGACGGCCCCCCTCCTACAGGACTGAGATACTGCATGAATTCTGCTGCATTAATATTTGTTGAAGAAGGAAAAGAATTACCAGAAATTGTTAAGCAATGGCAAGAAAAATTCGAAGAATAACATCTATAAATTAATGTTTTCAATACATGAAAAGCTCTTTTCTATACAGTGTTTTAAAACAGTTTGAATATTATAGAAGATTAGGGGATAAAACTATAGCT
>NZ_JABSST010000011.1:43101-49548 GCF_013213975.1 Winogradskyella sp.
GAAAGAATTTGTTCACGATTCTAATTCAGTTGCCATTATCATAAAGCATTTAGCTGGTAATATGTTAAGTCGTTGGACCAACTTTCTAGCCGAAGATGGTGAAAAAGAGTGGCGTCAACGTGATGATGAGTTTATAGATACTTTACAAAATAAAACAGAAATTATTGGGATTTGGAACAAAGGCTGGGATTGTCTATTCCAAGCCTTAAATTGTTTAACGGAAGCTGATCTAGAGAAAATAATTTACATAAGAAATCATGGCCACACCGTAACTGAAGCTATTAATAGGCAAACCATGCATTACGCCTATCATATAGGCCAAATGATTCTGCTAGGTAAACTTTTAAAAGGTGAAAACTGGCAATCTTTATCGATTCCCAAAGGTAAGTCTAAGGCCTATAATAAAGACAAATTTTCAAAAGATAAAACACAAAGACATTTTACAGAAGACCTTTAATATTACGTTTACGTTTCGTAAATTCGTAGCCTCAAATTTTAACTAAAAAATTACTCATGAGTAAATACGATGTTATAGTGTTAGGAAGTGGTCCTGGTGGTTATGTTACCGCAATTAGAGCTTCTCAATTAGGTTTTAAAACTGCAGTTGTAGAAAAGGAAAATTTAGGTGGTGTTTGTTTAAATTGGGGTTGTATCCCAACGAAAGCATTACTAAAATCTGCTCAGGTTTTTGAATATTTAAAACATGCAGAGGACTATGGTCTTAATGTTAAAGAGGCTTCACATGACTTTGATGCTGTAGTAAAACGTAGTCGCGGAGTGGCAGATGGCATGAGTAATGGAGTAAAATTTTTAATGAAGAAGAATAAAATTGATGTTCTTGAGGGTTACGGAAAATTAAAACCTGGCAAGAAAGTCGATGTAGATGGTAAAGAGTATTCTGCCAACCATATCATCATTGCTACTGGCGCAAGATCGAGAGAACTTCCCAGCCTACCACAAGACGGCAAAAAGGTAATAGGTTACCGAAAAGCTATGACCTTAGATAAGCAACCTAAGAAAATGATTGTTGTAGGATCAGGAGCTATTGGCGTTGAGTTTGCTTATTTCTACAATGCTATGGGTACTGAAGTTACGATAGTAGAATATATGCCAAAGATTGTGCCTGTTGAAGATGACGACGTTTCGAAACAATTAGAAAGAAGCTTTAAAAAGTCTGGTATTAAAATTATGACTTCGGCAGAAGTCACTTCAGTTGATACCTCAGGAAAAGGAGTAAAAGCTACAGTTAAAACCAAAAAAGGTGAAGAGGTATTAGAAGCTGATATCGTATTATCAGCAGTGGGTATTAAATCAAATATTGAAAATATAGGTCTTGAAGATGTTGGAATTGTAGTAGATAGAGATAAAATCTTAGTGAATGACTACTATCAAACAAATATCCCAGGATATTATGCTATTGGAGATGTAACACCAGGTCAGGCATTAGCACATGTTGCTTCAGCAGAAGGTATACTTTGTGTTGAAAAAATAGCTGGAATGCATGTTGAGGCTTTAGACTATGGCAATATTCCAGGTTGTACCTATTGTTCACCAGAAGTTGCTAGTGTGGGATTAACTGAAGCTCAGGCCAAAGAACAAGGATTTGACATTAAAGTCGGAAAATTCCCTTTCTCAGCATCTGGTAAAGCAAGTGCTGGTGGACATAAAGATGGTTTCGTGAAAGTAATATTTGATGCCAAATATGGTGAATGGTTAGGCTGCCACATGATAGGTGCTGGTGTCACCGATATGATTGCCGAAGCTGTTTTAGGAAGAAAGCTTGAAACTACAGGGCATGAAGTTTTAAAAGCTGTGCACCCGCATCCAACAATGAGTGAAGCTGTTATGGAAGCTGTTGCCGATGCTTATGATGAAGTGATTCACCTATAATAATTTTAGAAACAAAAAAGCGATTCAATTGAATCGCTTTTTTTATTTAAAACTTATAGCCAATGCCCAGACTGAATGAGCGCTGTTTCGCGAAAACAGGATCAACATTTAATCCTTGAAAAACAGAAAATTGGTCTGTCAGTCCGTGAGTATATCGTGCTTCTACAAACCACTTTTTACTGATATCGTATTGCATACCCAAAATTAAAGACATACCAAAACGCTTATTTCGATTCGCCTTATCTATATTTTTTTGTTCAAACGAATATGATAATTGAGGACCGCCAAATAACTGAAACTTTTCCGCTATTTTATACTTCAATAACAAAGGGAATTGCAACGTCGACGACCCATTATAATTGAAATTTGTTTCAAATTGCAATGCCCATATTTCTGAAAGCTTTTTTTCAAAGAAAAATCCTCCATAATAACCACTAGTATATGGCGTTAAGTTATCCGCGCTTAAAGCAAAGGTATTGTAACCCGTTCTCAAACCGAAGGTAAATGAATTATCTAAAGGGTTGTCGTTGTCCTGAGCAAAAGCATTAATAGATAAAAAAACAATAAAAACAGGAATTAAAAAATACTTCATAATTGATTGTTGTTAGAATTATGCAACTATAAAACTAGGATTGTAATCTGTTAATAATTCCTAACTAACTCACAATTAAATCAAAAACAGCTGTTAATTCTATGCGAAAAGACTTAATTTTTTATGATATACTATCTTTGTATTTATAACCGATAGCCTAGACCCAAAAAAAGTACATTTGGAGATAACTCTTCAAATCCAATGGTGTACTTCATATGTATACTCATTTCTTGAGAGAAGTCATAGTCAAGACTTAGATCTGCCCGTACCTTGAATTTGTTCGAGAAAAAGTCAAAAAAGTAATTGACACTTGGTCCAACTAAAATATGTAACGACTCATAAATATCATACTTAAGATAAATAGGCGCATTTAAAAATTTAAAATCACCTACTCCTGTATAAAGTAATTCAGGTTGTATATGAAAACCATTGTCAATTTCGAAATCTAAAAATACACCACCATAACTTCCTATTTCAGTATCTGGATTCGTCCCAAAATCTCCTTCGTCTACTTTAAAAAATGTGAAATTTAGGCCTGCCTTAATGCCAAAATCTTGAGCATAAGATATTGACATAAATATACAGCATAATATCACTATATAACTTTTCAAACAATAAAGCTTTGAATTGCTAAATCATAACTGGACATTCCAAAACCCAAAATTACACCTTTAGCGTTTGGCGATATAAAAGATTGATGTCTAAATTCTTCTCTAGCAAAAGTATTTGAAATATGAACTTCAACAACTGGTGTACTAATAGCTTTTATTGCATCACCAATTCCAACTGAGGTATGTGTATAAGCAGCAGCATTAAGAATTATGCCATCATAACTAAATCCAACTTCTTGAATTTTATCAATAAGCTCTCCTTCAATATTGGATTGATAATATTCAATATTAAAATAGTTAAATTTAACTTTTAACTTTTCAAAATAATCTTCAAAGGTTTCACTACCATAAATTTCTGGTTCTCTTTTACCAAGTAAATTTAAATTTGGACCATTGATTATGATGAGTTTCTTCATGTTATAAAGATATTAAAATAACTAAAAAAAACCGAAGCTTCTCAACTTCGGTTAAATAAATTTCATCTTAATAAAGACCTAGAACGTATATCCTAAACCTACTTGAAAATAACTAAATCTTGCTTCAACATCAAATCCTTCTAACTCATCTATACCATCCTCAATTCGATCACTGAGTCCAAAACTATATCTAGCATCTAGGGTAATATTATCAGTAACTTTATATCCTGCACCTAATGTTAATCCTAGTCCTAAGCGCTTTAAGCCCTCAGCATCCTCCTCATTTGTAAAATAGTCAAATTGAGGACCTGCAAATATTTCAAGCTTTTCTTCTGGCTTATATTTTGCTAATATAGGTACCAATAGAACACCTGAACTTCCTCCAGACTCAGAATATGATGCATAGACCAATTCTGGTTGGATTGCAAATTTTTCAGCCACATTGATCTCTACAAAACCTCCAACATAAAAACCGCTCACATCATCAGATGCAGAACCACCACCATCTACTTTGAGTTTAACAGCGATCGTTGAATAACCAGCTTTGATTCCAAAGTTAGTAGTTGTAGTTGAAGCTTTGTCATCATCCTGAGCATGAGTTAGAAACACAACGGTGAATAACGTTAAAGCAGATAGAATAATTTTTTTCATTCGTTTTTTGAGTTTTAAAATAATTACGACAAATGTAAAATTTTGCTTATGATTTAAACATCTATTGTGCGTTAATTTATTATTTAATTGATCAATTTTATTCACAAAAAAAGGGACGATAAAAATCGTCCCTTTTGATTAGTATTATTGAGTTACTAGAATCTGTAACCTACACCTAAAGATAATGTGTTTACAGAACCAATTCCATCAACATGCTCGTTTAACTGGAAACCATAACGCGCCTGTGCAAAAATGTTCTCAGTAAAGTCATAAGATACACCTGCAGCCAATTGTAAGTTCATTGAACTAAAATCATCTCCAAAAGCAGCATCTAAAGCATCTGGAATATCACCACTTGCGAATCCTAATTGAGGACCAGCTAAAATGTTAAACTTTTCAGAAACGCTATATCTTGCCATAGCATTAATATTGATTAAGTTGTAACTAGCATCATCAACACTTGAAGTAGAATAAGCCAATTCTGGCTGAACACTAAAAGATTCTGATATCTCAAATACAGCAAAAGCACCTATGCTAAAACCAGACGCACTATCATCACCATCAAAACTGTTGTTTACATATCCAGCAGTAAGACCAAAATCCTGAGCGTTTACACTTGCAAAAGCAAATACTGCAAAAGCAGCTAAAAATAATTTTTTCATAATTTTTAAAGTTTTAAAATTGATAAATGCAAACTAAAGCCTTTTTTCTCAAATAATAAAGTTTCTAGGCACACTTATTAACAGTTTTGCAAACAAAATAATTTAAATATCTTATTTTCAACACTTTAATTGTTTTGTTATTAACAACTTTTTAAGAAATTATTACAAAGCACGTAGTCAATTCGTTAAACTATTTGGTATTTATTACTATTTTTAGGCATGGATTGGGAGAGCGCTTTAAAGGATTATTTATTGTACCTAAAACTTGAACGTGGTTTAGCAGAAAACTCAATAGAAAACTACAAGTACGATATTAAAAAGATAATTGCTTACTTGACTGAATTTAAGATAGATGCATCTCCAGTTAAGATAAACAACGAGACTCTTAAGCAATTTATATATCACATCTCAAAGGCTGTTAATCCGAGATCTCAAGCACGAATCATTTCAGGACTTCGTAACTTTTTTAACTATTTAGCTTTTGAGAATTACAGGAAAGATAACCCAATGGATCTCATTGAAACTCCGAAAATAGGAAGGAAACTTCCTGAGACATTATCCCTTGGTGATATAGATTGTCTTATTTCTAACATTGATTTGAGTTACCAATTTAATGGAGTAAATCTTGGAGAACGAAATAGAGCGATTATAGAGACCCTTTATAGTTGTGGTTTAAGAGTAAGTGAGTTAATTGAACTCAAAATTTCAGATTTGTTTTTTGATGAAGGCTTTATAAAAGTCGTAGGTAAAGGTAATAAAGAACGATTTGTTCCTATTAGTACAAGCACACAAGGTTATATTAATATTTGGAAATCTATAAGGCAACAAATTTTGATTGATATAGGTTCAAAAGATGTTCTTTTCCTCAACTATAAAGGCAAAAAACTAACACGTGCAATGGTGTTTACTATCATTAAAAGACTAGTTGAAAAATCGAGAATAAAGAAAAATGTATCCCCTCATACGTTTAGACATTCCTTTGCTACGCATCTTTTAGAAAATGGTGCTGACCTTAGAGCAATTCAAATGATGCTTGGTCATGAAAGTATAACAACTACTGAAATCTACATGCATGTGGATCGTTCACATTTGACCGATATTTTAAATAAATATCACCCAAGAAAATAAGAATAGGTATTTAAAACTTAAATTTAAATTTAAACACCTATACTAAAAATTTGAGTTAGTTATATTTTACTTGGCAATATTTACTGCACGTGTCTCTCTAATTACAGTCACCTTTACTTGTCCAGGATAAGTCATATCCGTTTGAATTTTTTGAGATATTTCAAATGATAAACTCGCTGCCTTATCATCGGATACCTTTTCACTTTCTACAATAACACGTAATTCACGGCCTGCTTGAATAGCATATGCTTTTTTAACACCTGTGAATCCAAATGCAACATCTTCTAAATCTTTAAGTCTCTGAATGTATGAGTCTAAGACTTGACGTCTAGCACCTTGTCTTGCGCCAGAATTTGCAGCACAAACTTTAACTATTTGAGATAAAATAGTGGTCATTTCTATTTCATCATGGTGCGCTCCAATGGCATTACATACCTCAGGTTTTTCACCGTGCTTTTCAGCCCATTGCATACCTAAAATCGCATGAGGTGTTTCTA
>NZ_JABSST010000110.1 GCF_013213975.1 Winogradskyella sp.
TGCAAAATATTACCAATAAAGTTACTTTGACGATGTTCCGTAAGTTGCTCGCGCAACGTTTGAATGCGCTCTAAGAAGCCATTCATAAAATTGGATTTATCAAAGCGTTGATTAATAACTTTAACCCCCACTTGTTGCTTTTGCTGCCAAGTGTCTTCATCTGTAAATAACGCCACAGCCTTTTTAGAAAATGCCATTACATCATCTTCAATGAATCCATTGGGTGCTTCATGACTAAACATGCCTTCTGCTGCAATCGATGACATTACACATGGTGTACCATTGTGCATGGCATCTATTAACTTTCCTTTTAATCCAGCACCAAATCGTAAAGGTGCCAAGCAAACACGAGCCTGTTGCATTACCTCATTAACATCTGCAGCAAAACCTCTTATAAAAAAGCCTTCAGATGGTTTATGTAATTGCATAACCCGTTGTGAAGGATAAGCCCCATAAATATGTAGTTCTGCCTTTGGTAAGCTTTTGCGAATTACAGGCCAAATATCTTTTTTGAGGTGTTCAACCGCATCATAGTTTGGTGCATGTAAAAAGTTACCGATGGTAATAAAATGATTTCGCTCATTAAATGTTGGTGTACTTTCAATAGCATTCTCAGTAATAGGATCAAGTAAAAAAGGCAGATAACATAAAAGACTCTCGTCGATATTGAAATCCGTTGTAAGAATTTCTATTTCGACTTCAGAAATCATGATGCTTAAATCGGAACGGTAAATGCTTGCAATTTCGCGCTTAGTGGTATCATTCTGAAGATAAGTCATAGTCATAGCTACATCCTCTTTTAAAGCTTTTTGCCTTGCTTTTCTTAGACCGTGAAAGTCCTCGGTATCTAAGATACGTAACGCGTCTGGTAAGTGTTCTGCAACACGCCAACCATATTGCTCCTCAATCATAAAACGGTCAAAGAGTACAACCTCTGGATTAAGCGCTATTATAAAGCTATCAAAGGAATCATCATTTAAGACAATAGCTTGAGTTTGGATTCCTAACTGTGAAAGGTCATGGGTGTTATCCGATGTATTGGCTGCACAAGCAAAAGTAATCTGATATCCTTGCTGCTGAAATTGTTCTATAAGTTGAAGCATACGACTACCAGCAGCCGAGCTTTTAGGCTCTGGCCATACAAACCCAATGATTAAGAGGTTGCTACAAGACATAACAACCTCTTAAATTAAAACTTTTATCATATAAATGGCAGAAACAATTCACCATTTTTTAAATTAATTATCTTTTAAATACACCAGACGTTCTAAACGCTTTAGTTCATTATCATCGACATATTTTCCAATCTCTTTCCTGAACTGTTCCATAGATTTGTATGGTCTGTACTCTTCAAACTCGTGAGTCATTTTCTTACCAACTCCTGGTAAAGCTTTGATATCTTCCTCAGATGCTGTATTTAGTTCTACTGGTACAAATACATAATTAAGGTAACGCTCAACTTCTTCTTCATCCACATACTTACCAATTTCTTTTCTAAACTGTTTTACACTAGTATATGGTCGATACTCTTCAAACTCGTGTGCCATACGATCACCAACACCAGGAATAATTTTAAAATCAGCTTCTGCTGTTGTGTTTAGATTTAAGGGTATGAACATTTGCTTGTAAAGCTCTTCTTTATTACTATCCATAAGCATTTTATCCAAATCCATCATATCTAAAAATGGTCTTTTATTTAGGATTGTTGCGATGACTTCAGAAGGTAATCCTAAACCTTGAAGATCTGCTTCTGTAGCCAAATTAACATTTATTACACCTTTAGCCACTGTAGTTTCAGTTTTTACCTCTGCCGTTTCGTCGATTTCTTTAGCTTCAGAGGTAGTTGTTTTGTCCGGTGTTTCGGCTTCTGAATTTTTGCAAGACATCATACAAGCTGCAACTAAAGTGAATACGATAAATAAAGATTTGATATTTCTCATTGTTTATGATTTATAAGGATTAAATATGAATAACCGATTAATGCCAATACAACCATACTTAAAGGAGCTAAAGCTGGTAAAGCCCCAAATAAACTCTCAACAAATAAATCCCAGCCGCTTAGTGTTGGTGTCATTTCAAGCTCAAATTCATAATTGGCCTGTAGATGCAAAAATGCCCCATAAATACCGCTTGATGCTGTCAGTACAAGTAAAATTTCAAACACCTGATTTAAGAAACGACTGCGGTAGACAGACAAAACAAGAACTAACAGTAATAATAAGCCGATAAATAGGATTGGAATAAACTGAAGGGCATCTTCATAATGATCAAGCAGATACAGTTCTGAAACAGTACCTAACATCATAAATAAAAAGCCAGTGGTAATGATTTTTTTTAAACCCAAGTGCTGATTTTTGTCTTAAGTGATTGTATTGAAGCACAAAGTTACATACGATTGGAATGAAAAAAAAATTATTTAGAAAAATTCTAAATAATAATTTTAAGGTACCGACTATTCACGAGGTTCATTTAAAAAATGCACTAATAATTTTATTGTGGCTCTTTGACAAAGACATATTTTAACCTCGCAATTTGTACCCAATCTGTGACAGCCCGAACTTGAGCATCTGTTAACGTAGCGGCACTATGTGTCCAGGTATAACTTAGTAAAGGCATATGTCGCCTTTGGACTTCTTCAACCAGTTCTTCCAATTTGTGATCTTTCTTTTTTTTCGTATAATTATTCCATTTAGAAACATTTAAACCCCTTTTACCATGTCTTATATGATCGGCTAACCAATAATTAACCGGTGTTATAGCATTATACCAAGGATAGCGCGTATGGTCACTATGACAATCGAAACAAACATCTTTCAGAATGAGTTTGACATCTTCAGGTGGATTTGTATCCTCAAAAAATGCTTCAACAGATGCCAAATCACCATGATTCTTCTGAGGACCAAAGAACTGGGCAAGTAAGAGAACAATAAGGATGGCTAAAAATGCGTTTTTTACGAGTTTTTTTATCATTGTAGTTTCACTAATTTAGAACTGTTAAATTAACAAACCTTTTGACAAAAGACGAACTTTACCAAGAATTGGACTATGTGGATCATAAAATAGCATGTCGAGCAGCTTGGGTATTTGAATTTATGTGCAGAGAACGACTAGAAGCCATCATTCCATACCTAGATACATTTACACGAAATGTAGGTAAGGTGCATTTAGATCCTGCCATAAGACCAATGGCAAAAGTCTGCGAATACCTCATCAAGGATTATTATTCTAAAAAGAACAGCAAAATAAAATCAGCCTTATCTGAAGCACACAAGGAAAAAATCATTGAAGCTTGTTTTGATTGGATGATACATAACGGAAAAATCGCTCCTAAGACCTACTCCATGAATTCGTTATATTTATTAGGAACAGAATACGATTGGATTCACCCAGACTTAGCAATGATTTTAGAACGTGATTTTCAGATGCAGAGTTCTGGTTTTAAAGCGCGTGCACGACATATTCTTAAGAAAATAAAAGGTTGAAAACTTTGGATAACTCATTAGCTATTCCACTAAACTCTTGGCTAACTTTATTATCTTTGGACCTTCAAAATTTTAAAGTAAATGGCACTTTCTCAGCTTAACGCAATTTCTCCAATTGATGGTAGATACAGATCTAAAGTAGATGCTTTAGGCAATTACTTCTCAGAAGAAGCATTAATAAAATACAGAGTATTGGTAGAAATCGAATACTTTATTGCTTTATGTGAATTACCATTGCCACAATTAGCATCTGTTTCTCATGACGTATTTGAAGATTTAAGAGCTATATATAAGAATTTTACTCCGCTGGATGCATCAGCAATAAAGGCTATTGAAAAAGTAACTAATCACGATGTTAAGGCTGTTGAATACTTCATCAAGGAAAAGTTTGATACTCTAGGTTTAAATGATCACAAGGAGTTTATTCATTTTGGTTTGACATCTCAAGACATAAATAATACAGCCATTCCTTTGAGTATTAAAGAAGCTATGAACGATGTTTATGTTCCTGAATACACGACTGTTCTTGATAAAATAGAAGAACTCTCTAAAGAATGGGCCACAATACCAATGCTTGCAAGAACACATGGACAACCGGCATCACCAACACGTCTTGGTAAGGAAATGGATGTCTTTGTAGTCCGACTTAAAGAGCAATTTAATTTATTGAATGATATTCCGAGTGCTGCGAAATTTGGTGGAGCAACAGGAAACTTCAATGCGCATAAAGTAGCCTATCCAAGCATAGATTGGAAAGTCTTTGGCACCAAGTTTGTACAAGAAAAACTAGGCTTGCAACATTCGTTCCCAACCACGCAGATTGAGCATTATGACCACATGGCGGCTTTATTTGATGCGCTGAAACGAATTAACACCATCATCATAGATTTAGACCGAGATATCTGGACCTATGTATCTATGGATTATTTCAAACAAAGAATTAAAAAAGGTGAAGTCGGCAGTTCGGCTATGCCACATAAAGTCAACCCAATAGATTTTGAAAACAGCGAAGGTAATTTAGGTATTGCCAATGCTATTTTCGAACATTTAGCAGCAAAGCTACCAATTTCGAGATTACAACGCGACCTAACAGATAGTACTGTTTTAAGAAATGTTGGAGTCCCTTTTGGACATACTGTAATTGGATTTAAATCTACATTAAAAGGCCTTGGCAAATTGTTATTAAACGCTGAGAAATTTGAAAAGGACTTAGAACAAAACTGGGCAGTCGTAGCAGAGGCAATACAAACTATCCTAAGGCGTGAAGGTTATCCTAATCCTTATGAAGTCTTAAAAGGATTAACTAGAACCAATGAGGTAATAACAGAATCTTCAATTTCAAATTTTATTGATACCTTAGAGGTATCGGAGGCTATTAAAACTGAATTAAAAGCTATTTCCCCAAGCAACTATACAGGTATATGAGCTGGTTCCCTCTAAATAAAAACACTATTGCACTAATCTTGGTAGCAACCATAACCATTGGTTTTTTTGTTGCTGGATTGTTTAATGTATTAGATTACTTTATTGTGAAAATCTTACTGATTTTGGGAACAGCTATTTTATTTGTAATCGCATTGTTCTTCGGTTTAAAAAATCGTAAAAAAAATCATCCTGCAAATTAATTACAGGATGATTCTGGTTAACATTTTAAATAAATTTTATACGTTTATTTAAAAAACTCTTTAAAACTGTTTAAGTTGCTATCATCAAAATCCATATCTTTTATAATGGATTGTAAAGACATTAATTTTCCAGCATTCATATCATCACCAAGAACTCTTGCTACAGCAAAACCTCTGTCATTTGCATTTCCAAAAATGATAAGCTCATCTATATTCTCCACATCACCAATAAACTTCACCATGAACTTACCGTCTATAGAATTTCCTCCACGCATCAACTCTTGATATCTATCGTCTTTTAAAATTAGTTTTATCTTATCTAATTCTACTTGATACTCTTCTTTATTATCATCGCCTAAAGTAAATGCTAATACATTAAGTTTATCAACAGATTCATAGGCTTCTTTTTGCTCATCTGTTAGTTCTACCTTATCTACATCTATAAAACTTGAAGGGATATCAGCTGAAATAAATCCTGGCTTTAATTCATTATCTACAAAGTATGTTTGCAGTGTAGGACCTTGGTTGCAGCTTGTAAAAGCTACAGCCAAGATCAACATTACCATTAATTTTTTGATTGATTGTTTCATTATGTTTTAGTTTTTCTGACCTGCTTTTTTCAATTGCTCACCTCCTGGAATATCCATTTGATTTGTAATCTTTGAAACTTGTCTAAGATCAATATCACCTGTTAAAGTCATAACTACGGTTTCGAATTCGCGCTTTTCACCATTAATTTCGATGTCGCTACCTTTTGTCATTTCCTTGAGGCCACTGATATACATCAATAATTCTTTTACGTGGTTATCGTCTCTACCTTCCTTTACATAAAATTTCACAGTTTGATCTCCATCCTTAATACGCATTAACTCTTCAAGATCAGAAGACTTTAAATACTTGTTTACCGTTGCCTTCATGTCAGCAGAAATTTTCTCATCTCCTGTAGTAAACACTTTGAAGCCTGTTATTTCTCCAGCCATTTCGGCATACTCTTTCATTTCTGGATCATCAATATCCACTCCCATAGTAGCTAACATTTTAAACATTTTCTGATTTAAAATAACTGATGTTACGCCGTCTAAATCCTCAAACTTATCAAATACACTTTGACTAAATGCCGTGATCGAGGCAAACATCATCGCTATAATTATTACAACTTTTTTCATAATTTCTTGTTTTAAATTTTTAATTTTTAATTCTTAATTCTTTAATAATTTGTTTGTTGATTGATTGAATTCTGTAATGTGACTTGCCTTTTCCAAACCAACATTAAAATTCTCAGAAGCTAAGTTTAATGTATTTAAACTTGCTGTTCCTTGATTAAAATTATTTGAAAGCATGGCTAATGCCTCTTTTGCTTCCAGATACATTTGTTGTTCCTCTTGTGAATAATCTGCAAGAGATTTTTGACCACCAGACCAATTAGGAATGAAGATACTTAACATTAGAACTGCAACTGCTGCGACAGAAATCCATTGATACATTTTAGTTCTCTTAGGTTTTAATGGAACGTCTTTAGTGTACTGTTCGGTTTGAGATTGTGCAAAGTAGACAAACATTGGTTTATAGTGCTCCAAATGTGGTGCAACGTTGTCGCTAGTAAAATAAGCTCTTAATTGTGCTTCTTCTGCTAACGACGTTTCAGCCTTGTCATACTTTTCGATTAATTTTTCTATACTATTTAATACCATAACGATGTGTATTAGTCAATTTCTCTCTTATTGTTTTACGTGCTCTAGATAAATTTACTCGGATGGCTGTTTCATTCATGTCTAACATTTTAGCAATCTCAGCAAAATCATACTGTTCAATATCTCTCAATTGCACTATTATTTTTTGTTGTTCTGGAAGGTCTTCAATTATTCTCGAAACCCAGTCCATGCTATCTCTAGCTTCTACTTGCTTTTGTAATGACGAACTATTGTCCGTATAATTACTATGAACGATTTTTAAGTTTTGTGCTTGTTTAGATTTTAATCTGTCCAAACAAAAGTTCTTTGTCATCGTCATCGAGAAGGCTTCAACATTTTTATAGTCTCCGATCTTCTCTTTGTTTCTCCACAATTTCAATAGTATCTCTTGCGTTGCGTCTTCAGCTTCTTCATGAGAAACTAATAATCGTTTGGCTAAACGAAATACTTTATCCTTAAATGGCATTACTAAGCTTACAAAATCTGCCTGCTTCATTACGTTTTTGATTGGTGGTAAAAGCGGTTTTTACTCGCTTTCATAATTACGACGATACACATTACATTTT
>NZ_JABSST010000111.1 GCF_013213975.1 Winogradskyella sp.
ATTTGATTGGTATAATGATGTTAAGCAACTAAAACCACTAAATCAAGAAATTGCTAAAACCTATGGTCGTTATATTCAAGGCTTAAACTTTACCTTTGGAATTATTGCAATTCTTCTCAAAGAAGATCTAACAAATGGATCAAAATTAGCAATGGCTTTAACTGGACTAATAGCTGCATACTGGGTGGGAAAAGTCATCACTCAAATTACTTATTATCCAATGTATCAAATCCCACAAAAGCTAACTTTCAAATTAGGAAGTTATTTTATGAATTTTTTATTCACGCTTTTCGCTGTCGTTTATACTTGGCTTTTTTTATTCAATCTATTAAATCAATAAACTATGAAAACTCAAACACTCACTTACAAGAATTATTCAGAACAAAATCGATTTGAAATGGTTGACTTTTACAACGAAGCTACCGAAGATTATGAATTTTGGAGTAATGATTATAATATGCATTTTGGCTATTTTATTCCATTTAAAACCAATCCATTTAAACGTGATGCTATGCTCAATGAAATGAATACCCAAGTAATGAAGCGCCTAAATATTAGGAACAAAAAAAATCGTTTGATTGATTTGGGATGTGGCATGGGAGGCACCATACGATACGCACTTAAACGTCATAAAAATCTCATTGCGTATGGTGTAACCTTATCTAATTTTCAGGTAAAACAGGGTAACGAGTTACTAAAAGGTAAAAACGGAATAATTTTAAATGAAAATTATAACGACACCTCGTTTCAGTCTAATACCTTTGACTCGGCCGTCGCCATAGAAAGTCTTTGTCACTCTGGGCACAATTATAAATCTTTAAAAGAAGCATTTCGAGTTCTGAAACCTGGCGGGCGATTTGTTATTGCTGATGCCTTTTTAAAAAAAGACAAGAACCAACTTTGCCAAGGTGGAAAATACGCTTATCATAAACTATGTAGTCATTGGAATTTAGAGAAATTAGAAACCCATTACCATATAAAAAGTAAACTAGAAGCATTAGGTTTTAAAGACATCAAAGTCGAGGATAAGTCATTTAGAGTTGCTCCATCTGTACTGCATGTACCTTTTGCCATTACTGGATTTGTTTTAAAAAAACTTCTAAACTTCAAAACAATTAAACGCGAAAGTTTACATAATCTAAAGGGATCATACTATGCGCTACTTTCTGGTTTGCATATGAAAAGCTTTGGGTATTATATCATTAGCGCCACAAAATGAGTGCTCTCGGCAAGATCTGATTTTCAATTTTTTATCCTATTTTTGAGCTGCAATGGAAAACAAAAATGGCTAAACATCAAATAAACCCAAACAATTGGATTTCGGAATACTCTGATTATCTGTTTCACTACACCATATCTAGAGTTAACGACAGAGAAATGGCTCAAGACTTAGTTTCTGAAACGTTTTTAGCTGGATTAAAGTCCATGTCTAATTTTAAAGGTGAAGCTAGTGAGCGTACATGGTTAATTTCTATTTTAAAACGAAAAATTATCGATTACTATCGTAAGATTAATTCTAATAAAGGTAAGGCTGAAGTTAGAATGACTTACAACAATGAGTCTGAGGTTGAAGGTGATTGGTTAGAAGAACACGTAGCTGATCCTTTTGACCAAACAGCAGAGGATAAATTAGAAAATTCCGAATTAGGTGATGCCATACATGAGTGTTTAGGAAAACTACCTCAAAAGCAAGCTAATGTTTTTAAAATGAAAACAATTTTAGGCTATGATACTGAAACAATTTGTAATGATTTAAATATAACTCCGTCTAACCTCTGGGTAATCATCCATAGAGCCAGAACTGCTCTTGCTGATTGCATGGAAAAAAATTGGTTTTAATAACAATGAAGAAAAGTTTTTTATTTATAAGCTGTGAAGAAGCGCAACATATCTGTAATAAAAGACAGTATGGTGAAGCTACAGGATGGGAGCGTATGAAATTAGGCATAAGACTCTCTTGGTGTCGTATTACCAGAGCTTATTCTAATAGAAATAATAAGTTATCTGAGATAATGCAGAAATCTGATGTAAGTTGTCTAAAAGATGACGAGCGCAGCAATATGCAAAAGCAATTCGAAGAAGAACTAGCGAAGCATCAATAAAACGATAAGCCATACTACAGGCAAACTTTCTACCCAAAATGCGCTGTAGTATTTCGACTGTTTTTTACTAGAAAACACAACACTTAATAGCGTGAACAATGTAATCACGAGTGCCGCTATAATAGAATTACTCGAAATTTCATCCTTAAAATATTCCAATAAAAAGAATATCATCAGTAAAAACACACCGATGATTTTAGTCTTTTTTACTCCTATTTTCTGCGGAATAGTTGCCAATTTCAAACTATCATAATTAAGATCTCTTATTTCAAAAGGAAGCATTAAAATTATGATGAATATAAAGCGTTGAATACTTGTAAGTAAAACATCTACATTTAAATTTTGATTACTATTATACAACGGTAAAATAACAGTTGTAAAAGTCCAAACTAAGGCAATAACATAAATCTTCAAGCCAGCAATCTGTCTCAAATTTTTTTGATCATCAATGAATATTTTTTTTGGAACAATTGGTATGGCGTATAAGAAGGTAATTAAACCCAAAACACCTATTAATAAAAGTGTATGTTTTTCTAATTGCCATAAATAATAAGCCATCGCAAAAAAAGCAATAAATGAAAACACTTGAATAGCCTTTAACCAATTCGCTAAGCTCCGATGATGAAACTCTGCAATACCAAAATACTTCACAAAATTATAACCAGTTATGGTTGCGAAAAACACAAAATACAGCACACTTTTATCATAGTCAATATCAAATTGAATCAACGTTATCCATGTTAAAGCATACACACTTAGTGCAACATGGATACTGCTGTTTACGTAGAAGTCAAAAAGATGCTTAAGCTCTTTCATAGAACAAAAATACCTAATGTGTTAATAACAGCATATTTCAGTTAAAAACTTTAATTATCATTAACAAATTAAAAGTCCTAAATCCGTATTTTTGCATATTAAAAAAAATTGCTCAATTTAAATGGATACGACATCTTTTGCATTACGACATATTGGCCCTAATTCTGAAGAACAAAAGGCCATGTTAAACACCATTGGTGTAACCAGTATAGACCAGTTAGTTTCTGAGACTATTCCAGCCGGAATTCGTCTAGATAAAGACTTAGATCTTGAACCTGCTAAAAGTGAACAAGAGTATTTAAGTCACATTTATAAATTATCTCAACTCAACAAAGTCTATAAATCTTACATCGGTTTAGGTTACCATCCTTCAAATTTACCCGCCGTTATACAGCGTAATATTTTGGAAAACCCAGGATGGTATACAGCTTACACACCTTATCAAGCAGAAATTGCACAAGGACGATTAGAAGCCTTATTAAATTTCCAAACCATGATCATAGATCTTACAGGAATGGAGATTGCTAACGCATCGTTATTGGATGAAAGTACTGCCGCAGCGGAAGCCATGAGTTTATTGTTTGCTGTTAGAGAGCGTGCTCAGAAAAAAGCTGGTGTCAATAAGTTCTTTGTTTCGGATTTAGTGTTACCTCAAACCATTGCCTTACTAGAGACAAGAGCAACACCAATTGGTATTGAATTAGAAATTGGAAATGAGGCAGAATATAATTTATCTGATGAATATTTTGGGGCTTTACTTCAGTATCCAGGAAAAAATGGTCAGATTACAGATATTAAGTCATTTATTGAAAAAGCGAATGCTCAAAATATAAAAGTGGCTGTTGCTGCTGACATTCTAAGTCTAATTAAGCTCGAGGCTCCGGGTAAATTTGGCGCTGACATTGTCATTGGAACAACACAAAGATTTGGAATTCCCATGGGTTATGGCGGACCACATGCTGCATATTTTGCAACTAAGGAAGCCTACAAGCGTGATGTACCAGGCCGTATTATTGGTGTTACTAAAGATACCAATGGTAACAGGGCACTTCGAATGGCCTTACAAACACGAGAACAACATATTAAGCGCGATAAGGCCACGTCAAACATTTGTACAGCTCAGGTACTGTTAGCAGTAATGGCAGGGATGTATGCTGTTTATCATGGTCCAAAGGGTTTAGAATTTATTGCTAACAAGGTTCAGAATACTACAGCAACTTTAGGAGCAGCATTAGAAAAATTAGGACTTGAGCAAGTTAATACACATTATTTCGACACCATCCAAATCAAAGCGGATCCTGTTAAGGTAAAGTACGAAGCTGAGAAAAAAGAAGTTAATTTTTATTATCCAGATAACAACACAGTAACGATTTCAATAAATGAAACCACAACGATTTCAGATTTAAATGAAATCCTCTCAATTTTTGAAAAGGTAACTGACAATAACGTAAATAAAATCTCTTCAATTGTAGAAATTGATACACTTCCTAACAGTCTAAAGCGTCAATCTGATTTTTTAACCTTTGAAGTCTTTAATTCGTATCATTCGGAGACTGAGTTAATGCGTTATATCAAACGTTTGGAACGTAAAGATTTGGCTTTAAATCATTCCATGATTTCGTTAGGGTCTTGCACCATGAAGCTTAATGCTGCATCGGAAATGTTACCATTAAGTTGGGGAAGTTGGGGAAATATGCATCCTTTTGCACCAAAAGATCAAGCTGCTGGGTACCAATTGATGCTTACAGAACTAGAAAATCAGCTTACTGAAATTACTGGATTTGCCGCAACATCACTACAACCTAATTCAGGTGCTCAAGGCGAATTTGCAGGACTTATGGTCATAAGAGCTTATCACGAATCTCGAGGTGACCATCACAGAAATATTTGTTTAATCCCCTCTTCTGCTCATGGTACTAATCCTGCAAGTGCTGTTATGGCTGGCATGAAGGTGGTTGTAACCAAAGCTTCGGAAGATGGCAACATAGATGTAGACGATTTAAGGGAAAAAGCAGAACTATATAAAGACAATTTATCTGCCTTAATGGTCACCTACCCTTCTACACATGGAGTTTATGAATCTGCGATTAAAGAAATAACGCAAATCATCCATGATAACGGAGGACAAGTGTATATGGACGGAGCAAATATGAACGCGCAAGTTGGATTAACAAATCCTGGAAATATCGGTGCAGACGTTTGCCACCTCAACTTACACAAGACATTTGCAATACCACATGGTGGTGGTGGGCCTGGTGTTGGACCTATCTGCGTAGCAGAACAATTAGTACCTTTCTTACCTGGAAATCCAATAATTAAGACAGGAGGACATCAAGCCATTTCTGCAATTTCGGCTGCACCTTTTGGATCTTCTTTGGCTTGTATTATATCTTATGGATACATTACAATGTTAGGTGCTAAAGGCCTAAAACAAGCTACGGAAGTGGCTATCCTTAATGCTAATTACATTAAAGAACGGCTAGAAGGGTATTATGATACGCTTTATACTGGTGAAAATGGTAGAGCTGCCCATGAGATGATTATTGACTGTCGTGACTTTAAGGCAAAAGGTATTGAAGTTACTGATATTGCGAAACGTCTCATGGATTACGGCTTCCACGCTCCTACAGTTTCTTTTCCGGTTGCAGGAACTATGATGATAGAACCAACTGAAAGTGAAAGTAAAGCTGAAATGGATCGTTTTTGTGATGCTATGATTTCTATTAGAGAGGAAATTGACAATGCCACTAAAGAAGAACCAAACAATGTATTAAAGAATGCTCCTCACACCTTAGCAATGCTAACCTCAGATGAGTGGTTATTGCCGTACACAAGACAAGAAGCGGCATTCCCATTAGAGTATGTACAAGACAATAAATTTTGGCCAAGTGTTAGACGTGTGGATGATGCTTATGGAGATCGAAATTTGATCTGTAGCTGTGCTCCGATTGAAGACTTTATAGAAGCCTAATTTGAGGTTTGGACATCGTAAAATTTATCGACTTCAAAATGAAAAAAAGTCATTTAGTAGTACATTGCCTTTGGATACAAAAAAGTTTATAGATTTTATATTATGAGCATCAAAATAACTGGAACAGGTAGTTGCATTCCCGATAATATTGAGAAAAATGAGAATTTCCATCAACATGAATTCTTAAATATTGATGGCTCTTCAATTGACTACCCAAATGACGTCATTGTAGAAAAGTTCAAGGCTATAACTGGCATTGTTGAACGTCGTTATGCCGATGAGCAATTAGTAAGTTCTGACCTTGGTTTTTTAGCCGCACAGAAGGCTATTGATGATGCCAATATAGACCCTGAAACTATAGATTACATTATCTGCGCTCATAATTTTGGTGATGTTAAGCATAATACTATTCAAAGTGATATTCTTCCGTGTTTAGCGTCAAGGATTAAGTACAGGTTACGAATTAAAAATCCAAAGTGTGTTGCCTATGATATTTTATTTGGGTGTCCTGGTTGGGTAGAAGGTGTTATACAAGCGCAAGCATTTATTAAAGCTGGTATGGCTAAACGCTGTTTGGTTATAGGTTCAGAAACATTATCTCGTGTGGTTGACAAACATGATAGAGATTCCATGATTTATTCTGATGGTGCTGGAGCAAGTATTGTTGAAGCTACAGATGAGGAAGGCGGTATTTTAGCGCATGAAACTGCATCATTTACCTACGATGAAGCCTACTATTTATTCTTTGGAAATTCCAACAACAAAAACTTATGTCCAGATACACGCTATATCAAAATGCATGGACGTAAAATTTATGAGTTTGCCTTGACTAATGTCGCTCAAGCAATGAAAGATTGTTTAGATAATAGCGGAATTGATATTTCAGAAGTTAAAAAAGTGTTGATTCATCAAGCCAACGAAAAGATGGACGAAGCCATCATTAAACGCTTCTACCGCTTATTTAAATCGCAAGCTCCTGAAGGTATTATGCCGATGAGCATACATAAACTTGGAAACAGTTCTGTTGCTACGGTTCCTACACTTTTCGACTTAATCAGAAATAACAAGTTAGAGGATCACGAGATCAACAAAGGAGATGTTATTATATTTGCCAGTGTTGGCGCAGGCATGCATATCAATGCTATTGTATACAAGTATTAATAACTAGATTCCGACCTCTAGGAAGTTCATATGTACGAGAAAACCTATCCTAATAAACGATTTAAACTCACACTGCAGTTTTTAAAAAAACACATCTCTACCTCTGAGTCCATTCTAGATTTAGGCGTAAGCAACCCTTTTTCAGAAATCATTATTTTTGAAGGGTATCAAGTTGAAAATACTAAAGGAGAAGATTTAGACGAAGATCGTTCAAACATCATAACCTCAAATACTGAAGTTGTCACTGCCTTTGAAATATTTGAACATTTACTTTCTCCTTACGAGGTATTAAAATCTA
>NZ_JABSST010000112.1 GCF_013213975.1 Winogradskyella sp.
ATAAGCTGTATAGACATTAAGTTTGTGGTATATAGGAATAAAAACCATACAAATTACCACCATAGCAATTGGAAGTCCAAAATAAAATTGAACAAAACCCATACCATCAGAAAATGCCTGTCCGGTTGTAGATAAAAATGTAATGGCACTTGCTTGTGTGGCCATTACAGAAAGTCCAATGGTCCACCATTTGGTAGTATTTCCACCTCTTATATAATCCTGTACATTTTTACTTCCTCTAGTTTTCCAAGTACCATAACCAACAATAGTGGCTAAAGTAGCGATAAGAACGGTCCAGTCTATCCAATCTAAGGTTTGTTGCATGAGCTTAAGCGAATGACGCTGTTATAAAATAAAACAGAACAATGTAGAGTGCATTAGCTATTAATACAATGGTGTACATTTTATCCCATTTTTGCTTTGGTTGCGGTTGGTTCTGCATATTAATTAATCGTTGCGTTGGTTGTTAGTTCTTAAATGTGTTGATATTTTCCTTACCTGCTGCTAATAAATTAGCAAATAAGCGATATGCCCCTGATACACCTGCTGGGAATTCTCTAAAAAAGCTCAAGCCAGTGTATATGTAATTGCCTTCACCATAAGGCGCAATCAGAAGACTCCCATCTTTTGATGTTTCTCCTTTGTCATTCATAGCTAAGAGTGGTGTAAATTCTTTGGACCAGCTATTCGGGAAATATAGTCCGCGTTCTTGAACCCAGCCTTCAAAATCGCTTTCAGTTATTTTATTTGGGAAATTAAGAAGTGGGTGTCCCTTGTCTAAAATTCTAACTTCTGCATTTTCGTCGGTCACGCGATCTCTTGATAATTGTAAATCAAAAGGTGCTAAATTGTCTACTTTGAGTCTTCTATTTGTATTATATTGAACAATAAGATTACCACCTTCTTTTACATAATCCAATAAGAATTTTTGTTTAAATCTAATATCATCTAGAATGTTATAAGCTCTGATACCAACAACAATCGCATCAAAACTTGCTAAATTTTCAGCTGAAATTTGATCTGGTTTTATGATGGTGACATTATATCCAATCTGTCTTAGACTCTCTGGCACAACATCACCAGCACCTTCAATATATCCAATATTGTTTCCCTGTTTTTTTATATCGAGACGAACAACTTTGCTAACGCTGGGCATGAGTACTGTCTGAAATGGAATATGTGTATAGTCAATTTCGATTAGTTCATCAGAATAAAATTCACCATTAACATTAACCATAGGTGTGATTAATCCTTCACTTTGGCCTTTCGGTGGAATTATTGTAAAAATAACCTTTTGAATATCTCCCTTATTATTAATTTCAATCTTCTGTTTTTCAGGATATACACTCCAGTCATCTGGATAAGCCATTTGAACAAAACCTTCAATGGCATCTCTACCAGCTTTAACAGTGATTTCTATTTCTTTTTGTTGGTCATTTTCAAATATGAATACTTTATCAGAAATGCTGGCAGATACAGCGGGAATTATTTCAAATGGCCTGTATAATTCACCTTTATCTGGTTTTGAATAACGATATATTACAGGCTTAGTAATGGTTAAGAGCGTACCATCAAAATTGAGATTGAAATCTACATTAACGGCTCTTGGAGTTTCAGGTAGTCCAATGAGTTTTTGGTCATCTACATAATACATACCTAAAGTACTCTTTTCATTGAGCCAATAAGGGACAGTATAGTTTAGTGTGTTTGGAATAGTAACTCCTTCTTCAAAATTTATACGCTCATTTTCTGGTAAATTCATTTGTTTTGAAATACCAGTCTGCATTGTAGATATTTTATAAGATTCTAAGTTAATATTAGAATTGCTGCGATTTAATACCTCAATTCTGAGATTCACTGTTGAATTTGGTGATGTCTGAGGTGTATTTGAGGATGCTTCTAAATAGAGGCCTGCGCAGGCTTCGATTATCGATTTTAGTTCTTGAGTCTTTATTTTTTTCCAATGATCGTTCGTTACATTTTGAAGTAATCGATAGGCTTCTATGAGTTCTGGTAAATGAGATGATGGGTTGACGAAATTAAAATTTGATTCAACAGTATTTAAAATTTTTCCAATTGCTTCGCCGCCTTCAATCCTCGTCCAAGATGTATTAATTCCAGCGAAGACATTGTTACTACCATCAAGTGGATCTCCTTTTAAGAATTCAATATATTCCGTCTGGGTACCTCTAGTGGTTAAACGACCAAATCCTTGACACAGGTGTTGGCTACTAGCTAAAGATGCCACTTCATTATTAGACATACCTTTAGTAGGATAGTAGACTCCAATGTCAAAATTGAGCATGTTACTTTTATCGGCTTTTTCAAAGTTTTCTTGACTACCATAAAACCACCAAGATGTATTAAAGAATAGGCGCTTTGGTTGCCAGGTCTCTGTGTTATTAAGTTGAGAAGTGAACTTAGATGAATCATTGGCAAGATCAAAAGCTTCCATACTTAACATGGCAGAAGCTGTGTGATGTCCGTGTGTTCTTCCTGGAGTTCTATGATCAAAACGATTAATAATTATATCTGGCTTAAACGTTCTAATAGCCCAAACCACATCGGCTAATACCTTTTCTTTATCCCAAATGTCGAAAGTTTCATCTGGATGTTTAGAGTAACCAAAGTCATTTGCTCTTGTAAAACGTTGTTCACCCCCGTCAACTCCTCTAGCAGCTAGTAATTCCTGAGTGCGGATTACACCTAGCAATTCTCTAATTTCTGGACCGATGAGGTTTTGTCCGCCATCACCTCGTGTTAAGGATAAATACGCAGTACGCGCCTTAGCATGATTAGACATGTAAGATATAAGACGTGTATTTTCATCATCGGGATGCGCAGCAACATAGAGAACAGATCCTAAGACATTTAGTTTTTGAACGGCTTCGAAGATCTCTGAAGAATTAAGTTTTTTTGGTTGTTGTGCTGGTAGGGAAACTATAGTGCCTATTAGAATTAAAAGGCAAAGCTTTATTTGGCGCATGTACATAATCGTTAGTTACTTCTCAAATATATAAAAGTTACAAACTATGACATTGGATTTAGGTTTTGTTTAACGTTGGTATTACAGGTAGAATTATTAGAATTAAGAACCTTGAAACCTAATCGGAGTCGAATTTCTTTTTATGAAGTAAAATAGCGACCCAATAACAATTACAAATATTGAACCAATTAGTAAAAAAATAACCATTCTGATATTTTAGCTTTGGGATATACCCAAAGTTTATTCAATAAAGTCCTGCTATAACGTATGGCAGAATAAAAATTAATGAAATGGTGGTAAGAACTTTTATGACTTCATTTATCTTGTTAATGATTGTAGTTATGTGCATGTCCCTTAAACTACAAATTATTTCGCGGTAAATATCCATACTCAGTATAGACTAACTTGCGAATATAGCCATTCTAATAACTGCAAATACGGATAAAAATCTAAAGTGATTTCGTGGGTTTTTATGGCTAGAATAAAAGTACCAATCAACATAGCGATCAAAATTAGGCTGAACGTAGCATAACAACAAATTAGGTATGCGCCAGCCTCAGTTGTTCCACTTTTCTAAACAATACGTCTTACAGCAACTACACTAATATTTCTTATAATGAATAGGGCTACAGGAAGTATTGAAGGGTAAAGTGTGTCGGATTGGTAGGTTAAAAAATCCGAACATGCTACAGTTAAGTAACACAAAGATAGCCTAATTCTATTGCAATTTTAGAACTGTTCTTAAGCCTTCATCAGTAGTACTATTACGGCCCCAATACGCAGATTTAATAGATTCGAGTTTGGTGGCTTTTGTAGTTAATGTCTTAGCTGATGCACCATAACCACTCTTTGAAGTTTCTTCCCAACCCAAAATATCATATGGGAAGTTGCTATTGAAATTAATGGTTAGAGTTCTATTCAATTCCGGATAAGCAATGGTATAGTTTTCATTTTCAAGACTTGCTGTAGCCTCATAGGCTTTTATCGGTTTATGGCTTAATCGAGTGTACTCCAAGGAAGGAATAATATTGATATCTCCTAGTGGTAAACTACTAGGGTCTATTCTAAGTTTAGTCCATAATTCGTTTTCTGTCCAAGTTTTTTCTAGAGTTATGTTTTGATCTGCCTCACGTTGAAAGTAAGAGTGAGACACCACTTCAAATTCTTTTCTATTATTGAGTTGTGTGTAGACATGCCCACACCATTCTTGAATTGATGCTGAGGCTTTTATTAAATGCTGATTGTTAGCTACAGGAAAAAAAGTACTCTGCATTATAGAATATGGGTAAATACCAGTATTAAAATTCTTTGTAGCGTTAAGTTTTAATACTGGAATATTAGATTTACTGTAGTTGTCGGCTTTGACTTGTTCTTGTGGTAAAAAATCTTCGGTAACATAAACTAAAACTGCCGTACCATCTCTCATTTCACCATATCTCGCTTGCTCTAATTTAAAAGATGTGATTTCTGCATTTCCTGCATACCAATAGTCTTTAAATTCTGTAGTGAGTTTAGTTTTTGCTGGTAAGCTTTCTTTTTCAATAGGTTCAGTAAGTGCTAATTCGTCGGTGCTTTTTGCAGTATTTTCTTCACAAGATAGCATTACAATCATTCCGCATAACACACATAGAAACACTATGAGTGCTTTAATCGACTTATTCATTTTAATTTTTTTTATAAAAATACGAAGTAATTAATCGTCTGCGATATTAATTAACGTTTCATAAAGCAAATGTGTAGGTAATCCAACAACGTTATTGTAAGAGCCCTCGATTTTGGTAATTGCAATGGCGCCAATCCATTCTTGAACACCATAGGCGCCAGCTTTGTCAAGAGAGTTGTAGTTTTTAATGTAATACCATATTTCTTCATCCGTTAAAGCTTTAAACGTAACTTTAGTTGTTGTATTTACTACTTGCTGCCCTTTAGTTCTCGAAACACAAATGGATGTCATAACCTCGTGTGTCTTTGCGCCAAGAGATTTAATCATTCTAAAAGCATCGTTTTTATCTTTAGGCTTCTCTACGGGTTGACCTTCAAGCCACACTATGGTGTCACTTGTAATTAAAATATCCTTTTCGTTGAGGTCAGTTAAAAAAGCTTTTGCTTTAAGTTTGGCTAAATAATCAGTGATTTCAGTTCTTTGTAGATGTTGAGGATATACTTCTTCAACAGGATGTATTTTCACCTCAAACTCTAAATCCATACTTTTTAAAAATGCATGGCGTCTTGGCGAAGCAGAGGCTAAAATGATATGATAATTTTTTAATTTCTCTTTAAGCATTACTTGAGAATATAAGGGTAGAACGCCATAGAAAGCATTCCGGTTAGCATAACTAATTTTAAAATTAAACTTATGTGGCTAAAATGTGATTTATGTTCTGCACTAAACAGTTTAATAGTAATGTAAATTAGTGGCGCAATGACAAAAATTAAAAAATAACCAACCAGAAGTTGTTGTTTAAAAAGATTATTGATGACATAGTATACTACTGCAAACAAGGGAATAAGCGATAAAACAAATGCAATTTTTGTACTGCGATCTCTACCAAGCATTATTGGTAAAGTTTGCATACCCACTTTGTAATCTCCATCAATATCTTCAATGTCTTTAACTATTTCGCGAATAAAATTGATCATAAATGCAAAAGTTGCATAATCAAGTATAAGCTTAAAAAAGAAAATTTGAACGGGTCTATTGCTGTCAGTTATTGCTGGTAACAATTCAAAAATCCCAACTAATAGGATACTTAAGGCCACTATAAAAGAAATTATAAGGTTTCCAGCCAAAAGAACTTGTTTTAAATAAGATGAATAGATGTAGAGTAGAGCAGAAGCGATAAAAAACAAAACAAAATATCCAGATTTATCAATGCCATTAGATAAATAATAACCAATTCCAACTCCAACGACATTTAAGACAATAAAAATAATCAGTGCCGTTTTCTCTGAGATTGTATGTCCAACGATGACACTATGAGCTTTGTTGATTTTGTCAGCTTCAATATCGTAGATATCATTAATCACATAACCACCTGCAGCAATGCATAGTGTAGCAATAACTAAGAGGCAAAAGGCTAATGGTGTAAGTGCATTTACAACGCCATGACTCTCATAAAAGGGTAATAATAAAGCATAACGAATTAGTATTTGAACTAAGGCAATCATCATAAGATTTTGCCATCGAATGAGTTTAAAGAATTGAATCATTGTTTAGTGCGTGAGATAATATTTGATTGATTAAATAATTAATAAACTAAGTGACTTTAGCAAAAATCAACATACTTATCATAGCTGTTTTATAAATGCGGAATATTCTTATTTTCTGATTATTTTTAATTTTTTCTTACCTGCTTTATTTAATTCAGTATTTAGGTAATGTATTTTATAGTGCAAATGAGCTTCCAGATCTAGTCTTTCTTTGTACACAGAAAAAGGAACTCTAGATTTTTGATTTAATGTGGATTGATTATTACCAAAATCAACATATTGGACACCAGTATTATGTCCTTTATTTCGTTTTGCTATTGCGTTAGTCATATTTGGCATTAAAATTTGAGTTCCATTTTCCATGAACTTTTAAAACTTGTTCAATGACATCTCTTACAGCTCCTTTACCACCGTCTTTGTGAGAAATGTATTTAGAAATAGCCTTTATCTCTGGAACAGCATCTTGAGGACAGCAGGGTAAACCCGTTATTTTCATTACAGGAAAGTCAGGGAGGTCATCTCCCATATATAACACCTGTGAGGGATTAATATTATTTGCAGTCAGGTATGAGTTTAGTTGATCAATTTTGTTTTTAGCACCAAGATGAATGTCCTTTATTCCTAGTCCAGCGAGACGTTTACGAACTCCCTCATTAGAACCACCAGAAATAATGCAAATGTTAAAACCAGCATCGATAGCTGTTTTAAGTGCAAATCCATCTTTAACATTCATTGTTCTCAATAACTCACCATCAGTAGTTACGGTTACAGTACCATCGGTTAGGACACCATCAACATCAAATATGAAGGTTGTAATATCAATTAGTAATTCTTTATAACTCTTAGCGTTGTCCATGCGTTTTTTTAATTGAACCGGTTAAAAGCTCGTAAATAGTTTTGTGCTCGTGGGATTCTATTTGCTTTAAATGACGTTTTATCGTTTTCTTATCATTGCGTTTTGCAGGTCCTGTTTGCGCCATATATGGTGAAATGTCTTGAACCTTTTTAGCAGTTTCTAAAATAAACGGTTTAAGAATATCAAAATTTATGCTCTTTGCATCAC
>NZ_JABSST010000113.1 GCF_013213975.1 Winogradskyella sp.
CCAAAACATGCTGAAAATGAAGGAACTGGTTCCTCTATTCCAGCTTCCGTTCCTGCCACCTTAGCCGTATAGCCTGAAATAAAATGATAAGCTGCTTGAGCTGGAGTTAATTTTGAAATTGGAGGTAGTACACCAAAAGCATCTGCCGTTAAGAAAAATATATTCTTGGGATTATTTCCTTTAGAAGGTGTCTTAATATTATCAATATGATAAATAGGATAACTTACTCTTGTATTCTGTGTTATGGAAGTATCAGCATAATCTACATTGCCCTGCTCATCCATAATGATGTTTTCTAAAATAGCACCAGGCTTTATAGCTCCATAGATTTCTGGTTCTTGTTCTGCCGATAAGTTAATTGCCTTAGCGTAACAACCTCCTTCAAAATTAAAGACCGTATTTTCTGCTGTCCAACCGTGCTCATCATCACCAATTAATTTACGATTTTGGTCTGTAGATAGGGTTGTTTTACCCGTACCTGATAACCCAAAGAAAATTGCTGTTTCACCATTTTCCCCAACGTTGGCTGAGCAGTGCATTGGCAATACATTTTTCTCTACCGGTAAAATAAAATTCAATGCTGTAAAAATACCTTTTTTTATTTCTCCTGTGTAGGCAGATCCGCCGACTAAGGCAATTTTTTTAGTAAAATTGAGAATAGAGAAATTACCTTGTCTTAGCCCATGATTTTCTGGGTCTGGACATTCATAGCCCGGAGCACAAAGCACCAACCATTCTTCTTCAAAGTTTATTAATTCTTCTTCGGTAGGTCTTAAAAACATATTATAGACAAACATGTTAGACCATGGATATTCTGTAACGGTTCTAACATTCATCTTATAATTAGAGTCGGCACAGACGTAGCCATCACGTACAAAAACTTCTTTATTGCTCAGGTAAGTTTCAATTTCACCTTGTAAGAAATCGAAGTGTTCTGAACTAATTGGTTTATTAGATGGTCCCCACCAAATTCTATCTTCTGTGTAGCTGTCTTTAACTAAAAAACGGTCTTCTGGGGACCTCCCTGTAAATTTCCCTGTATTTATTGCCAAAGTACCATTAGCAGTTTCTTTACCCATTCCTCTTTCCAAGGTAATAGCTTGTAGCTTTAAGGGCTCTAATTGATACTGGACTTTAGCATTTTTAATGCCATAATTTTCTAACGAAATCGTTTTCGTTGATTGCGTATGGTTTACCATAATTTTTGTGTTGTTTAGGTGAGCAAAATTATAACTTTATTTTAAAACAGCCCTAGAGAAATGCATTAATCGACCTTTGACTTTAATATATCGATTAACATAACCATCCAGGCCAAGATTAACAAGAAACCACCCGCTGGTGTCATCATTGCAATAGCCTTAAAATCAAAGCTAGAGAGGTCATTAGTAGCCAATCCATAGATTGATCCTGAAAAGAAAATTAATCCAATTACTATGAGATAAAACATGACTTTCTTTCGCTTGTAAGTGACAAAAGAAGTACCCCCTAGAATTAGCAATAATATGGCATGATAAATTTGATATCGCACACCTGTTTCAAATGATTTAATAGCTTCAGCATCAACTATCTTTTGCAATCCATGTGCTGCAAAGGCTCCTAAAATGACACCTGTTATTCCAAATATTGCGCCTGTTAATAGTATTTTTTTGTTCATAAGTAAAGTCTAATTTAGGTTTCTTTTGCTTTTTGTATTTAGTACATTCGTACTAACAAAATTAGTCATATAAAGCCATTATGCGAAAGATTTTAATCATTGGTGCAGGGAAATCATCGTCTTACCTCATAAAGTATTTATTAGATAAAGTTGAATCCGAAAATCTTCACATAACGATTGGAGATGTCAATGTAGAAAATGTGCAAAACTTAGTTGGCAATACCTCTAAAGCTAATAGCATTCATTTGGATGTTTTTGACGCTGATTCAAGAACAGAAGCCGTTAAAGAAGCTGATATCGTTGTTTCTATGTTACCGGCGAGATTTCATGTTGAAGTTGCTAAAGATTGTATTACCTACAAAAAGCATATGGTCACTGCATCTTATGTTAGTAAAGAGATGCAAATGCTTGATGATGCTGCCAAAGCCAATAATTTGGTCTTTATGAATGAAATAGGTGTTGATCCTGGAATAGATCACATGAGTGCCATGCAAGTGATTGACCGTATTAGGGATAATGGCGGTAAAATGATCTTATTTGAATCGTTTACTGGTGGATTGGTTGCACCTGAGAGTGATAATAATCTCTGGAATTATAAATTTACGTGGAACCCAAGAAATGTTGTTGTTGCAGGTCAAGGTGGTGCAGCAAAATTCTTGCAAGAAGATCAATTTAAATACATTCCGTATAACAGACTCTTTAGACGTACAGAATTTTTAGATGTTGATAATTATGGGAGGTTTGAAGCCTATGCTAACAGAGACTCTTTAAAATATCAACATGTTTACGGCTTAGACCACATTAAAACCTTGTATAGAGGCACTATGAGACGTGTAGGCTTTAGTCGTGCTTGGAATGTTTTTGTACAATTGGGAATGACTGACGATAGTTATACTATCGATGATAGCGCTAATATGAGCTATCGTGATTTTGTAAACGCTTTTTTACCTTACAGTCCAACAGACTCAGTAGAACTTAAATTTAGACACGCATTAAAAATTGATCAAGATGATATTGTTTGGGATAAATTCCTGGAACTTGATATTTTCAATGCAAACAAAATGGTAGAACTGCATAAAGCAACACCTGCTCAAATCCTACAAAAAATATTAACGGATAGTTGGACCTTGAATTCTGAGGATAAAGACATGATTGTGATGTATCACAAATTTGGTTACGAATTACATGGTAAAAAACATCAAATTGATGCAACTATGGTTGTTGTTGGTGAAGATCAAACCTACACCGCTATGGCAAAGACTGTGGGTCTACCTGTGGCTATGGCAACCATGGATATTTTAAATGGTAAAATCAAAACTCCAGGGGTTCAGATACCAATTTCTAAGGAGGTTTATACACCTATTTTAGAAGAACTAGAAACCTATGGAGTTCAATTCAAAGAAAAAGAAGTACCTTATTTAGGTTATAACCCCTTAAACCTGTGAACTACAACTTTGGTTCATTAACACCCTGACGCTTACAAATTGAAATCAATTTTATATTTTTAACTTTCAAATAATAAAGACAAATTAAAATGAAGGTTAATCATAAAGGGATACATATTGATGGCATTGATAAAAAGATATTAAGAGCTTTAATGGAAGATGCTCGAACTCCAATTTTAGAAATAGCCAGAACTGTTGGAATTTCTGGCGCAGCAATTCATCAACGCCTTAAAAAATTAGAAAAGTCTGGGCTTTTAGCAGGATCTAAATTTATAATTAATCCAAAAATTTTAGGTTATACTACTATGGCTTTTGTAGGAGTATATCTGGATAAAGCCGTCAGCAATCCTGAAGCCGTAAAACAGCTACAGCGCGTACCTGAAGTTATAGAATGTCACTATACAACTGGAGAATGGAGTATCTTTATTAAAATTCTATCTAAAGACAACGAACATCTGATGCATTTACTGAATAAGGAAATTCAAGGCATCAAAGGTGTTTCTAGAACTGAAACCTTTATTTCTTTACAGCAACAAATCAATAGACAGATAAAGGTATAAAATGATTAATCTCAATCTAAGTCTATTTCATGTCTTTTATGCTGTCTTCGGTTACAGTTAAAATACTTCTTCCTTCAACAAGCTGATAGCATTGCAGGACGATAATAACTATTTCCCTTTAACCCATTTTTACTATTCTTCTAGTCTGCTATTTTCTTATGCACAACTACTAACCAACTCCTTGTTTAGGAGTGGTGAGGTACAACATTCATTATTACGATTTAAGTTTGATTTTCACAACCGAAATGGAAAGCACAATATTAAATTTGGTATTTGCTGCAATACTAGGGAAATATCACAGTCAAGAGCTCATAAATACCTCCTGTTAAGCTATGGTTGCAGTTTTAATTAAAAAAAGCCCTGATTTCTCAGAGCTTTTATTTAGTGACCTTTTGGGATCTAATCTCTAGACATAAATATTCTTAGAATATACCAGAACAATAGCATTAACGAAGCAAATAAGCCCAGTGCAGCGGGTATATAATCTTCTACACCATATTTTTTAATAATAATTGATGTCTGATATAAAATGGAACCTCCTGCTAATAAGCACATTGCCACCGAAAACCATAAACCTAAATTAAAGCCAAATATAGTTCCAGCTATAATTAATCCCATCGCTACAAAGAAGCCAATCGTTAATCCAGTTCTCAAAAATGAAAAATCCTTTTTAGTAACAAATACAACGGCAGATAACCCTGTAAATAAGGCTAGAGTCAAAATAGCCGCTTGATTTAAAATCTCAGGACCTGATTCCATATAAAATGCTGCGATGTAAATTAGTGGCACAAAAATTAAGGCCTCAAAGAATATATAAATACCATAAGCTAAATACTGCTTATTCTTATCTTCTGTTCGCATAGCCATACTTTCAGCATAATTTGTAGCCAACATAAATCCCCCTAACATTAATAACCATTTGTAACCTTCGGTCATTGACAGCATAAAGTCTACAATAGTATCACTTTGAAGTAACAACCATTCAAATAGAATAAAGACCAATACTCCACCAGCCACATGACTATAGGTCTTTTTATAAAAAGCTACTCTCTCTACTTCAGAAAGTGTTCCTACTAATACTTTGGTTTGTTCTTGCTCCGGAAAGGGGTTGGGTGTTTGATTTTCCATATTTTTTGATTTAGTTATGACTTAAATGTAAGTCTTTTCAAACAAATAGCCATAAAAAAACGCTGAAATTCAGGGCTTATTAGTAACTTTATAGATACTCATTAGCGTCTATTTAAAAAGATACTTATAAAATAAAGTAACGTCGCCAAAGATCCCAAGGCAGCTACTAAGTATGTCCTTGCAGCCCATTTAAGAGCATCTTTTGCACCAGCATATTCCTCTTGAGATACCATATTTTTGTTCTCTAACCATGCCAATGCTCTGTTACTCGCATCATATTCTACTGGTAGTGTAATAAAAGTAAATGCTGTAGTTACAGCAAATAACAATATTCCAATTAAAAATATAGAAGTACCAAAAGCAGAACCACCAACAGATAAAACTAAACCTGCCATGATCACCAAGTTAGACAGCTTGCTACTTACTCCAACGGCTGGCACAATAGCAGAACGCATTTCTAACCAACTATAAGCTTTAGCATGTTGTACGGCATGACCAACTTCATGAGCAGCAACTGCCGCTGCAGCTGCATTGCGTTGATTATACACGGCCTCACTTAGATTAACAGTTTTATTTTTTGGATTGTAGTGATCTGTTAACTGTCCTGGAGTAGAGATAACCTCCACATCATAAATCCCGTTATCGGCAAGCATTTTTTCAGCTATCTCCCTTCCGCTCATACCATTTCTAAGGCTAATCTTAGAATAATGGCTGAACTTACTTTTCAACTTATTACTTACATAAGAACTTACCAGAAAAATAACCCCAGCAAGTACATAATATCCCATCATAATGATTTGCATTTAAAGTTCTATATATTCACATCAAAAAATAAGCCAAACTCTCGTTAAGAAAATTTGGCAGATTTTATAGGTTATTATGACAGTTTACATAGCATCTACAGACCAGTTAAAGGCTTCTGCAATTTCTTCATAAACAATTTTGCCCTTTACAATATTGAGTCCTTTACGTAAGGATTCATCCTGAGCACAAGCGACGTCCCATCCTTGGTTAGCTAATCGCAATACATACGGTAAGGTCACATTAGTTAATGCAAGTGTAGAGGTATATGGTACTGCACCTGGCATATTAGCCACACAATAATGAACAACATCATCAATTATGTAAGTAGGATCTTCATGTGTTGTAGCTTTTGTTGTTTCTATACAACCTCCCTGATCTACAGCCACATCAACAATTACTGTTCCTGGACGCATATCTTTAAGCATGTCTCTCGTAATTAACTTAGGAGCCTTTGCCCCTTTAATTAAAACTCCTCCGACAATTAAATCATGATCCTGAATACGCTTTCTGATATTAAATTCACTTGAAAATTCAGTAACAACATGATTTGGCATTACATCATTTACATAGCGCAATTGCTTCATATTAATGTCCATAATAGTAACATGTGCTCCTAGACCTGCAGCCATTTTTGCGGCTTGAATTCCTACGGTTCCTGCTCCTAAAACAAGAACCTTTCCTGGGGGTACTCCTGGCACACCTCCTAATAACACTCCACGACCTTTGATTGGTTTCTCTAAATACTTAGCACCTTGCTGAATTGCCATTCTACCAGCAACTTCAGACATTGGAGTTAATAATGGCAATGATCCATCTTCGTCTTCTACAGTCTCATAAGCAATACATACTGCTTTACTATTTAACATGGCTTTGGTAAGTGGTTCACTAGAAGCGAAATGGAAATAGGTAAATACAACATGATGTGACTTAATTAATCCGTACTCTTCCGGAATAGGCTCTTTAACCTTTACAATCATATCCGCAGATGCATATACTTCCTCAATAGTATCTAAAAGCTCTGCACCAACCTCTTTATAGTCTTCATCAAAAAAGCCACTTCCTAAACCAGCGCTTTTTTGCACATAAACCGTATGATTATTTTTAATGAGTTCATAAACACCAGCTGGCGTCATACCAACTCGGTTTTCATTGTTCTTGATTTCTTTTGGGACTCCAATTTTCATCTCTGTAATTTTAAAAATTAATAGCAACATGAAGTACTATCAAAAAAACCAATTAACCAAATTTGACCTAAAAATTGAATGCATTTTTATGAAATTCTGAATTTGAAGTTTCTATTTTAAGAAATCTTTAATAAAGTGCTAATTTCCAAACAAATACAACAATAGATGTAAGTAATATTGCTTCGACGAAATGAATTTGGAACTTTAATTAACTTACCAAATCACTCAAAAGCTAAGGTGACTTCATCAACTTTTAGCAATTCAAAAATAATAAGTAAAT
>NZ_JABSST010000114.1 GCF_013213975.1 Winogradskyella sp.
TGATGGTGAGGTATTAACCATGCGTTTAGTGGATAGATGTTTACGCCCATTATTTCCTAAAGATTACCATGCAGAAACACAGGTAATGATTCAGTTGATGTCTCATGACCCAGAAGTTATGCCAGATGCTATGGCCGGATTAGCAGCATCTGCAGCGATTCAGTTATCAGACATTCCATTTGAAACAGCAATTTCTGAAGTTCGAGTTGGACGTGTTAACGGCGAATTTATCATCAACCCATCATATGAACAATTAGAAGCCTCTGACATCGATATGATGATTGGTGCCTCGGCAGATTCTGTGATGATGGTAGAAGGCGAAATGGATGAGATCTCAGAAGAAGAAATGGTAGAAGCCATTAAAGCTGCGCATGAAGCTATTAAAATGCAGTGTGATGCTCAATTACGATTAGCTGAAGCTTTTGGTAAAAAAGAAATTCGTGAATACGATCCTGAGGTTGAAGATGAAGAATTAGCAAAAAAGATTCATGACATGGTATATGACAAAACGTATGCTATTGCCAAAGCAGGATCTGCAAAACACGAACGTGGAGCAGCATTTAGCGAAATAAAAGAAGAAGTTTTCAATTCTTTCTCTGAGGAAGAGCAAGATGAATTAGGTAAACTGATTCATAAGTATGTTGCTAAAGCGCAAAAAGAAGCCATTAGAAATTTAACCTTAGACGAAGGCTTACGTTTAGATGGACGTCAGACTACAGATATTAGACCAATTTGGTGTGAGGTAGATTATTTACCTTCTACACATGGTTCTGCAATCTTTACACGTGGTGAAACTCAAGCTTTAGCGACAGTTACTTTAGGTACTTCGCGAGAAGCTAACCAAATAGACATGCCATCTTACGAAGGCGAAGAACGTTTTTACTTACATTATAACTTCCCTCCATTCTCAACTGGAGAAGCCAGACCAATTAGAGGAACATCTCGTAGAGAAGTTGGACATGGTAACCTGGCACAACGTGCTTTGAAAGGTATGGTTCCAGAAGATTGCCCGTATACAGTACGTGTGGTTTCAGAAGTATTAGAATCTAACGGTTCTTCATCTATGGCCACTGTTTGTTCTGGCACAATGGCATTAATGGATGCTGGTGTACAACTTAAAAAGCCTGTTTCGGGTATTGCTATGGGACTTATATCTGATGGTGATAAGTATGCCGTACTTTCTGATATTCTAGGAGACGAAGATCATTTAGGAGATATGGACTTTAAAGTTACTGGTACTGCTGATGGTATTACAGCCACCCAAATGGATATTAAAATCAAAGGGCTTTCTTATGAAATCTTAGTGAAGGCATTAATGCAAGCTAGAGATGGACGTTTACACATCTTAAAGCACCTCACAGATACAATTGAAGCTCCTAATGCTTCCGTTAAGGATCATGCACCGACTATGGTTACGACAAGAATTCCTAATGAATTTATCGGAGCCTTAATTGGCCCTGGCGGTAAAGTGATTCAAGAATTACAGAAAGAAACTGAAACAACTATCGTAATAAATGAAGATCCTGTAACTGAAGAAGGTATTGTTGAAATTCTTGGCGTTGGTAACAAAGGTATCGATGCTGTGATGGCACATATTGATGCTATGATGTTTAAACCAGAAGTTGGTAGTATTTACGAAGTTAAAGTTGTTAAAATGCTTGACTTTGGTGCTGTTGTGGAATACACAGAGGCCCCTGGTAACGAAGTACTGTTACATGTAAGTGAATTGGCTTGGGAACGTACGGAAAATGTTTCTGATGTCGTAAACATGGGAGATGTATTTGACGTAAAATATTTCGGTATCGATTCTAGAACTCGAAAAGAAAAAGTATCGCGCAAAGCTATTTTACCAAAACCAGAAGGTTGGCAAGAGCGGCCAAAGCGCGATACTAATAATCGCGGAAAAGACAATAGAAATCATCGTAGTCGCGACAATCGCAACAGAGATAATCGTAGAGACGATAGAAAACCTAAAGAAGATAAGAAAGAAGATTAATTTTCTTACAATAAACTGTGTAAAAGTCCATCATAATTTGATGGACTTTTTATTTTTATATCTTTTTTGTAACATTTTCTGGAGTTTGAACGTATAATAAAAGAACACCTGATGTTCCGCCTTAAATTTTTAATGCAAATTATTTAAATGAGACAACTTAAAATTACCAAGCAGGTTACCAATAGAGAAACCGCATCATTAGATAAATACCTACAAGAAATTGGTAAGGTAGATTTGATTACCGCAGATGAAGAAGTAGAATTAGCACAGCGTATAAAAGCTGGTGATCAAATTGCTTTAGAAAAATTAACTAAAGCTAATTTGCGTTTTGTAGTATCTGTGGCTAAGCAATATCAAAACCAAGGGTTAACTTTACCAGATTTAATTAATGAAGGTAACTTAGGCTTAATTAAAGCGGCACAACGTTTTGATGAAACACGTGGATTCAAATTTATTTCTTACGCGGTTTGGTGGATTAGACAATCCATCTTACAGGCTCTTGCAGAACAATCGCGTATTGTACGCTTACCACTGAACAAGATTGGTTCTATCAATAAAATCAATAAAACGTTCGCCTTTTTAGAGCAAAGCCATGAGCGCCCTCCATCAGCAGAAGAAATTGCTAAAGAGTTAGATATGACTATCAATGACGTTAAAGAATCGATGAAAAATTCTGGACGTCATGTATCGATGGACGCACCTTTAGTTGAAGGAGAGGATTCTAATTTATATGATGTATTGCGCAGTGGTGAATCACCAAATCCTGATAAAGATTTATTACACGAATCACTTCGTACAGAAATTGAACGTGCTTTAGAAACCTTAACGCCACGGGAAGCTGATGTGATCCGTTTGTATTTTGGATTAGGTAATCAGCACCCAATGACTTTAGAAGAAATTGGTGAAACCTTTGATTTAACACGTGAGCGTGTAAGACAAATTAAAGAAAAAGCGATAAGACGTTTAAAACACACGTCCAGAAGTAAAATATTAAAGACGTATTTAGGTTAGTTTTTTGTATATTTAACGACCAACCTAATAAAGGTAACAACAGTTACAAAACATAACTGTTCGTTTTTTGATTGATGAAAGAACCTCCGGCTGATTACCGGAGGTTCGCTTTTTTAGCAATCTTTAAGTTCGTTAGCAGCACCTTCAGAAAATGAAAACCATTTGTTATATCAGTAATTTCGCAAGAGACCTCAGAAAAGACACCATTATTGAGCTCATTGATTTTGTAAAAAAAATAATTCTAAGAATAATATTACTGGACTTCTTATCCTTAAAAACAAATACTTTTTTCAAATTTTAGAGGGGCATTCCGAACAAATTGACGGCCTTTTTAATAAAATAAAGGTCGATCCGCGGCATAAGACTATCATTACCTTATTAGACACTACTATCGAAGGGAGAATCTTCAATGATTATAATGGAGGAAAATTCGAAATTTTTCAGAAGTATGCCGATATGAAAAAGCTATATTTGTACTTTAATTGGATAAAGAACGCTAATTATTTACCAGCAGAAGAACTCATTCAACTAACTACAAATTTCTTAAAACATAGCTCATGAGTAAATGTTTAATTGCTCCCTCCATGCTCGCTGCGGATTTTGGCAATCTGCAACGCGATACTGAAATGGTTAATAATAGTGAAGCCGACTGGTTTCATATCGATGTTATGGATGGCCATTTTGTACCCAATATTTCTTATGGTATGCCCGTTATCGCAGCCATTAAAACACATGCTACCAAACCATTAGATGTGCATTTAATGATTGAAAAACCAGAGCGTTATATTGAAGAATTCGCAAAGGTTGGTGCTGATATTATTACAGTTCATTATGAATCTACAGTACATTTACATAGAACCTTGAGACAGATTAAAGATGCAGGTTGTAAAGCAGGAATTGTTTTAAATATAACCACACCCATCAATGTTTTAGAAGATATTTTACCTGAGTGTTATATGGTTCTTTTGATGTCCATAAATCCTGGATTTGGAGGACAAAAGTTTGAAGCCGTGACCTACCAACGTATCAAAAAGTTAAGAGCTATGATCGAGGATCAAGGCCTAGATACACGTATTGAAATAGATGGTGGAGTAACCGATCAAAATATCAAAAAGTTAGTAGAGGCAGGTGCAGATACCTTTGTTGCCGGCAGTCATGTGTTTAAAAGTAGTGACCCCACTGCGACCATTAAACATCTAAAAGACTTAGCAAATTAAAGTTAATTATATAGATGGTTCATTACATCTACAGTGGTGATAACGCCAACTAAGATGCCATTATCAACAATAGACAAGGCGCGAAAATCGCATTCTGAAAAGATTATAGTGTGACGGTTTTGATATTTGTATTTGAAGCAAATACAGTCACATTTTTACCATAACTTGTGTGGTAAATCTCATATAATGTTCTCTTAAGTATCATAAAACAGCCTCTGCAAGGTCAATACGCGGTAAATTAGAATAACTTAACACCCCAGCAATTAACTTACCTGCAACCACAAGTACATTGTGCATACTTGTTATGGTTCAAAAAGTAACTCAGCAGCCTCTACTAAAGCATCATCTCTATTAAGGGCGATGATATTATGGATCATTATTTTGGAAAGAAGTGAAAATAAATGCTCTTATGTTTTAAAATTCACTTTTAAAAGTAATATATAATCACAACAGGACTTATGTATGACCTAGGCCATATCTACTTTATCGAGATAAAAATAAGCGTATAAACTTAAATATTAATCCTCATCACTACCATAACCATAGTTATAGCCATAATTATAACCATAACCATAGGATTTTCCTGCACCGACACTATTTAGCACATAAGCCATGTTCTTCAGTTTTCCAGTTTCTTCAAGTTCTTTAGAAAACTTAAGCAAATTCTTCTCAGTATAATTAGCCCTTGCCAAATAAATAGTAGCATCAGCTAACTGGGAAATGAGTAGGGTATCGGTCACCAGAATTGTAGGTGCGGTATCCACAACCACATAATCGTACTCCTCGCGTGCTTCCTCTAAAAGTTTTTCAAAGCGTCCATTGGTCAACAAATGTGCTGGATTAGGTGGAATACTACCAGAAAGGATGATCTGATGGTTAGGATGTTTCTCAAAGCCACTAATTAAAGCATCTTTCCAATTGTAATTAGCATCATGAAGAAAATTAGACAACCCAGGTTTTTGCTTATTCTCAGCAATATGGGTATGTATTTGTGGATTTCTTAAATCGGCCCCTATCAATAATACTTTTCTATTAATGCTAGATAATGCCAAAGAAAGGTTTAGACTAACAAGGGTTTTCCCTTCTCCTTTAATGGTTGAGGTACAAAAAATCACACGCCCCTTATTGTCTTTATTAAGTGGCAGGATATAATTGACATTCGAACTTAAAATTCTGAAGGACTCAGCCAATGCAGATCGATCACTTGGATCGTTAAAGATGGTGTTTTTCTTCTTTTTAAGATCGGGAATTTCCCCAACTACTGGAATTTTAGGGGATAAAGTGTTGATATCGTCTTTACTATGTAATTTGGTATCTAGCATAAATATGAGATACAAAATTCCAAAAGGAATTAACAGGCCACCTAACAAGGCTCCTGCGTATACAATATTTGGTTTCGGTGATATTGGCTTGGAACCGGAAAGGGCATACTCCACTACCTTAATAGAGGGCTCTGTGATGGCATAGTTAATGGCCGCTTCTTCACGTTTCTGCAATAACAATAAATAGAGACTTTCCTTAATTTTCTGCTCCCTGGCGATAGATCGCAATAGTTTCTCCTTTTCTGGGATTTGAGCCACCTCCCCAACGAGACGTTTATTTCGTAGTTCTAATTGATTTTGTGATGTTTCTAATTGAGAAATATAGGCTTTAAGCGAGTTCTCAATATTTAGTTTTAAATCTGCTATTGCTGTATTTGCTATTTGCACTGAAGGATTATTTTCTCCTGCACTTTTTTTAAGCTTATCACGATCTAAAACAGCCGTATTATAATCTGCAATTAGAGTATTGATATTACTACTTTCCAATCCAAAATTTGCGGGTAATAACTCTGAATTTGGAGACCTTAAAGCTTCCTGTATAAGCTTAGCTAAAGCCAATTGATTATTAAGTCGAAACACCTCCTCATCCGATTTAGTACGTTTTTCTAATCCAATCTGAGCATCAGTTTCGATATCTATCAAATTATTTTGTTGTTTAAAGTCTTTAAAATCAACTTCAATCGAGTCTAGTTCTAAAGCCAAAAATTCAAATCTATCATCTATAAACTCTAAAGTACGTTTGGATACTAGACGTCTATCACTAATTCCATCCTGATTAAAGATTTCAACCAGGCTATTAATAATTGCTTCTGTTAATTCGGTACTTTCCCCTTTAATGGATACTTTTAATAAATCACTTTGCTCGCCAATGGGTTCAACTTCCAGTAATCTCTTCAAATTAAGTGTAGCATTTTTTTTAGAATTGAAATTATCTATAAATGTTTTACATTTAATATCTTGAAAGGGTATAGTCCTATCCAATTTTAGATTGAAGGGTAAATCATGATCTATTGAATAAGTGGAGTGTTCTTTAAAATTGAAAGTTTGTTCTGTTTTTACATCTAGAATCTCAAAACCTGAAGCATTAATAATAATATTATAGGTTGAGAGATTAGTAATACCATCTGGCATTAGTATTTG
>NZ_JABSST010000115.1 GCF_013213975.1 Winogradskyella sp.
AATCCATTAACATATGCTCCACCCGCTGGATCAAACGATATGAAAAACTCGTCTGTCAAATTAACGGGTGCGTCAGTAAATACCTCAGCAATATTTGGAAATGTTGCTGCAGGAGCATCTGATGGTATATCTCTTTCACAGCCTAAGAAAGCCATTGAAATTAAGCTTAATAGGCAAAATACTTTTGCTTGTATTTGATTTAATTGTTTCATTTATCTAGCTTTTTTATTTTCCGATATTGATATGTAAATAAGTTCTTATTTCCCATTCTGAACCGTTAGGAAACCCTGCAGGGCTTAACACAGGGGGGGCGGTACCTGTCCCCGCGGGCGCTGCTGTTGGCGCATACCTAGGAGAGAACTCATCTAAGGATCTCCATGTTCCTCTAATTCCTATTCTAGTACTAGGCAGGATAAACCAATCTGGTTTTCCTAAAGACGTTGATAAATCTAACATTAACTGTAAAGGGAAGGTCAAGTTAAAATCTCTGTGGTAATCAAAAGGCCCCCAATCATTAACCTTTACATGTGCTTGAAGCATATTCTTTCTATAAATGGCTCTCACATCCGCACCAAATCGTGTAATGGTTCTGTCTGAATCTCCGTTACCTTGACCGTTACCGTAATAGAAATTTCCGATAACACCTAAGTCTGAACTAAGCTTCGACACCATTCTTGAATGCACCTCCCAGAGATCTTCTGCAGGCACAGAGTTTGGGAAGGCAAAAAATGTACGATCAGCTAAGAATCCAATATGGGCATCCATACTCGTTGGCAATCGACGATATACAAACCCTAAGTTCATAGCAAACTTCGCATCTTCTGCTCTGTCATTATCCCATTGATACATCCATGTGCCTGGAGTTGGATCGTAAGTGAATAAAATTTCAGAACCAAACATTTCTCTATTACCTTCTCTTACAGCGAAAGGGTCGTCGATGATGTTACGAAGCCTGGCAGCACCACCAAAATTATTTGGAATAGGATCAACCAATGGTTCTTGATACATGAAATTTGGCGCTACTTGGAAATCCCCAAAAGAATATGTAAAACCTGTAAGTGCATTAACCATGTTACCACTTCCACTGTCCTTTAATCGCCAACCAGTAAAAGTCTGTGTTTGGTCTGTACCGCCAGCGGCAACTACACCCATGTACGAAGCTTGACCATACCAATTAAACTTTCCGCCTTCGTAAGTGATTTTAAATTTCCCACCCCAATTATCGCTCCCAGAAATCTGATCTTCTACCACTTCGTTGTTATCATTTATCGCTTGGAACGTACTTCCATTAAGAGGGCTTCCACCCCAAATACCACCGAGAGTAATATCAAATTTCCCAAATTCTCGCTCTAACACAAGTGTTGCTCTTTCCGTTGGCCAAGCTGGAATAATACCACTTCGAACTTGATTAGCATTTAATACACGACGCCCAGTAGCATCAAACTCTAAGTTAGTATCTAGATCCCGATGATATATTCCTGTTACATCCCACTTCCCAAACTTACGCTGGTACTTTAATAATGCTGTTGGGTTTGCTCCCCACCATAATTGGGGTCCAAAGGCAGCTTTTAAACCATCTAATTTTCCTTTGGCATCTAACTCAAGCCCCAAAATTTCACCGTTATAAATATCTAAATTTGGTCCATAATTAGCTTCTGGATATAGGTTAAAGAAATCACCTTCATATGCCCAATGATAATGACCAGTACGATAAAATCCTCTCACATCAAAATCTTTATGATTCCACTCAAACTCTGCTTGATATAACCTTAATCTATTATTATCGTCTATAGTGATATTTTCGCCAGTATTTGGATCTTGTACGGTGTAAGGTCGGTTTACATTTTCGTAAAAGATTTCATTGATTGGATTATCAGCGACATTTCCTAAAATATTGAATGTTGCCTCAGCCCTCATACTTGCAGAAGGTTTTCCTTCAATACCAACAAAATAAGACTGCATGTGATCAAACCCTAGTTGATTAGGAAAAGTGTTGTTAGTTTCGTCTGCAGTCTCTGGGGTTGTAATAAGACTTCCACCGGTGTTAAATGTTGTAAACTGAGCTGACAAGCGACTAATCCTAATTTTCTCTGAATCATTTCCTCCCAAAGCCGCTTTATCTCCACGGGCTCTGAGCACTGCATCCATTAAATTAATATTATTAAAATAGTTATTTAAAAAACTCATATCCATACCCTCAGCATAAGGATTAAGGCTATGTGCTTCTTTTAAAGCATAGTATGCCGCTCTTGGATATAGCGTATAAAGTCCTCTTTCGTTAGTCGATCCTTTTGCACAAACTCCAAACCACTCCTCATTCATATTATTAGACCCATTTTCTGTATCATGTGGATAACCACCATTTACCCAAGTTGCATTGTTGTCATGAACATCGAGATTAGTAGTCTGACCGTATTTCCACCAGCCATCACTAAACTGAAAAGTAAAACCACCAATAGAATTATTCGCCTTGCCTAGACCTGCAGCATTCTCATAAATTTCTTTCCAATTACCCACCATATAATAAGCTTGAGCTCTTTGGTCTTCTTGATTTGTTAGTGCATTAAATGCATCGGCACCAAATTCGGTTAGCATTACCGGCTTTCCGTATTCATTTTTAATGCGCTCAAATGCGTCCGTGAAAGACACACCTCTATACATATTTGTTCCGTAGATATCAACATCTGGACATTCTTCTGCAACGATGTCTAGAAATAAGACATCCCCATTACAAATTGCAACTGGATGAGAACCATCAGCAGATTTCATTGCTAATGCAGCATCATTCATTAATTTATACATTGGTCTTCCTCGACTCTCACCAACCGCTCTTCGCTGATCATCCTCATCTGGAAAGTCCTCCGTTTCAGCACCTGCCCAGAACAACCCGTAATTATTTTCATTTCCTAATAGATATAACAGAAGACCAGGGGTATCCTTGTATGTTTCTACCAATTCAGTTGCTTCAGACAACAATAATTTCTTAGTTTCTTCATCATCATACTTTGTAACAGGTGTCCAAACACCATTAATTGTTAAACCATATCGCCCAAATGAATGGTTAAGCATCGTATAGATGCCATAATTCTCATAAATATATTCTATCCATTTTGGCTGGATTCCCGTGTAGACTCTTATGGTATTTACTCCCATATTTTTTAAAAGTCCCATTTCTTCATCCAACGCAGCCCTAATGATATCATCGGATTGGTTCCAGAGACTGTAAGAATAATTTGTTCCTATTGGGAAATAATCCCAATTCATACCATTGATAATAAATGGTTTTCCATTTACAACTAATTTTTGTCCTTCTGTATTACTCTCAACTGACACCTGAGTCGATTGTGCCACTATTGGAATCGTAAAAAAGAAGAGCAATAATTTTAAAAGAAATTTTTTCATACTATAATTATTACGTGTTGTATTGATTAGCTTTCTGAAACTTATAACAAAATATTAACGAATCCTTAATCTAGGACTATACAAAAAACATACATCGCAATAAACTCACGATAATTTTGCGAAATTTGCATTAAAACCTCCCTTGTATAGCGAATAGAAAGTATTAAAGAATTTTGAAATAATATGTTCACAAGATTCAAAAAACCTATAGTGTATAGGTTTTGTATAGTTAAAAATTGATCTTGTATAGGAGTTATACTTTTAAAATATAATCTGCAAGACTCTGATCATGATCTAATCCCATCTTTTTTCTCAATCGATATCGCTTTACCTCAACACTTTTGTGAGAAATATTGAGTAAAGGAGCAATCTCTTTTGATGACAAGTTTAACCTCAAATAGGCACATAGACGTAAATCATTAGGAGTAATAGAAGGATGAAGCTCCTTAATTCTCTTCATGAAGTCTTTATCGACATTATTAAAAGCTTCTTCAAATAATTTCCAATCGTTGGTACTATTAAGACTTGTATTAATCATTCTTATTACGCGCTTTACATCATCCGAAGACTTACTACGATTTAATTCGTCTTTTATAGTATTAAGCAATTCATTACGCTTTACTAAATTCATAGTAGCAGCACCTAATTCTCTATTTTTGTTTTCGATATCAAGTCGCAGATTCTGATTTTTAAATTGTACCAACTGTCTTTGCGTTTCCAGATTTTTCATCTCTAGCTCTCTCTGTTGCTGCTGAACAACCTTTTTCTTTTGCTTCTTATAGTGACGTTTATTAAGAAAGTGAATAATAAATAATATACCCAAGCCCAAAATGATGTAAGAAATAATTGCAAGCGGTTTAAGGTGCCATGGTTTTTCAATTGAAAATTTATAGGATAAGGAATTATCAACAACCACAGATCCAGCTTTAGCTCTTACCTTAAATTCATAATCGCCATATGGTAAGTTATCAAAGTTTACTTCTGATGAATTGGACCAATTACTCCAGTTGTCATATATACCTTTTAATTTGTATTGATATTTTGAACTTACAAGTTTATTGTAATTTGGCACACTATAACTAAAATGAAGCCTATTTTGCCTATTGCGTAATTCAACTTCTTTTCTATAGTCCAAAGAATTAAATTCATTATGTAAGGAGGAATATGAAACTTCATTAAAACTGACTTCGTAAGAGTTAGTTGTAGACTCTGATATATCTAAAATTATATACCCTTCGCTATTTCCAATTAGATATTTATCATTTTTAACCTGCATGATGTTTTCAAAACCTGTTTTGATTTTGCGCATAGCATCAGATATCTCGATGACATTTATTTCTGGATTACCTGAGGATATGCCTGGCTCTACATAAATAATATTCTCTTTAGTAAAACCCCATAGTCTATTATTCTCGTCTTCATATATTAACTTTCCAGATACATAAGTATTTCCTGAAAAAAGTCGAGTTAATGTAGAATCCATAACAAATGTCTCTAACTGTCTATTGAACCTAAAGACCCCATTTTTATAGCTATATAAAACAGAACCATTGTAAGTAACCAGGCTAGATTTTAAACCCTGTTCAATATTAATCTTTTCGTTTTTAATTACTTTCTTAAAGTCCTTATCAAGTTTGATTTTATATATTCCTTTGTACTCGTGATTGACTAAAATTTCATTAGAATTATAGAATTCAACAAATCTTGAAGACATTCCATATCCTGAAATTTTATTTCTGTGACTCCATTCTCCATTTTTTAATTCTAAGATATTTAGACCATTATAATTTCCTTGAAGCAATAAATTATCCTTACCTTCTACAGGCTTAATTACCCAAGCGCCAAGTTCAGTTGAAATCTTTTGAGCGGTATTATTATTAATTACAAATGTTCCTTCATCATGTCCACAAAACAAAGTACCCTTCAAATATGTCAAACTCCAAACTTGCCCTTTCGTACCTTCGAGAAATTGAAATTTTTCACTGGAATCTAAGGTTTTATAAAACAATCCTTGGTTGGTACCTAAGTACAAAATATTGTCTACGATAATTGACGTATAAACAGTTCCTAGAACACCTTGCTCATCGATAAAAACACGGTATTTGGAACTTAAATTAATAACATCAATACCATTATCTAAACCAAGCCAAATATTACCATAAGTATCTTCTTTGATTGATAAAATAGTATTATTACTTAATCCATCTATTTGTTCAATCTTTTGAATTAAGCTTCCATCTTCATCCAATAAAACCACACCATTCGAAATAGTTCCTAAAACAAATCCGCCATTTTTCAACCTTATACTATTATAAACGCTTATACTGTCAAGAAATTCGTCTGAGTCTGTATTCCATTTCTCAACAACACCATTTACATAAGTAAAAAACCCATTCTGTTGGGTTTGTAAGAGTAAATCACTTCCAAGAGTAAATAAATTAACCAGTTCATAATTACTGAGGTCTTCAGACGAGACGACTAATTCTGATTTTCCCTCAACAATTTTAAAAAGTCCTTCATTTATTTTTTGAAAGTAAATAGACTCATTAACTAAAAACATTTTATTAATTCGCTCTTCAGAATTAATAACATCTACATTTTTTTCTTCTACATTATATATGTATATGCGCTCAAAGGATTGGAATATCATATAGTTTTCAAAACGAATAATATCCCAGAATTCTTCATCTTCCTTAACAGAAATAGTGTTTTCTTTTACTAAAGATTTGTATTTAAGTTTGCCAAACTCATCTTTAGTCCAAAAGCCGAAATCCATATAACCTCCAGAATAAATTTTATCCCCAACAGATTTCACCGATCTTAAAATATCATTATTCGGAGATGTATATAAGGTCCATCTAGCACCATTATATTCCAGAAGACCAGCGTTATTAGCGATATAAATAAAGTTATTATCGGATTGTGTGATGTCCCAATTTTGGTCTTCCGCCTTGTAGTCATTTGGAGAAAAAACCTGAATTGGAGGAATTTCTTGCGAATTGAGATTTAATACTATAAAGAGTATAAAAACAAAACCAATGATTTTAACAAATTCTGATATATATACCTTTGAAATTACCACCTAGACAACTATGTTAAGTTATGACACTTAGTAAATATAGGGATTTTGTATTGTTATGTTGTGTTGAATCAAAAATCTTATATACAAATTTTATTATAAAATAATAAAATTGATCTAAGTTAATATTTAATTTTCTGATAACATAATCACTTAAAATGATAAATCTTATTGTTAAACTTCAGGTGTTTTTTGACACAAAAAAAGCCCGAACTATTGTTCGAGCTTTAACTTGTACTGAAGGCGGGACTTGAACCCGCACGGCCATAATGGCCATTGGATTTTAAGTCCAACGTGTCTACCAATTCC
>NZ_JABSST010000116.1 GCF_013213975.1 Winogradskyella sp.
CGATCATGAAAAGCCATATAATGTATATGGAGGTTTACAGGATAATGGTGTTTGGAAAGGAGCCAACAATGCACGTGAGGATAACAGTTGGCATCAAGGAGGGCAGTATCCATGGACCTCAATTATGGGAGGTGATGGAATGCAGGTTCAGATTGATAGTCGTAATTCTAATATTGTTTATACAGGCTATCAATTTGGAAATTATTACAGATTGAATTTAGAAACTAATGCAAACAAATACATTCAACCTAAACATACTTTAGGTGAAAATCCGTACCGTTTTAATTGGCAGACGCCAATATTATTATCACCTCACAATCAAGATATTTTGTATTTAGGAGGTAATAAGCTAATGCGTTCAATGAATCAAGGTGATGATTGGGTGGCTATTAGTGATGATTTGACTCAAGGTGGTAAAAAAGGCAATGTGGCTTATGGTACTTTAACGTCCATAAGTGAAAGTCCCTTTCAATTTGGTCTTATTTACACAGGATCCGATGATGGTTTAGTGCAGGTTACTAAAAACGGAGGAGGTAATTGGAATAATATCTCTAGTGCTTTTCCAAAAGATTTATGGGTAAGTCGTGTTGTGGCTTCTAAGCACAAAAAAGAGCGCGTTTATGTAACGCTAAATGGTTACCGTTGGGATGATTTTAAAGTCTATGTCTTCATGAGTGATGATTATGGACAGACTTGGAAAGATGTCGGTGGTAACATTCCTGCATCTCCAGTAAACGTTATTGTAGAAGATTCTCAAAACGAAAATATACTTTATCTGGGTACTGATAATGGTGCTTATGTTTCATTTGATATGGGCAATTCCTGGGAAGTTTTCTCTAAAGGATTACCAAATGTAGCTGTGCACGACATTGTCATTCAGCCTGAGGCCAAGGACCTATTATTAGGGACACATGGACGCAGTATTTATAAAGCAAATATTGCTCCGCTTCAAAATATGAATGATGACATGAATACTAAATCAATTTCAGTTTTTGATGTGAGTGCAGTGCGTTATTCTAGTCGTTGGGGAAGTTCTTGGAGCAAGTGGTTGGACGCTTATGAGCCTGAAAAAACAATTCAGTTTTTTAGTAATACGTCTGGTCAAACGACACTCAAGATTTTATCAGAAGGTGGTGCAGAATTGAGCAGTATGGTAATAAATGTTGATAAAGGCTTCAATTATGTGGATTATAATTTAGAATTAACTGCAAAAGGTCGTAAAGCTTTAATGAAAGAAAATACTAGTTTAGATATCAATGAGGCAAGCAATGGAAAATATTATTTACCAAAAGGTGCTTACACTATTAAAATTGGCGAAGCAAAAACAAATCTTTCTATAGATTAATTAAAAGTTTATTTTTACAACTAATTTAACCAAACTAAATATGAAAAAATTAATTATAATTTTATTCCTAGCTTCTCTTTCTGGATTTTCACAAGAAAGAACTAATAACTTTGATGAATGGACTTTTAAGTTCGGAGTTAATATGGTTGATAGTCGCGGAAATAGAAATGTTGTCAGTGGTATCACCCAATTAGAACAAAATGCGTTTGGTTCCATTCCGCTTACCTTAGGATTAGAAAAAAGATTAAATAAAAACTTTGGATTAACTATTCAAGGTAGTTTAAATTCTTGGGAAGAATTAGAAGGAGTCATTGATGGAGTTTTGTTAAAACAAAAAGAGAGATATTATGCTCTTGATATCAATGGAAAAGTATATTTGAATCAACTACTCAATTTTGGTGAAGGACTATCATTCTTAGATCTTTATGGAAATGCTGGATTGGGTTATTTCGTTATTAACCGAGGAACTTTTACGTATAATTACGGGGTTGGAGCTTCAGTATGGTTAACAGATCGCCTTGGACTTGACTTTAATACTACAGTAAAAAGCGTTTTTAGTGAAACTGAGATGTTCGAATCAGGGCATTTTTTATATTCTTTTGGATTATTAGTGCAATTGGGTAGAACTAAATCAAGTAAACAAGAAATGACTAATGGTTCAGAATTAAGAAAAGATTCTGATTCAGACGGCGTGCCTGATGATAAAGATTATTGCGTAAATACACCAGGATCTCCAATGAATAATGGATGTCCTTTTGTTGATTCTGATAAAGATGGAGTTGTTGATAGTGCAGATCATTGTCCACAAATAAAAGGTGACCTTACCAATCATGGTTGTCCAACTGCTACCAAAAAACCAGTTGAAAATAAAATAATTGAAACAGTTAATGATACTAAGCTTCAGTTAGAGAAAAAAAATAGTGATTTAAATGCCTTGGCTCGTGGAATAAAGTTTGAATCAGGCAACTATAACTTTACTCAGGACACCTATCCTTATTTGCTAGATTTGTCAAGAATTTTATCTTCAGAGCCTAACTCGATGAGATTTAAAATTATTGGGCATACAGATAGTTCAGGGAGTTATGAAGCAAATAGAAAACTATCGTATATGAGAGCAAGTGCAGTAAGAAATTACCTTGTTGATAGCGGCATTTTAAAAGATAGAATTGACATCGAAGGCTTAGGTGAAGCAGAGCCAATTGAAACTAATTTAACCAAAGAAGGTCGGTCCAAGAATAGACGCGTAGAAATTAAGATTTTAAGTAATTGATTCAAAAATTGAAATCAAAAACTGAAATCTTTTGTAATTCGTTTCCTTTCAGTTCATAAAGTTTTAATTGATTTTTTTGACTGAAAGTCGTTATTATACCTTAAAGAAGATTACCTAATTAAAACGATTCTAAATAAATAATTATAATATAGGCAAGTTGGCAAAACGCCATTTGAGCAGTATCTTTGTAGTACTAACAAAAAGTTTAGATCTACAATGAGCGGAATTCTTAGTTCGTCTATTGGAAGAAAGTTTGCCATGGCACTTTCGGCACTCTTCCTTATGGTTTTTTTATTACAACATTTTGCTATAAATATCTTATCGGTTTTTAGTCCAGATACCTTTAATGAGGTGTCTCATTTTATGGGAACTTTTTGGGCTGTTCAGTTTATTTTACAGCCTGTATTAATTTTTGGTGTTGTATTTCATTTTGTAATGGGTTTTGTCTTAGAAATTCACAATAACAGGGCAAGAGCCGTTGGTTATGCAAAAACAAGTCGTGCTGCCAACTCAACTTGGATGAGTAGAAATATGCTATTGACAGGGGCAGTGGTATTAGCCTTTTTAATTTTACATATGTATGATTTTTGGGTACATGAAATGACCGTAAAGTATATGGAAGGTGATATGAGTGGACTTGTTGATCCGAATATTCAAGACTCAGGATTCCGTTATTACGAAGAATTAAGAGAGAAGTTTGTAGATCCTTTACGAGTTGGTTTTTACATCATTGGCTTTATTTTATTAAGCTTACACCTATTGCATGGTTTCAATTCTGCATTCCAGTCAGTAGGTGCTAACAATAAGTATGTAAAGAGTCTAAAAGGATTTAGTAAGGTGTATGCTATTGGAGTACCATTAGGATTTGTATTTATAGCCTTATTTCATCATTTTACCCACTAAATAAAAGATAATATGTCAATATTAGATTCTAAAATACCAGATGGTCCTTTAGCGGACAAGTGGACCAAACATAAAAATGATATAAATCTTGTTAATCCAGCCAACAAGCGTTTGATTGATGTGATTATTGTTGGTACAGGTTTAGCAGGTGGATCTGCTGCGGCAACTTTGGCTGAATTAGGTTATAACGTTAAGGCATTTTGCTTTCAAGATTCTCCAAGACGTGCGCACTCTATTGCTGCACAAGGTGGAATCAATGCGGCTAAGAACTATCAAGGTGATGGTGATTCAACGTATCGTTTATTTTATGATACTGTAAAGGGTGGTGACTACCGTTCAAGAGAATCTAACGTGTATCGATTAGCTGAGGTATCAACTAATATTATTGACCAGTGTGTTGCCCAAGGTGTACCTTTTGCTCGAGAATATGGTGGTCTTTTAGATAACCGTTCGTTTGGCGGTGTGTTAGTATCAAGGACGTTTTATGCCAAAGGCCAAACAGGACAACAACTATTATTAGGTGCGTACGCAGCAATGAACCGTCAGATTGGGCGTGGGAAAATAAAAATGTACACGCGTCATGAAATGCTTGACGTGGTTATTGTTGATGGTAAGGCCAGAGGAATTATAGCTAGAAATTTAGTAACTGGTGAAATAGAAAGACACTCAGCACATGCGGTTGTTTTAGGTACAGGAGGTTATGGAAATGCCTTTTACTTATCGACCTATGCAATGGGTTCTAATGTAACAGCAGCTTGGAAAGCCCATAAACGTGGTGCATTTTTCGCTAATCCGTGTTACACACAAATTCACCCAACGTGTATTCCTGTTTCTGGTGATCATCAGTCTAAGTTAACCTTAATGTCAGAGTCCTTACGTAATGATGGACGTATTTGGGTACCAAAGCACATGAAAGATGTTGAAGCCATTAGAAATGGTAGTTTAAAACCAACTGAAATTGCTGAAGAAGATCGCGATTATTACTTAGAGCGTCGCTATCCTGCTTTCGGTAACTTAGTACCTCGTGATGTGGCATCTCGAGCGGCAAAGGAGCGTTGTGACGCAGGTTACGGGGTTAACCAAACCGGCGAAGCTGTGTATTTAGATTTCGCTGCGGCCATTGAGCGTTACGGTAAGGAACAAGCTTATATAAAGGGCTTAGATGATAATGACATGAAAGTCGTAACCGATTTAGGCAAAAAAGTAGTTGAAAACAAGTATGGTAACTTATTCCAGATGTATGAAAAAATTGTTGATCAGAATCCATACGAAACTCCAATGATGATTTATCCTGCGGTTCACTATACAATGGGTGGACTTTGGGTTGATTATAATTTAATGACAACGGTTCCTGGACTTTATGCAGTTGGTGAAGCTAATTTCTCTGATCATGGTGCTAACCGTTTAGGGGCTTCTGCCCTAATGCAAGGTCTAGCTGATGGTTATTTTGTATTGCCATATACAATTGGAGATTACTTAGCGCATGATATAAGAACAGGACCAATCCCAACAGACACAAAAGAATTTGATGATGCCGAAAATAGTGTTAGAGAAACATTAGATAAGCTTATTAATAATAAAGGAACAAAGTCTGTAGACCACTTCCATAAGCGTCTTGGTAAGATTATGTGGAATAAATGTGGTATGGCAAGAAACGAAAAGGAACTAAAAGAAGCTATCAAAGATATTGCAGAATTAAGAGAGGAGTTCTATAATGATGTATTTGTGCCAGGTGCTCAAGATGAATATAACGAAGAGTTGGCTAAGGCAGGTCGCGTTGCTGACTTTCTTGAATTAGGGGAATTATTTGCAAAGGATGCCTTAGAGCGTAATGAATCTGCAGGTGGCCACTTTAGAGAGGAATATCAGACTGAAGGTGGTGAAGCACTGCGTGTTAAAGAGTATCAATACGTATCTGCTTGGGAGTACAAAGGACAACCTAGTGAGGCCGTTCATCACAAAGAGCCATTGACGTATGAAAATATTGAAGTAAAAGAAAGAAGTTACAAATAAAAAGCTATGATGAATTTAACGTTGAAGATATGGCGTCAAAAAGGCGCCAATGACAAAGGAAAAATAGTTGATTATCCGGTTTCAGGAATCTCTCCAGATATGTCCTTCTTGGAAATGTTAGATGTATTAAACCAAGAGTTAATTGAAAAAGGAGAAGCACCTGTGGCCTTTGATCATGATTGTCGTGAAGGTATTTGTGGAACATGTTCTTTATACATTAATGGTAGAGCGCATGGACCATCTACTAAGATTACGGCATGCCAATTACACATGAGAAGTTTTAGTGATGGTGACACTATTTATATTGAACCATGGAGAGCAAAAGCATTTCCTGTAATTAAAGATTTAATTGTTGATCGTTCATCTTTTGATCGTATTCAGCAAGCCGGTGGATTTATTTCGGTAAATACTTCTGGTAATACACAAGATGCAAATGCGATTCCGATTGAAAAGGAAAATGCGGATAAAGCATTTGATGCGGCAACCTGTATTGGTTGTGGAGCATGTGTTGCAAGTTGTAAAAATTCTTCTGCAATGCTATTTGTGTCGGCAAAAGTCTCTCAGTTTGCTTTGTTACCACAAGGACAAGTAGAAGCTACAGATCGTGTTTTAAATATGGTTAAGCAAATGGATGAAGAAGGCTTTGGAAATTGTACCAACACAGGTGCATGTGAAGTCGAATGTCCAAAAGGTATCTCTTTAGAGAATATTGCACGTATGAATCGTGAATATTTAGCTGCAAGTTTTAAAGGCTAATAGAATAACTGCTAATCAAAAAAGAAATATTCTAATTCCTAAGGTAAACTATACCTTAGGAATTTTTTATTGTGACTGCATTAGATACTAAGAA
>NZ_JABSST010000117.1 GCF_013213975.1 Winogradskyella sp.
TTTCCAATAAATTACAGAATGGTATTAAAACCTATTTATAAAATTGTTGAGTTAAGAGAATCCTCTAATGCTTTCGCAGCGGGATTAAGGGAAGAGGATATTATTATTCGTATAAATGGTAAGGAAGTTTACGATTATAAGTTACTTGAGATTAATAGAATTTTCCACGGCAAAACAGGCAAAAGCAATAAAGCTTAGAGTTGATCGATATGTGCAAAACCTTACCTACAGATTTAGATTGGATAATGCCTTCAAAAAAAATGAGCGCTCATTTTGAGCGCTCATTTTTTTTGAATCGTATAAATTGATTATTGCTCAATCATACTTTTATTTTTCTTTTCTAAAACGCTTGTTTTATCAGGGTCTATCACAAGGCCTTTAATTTTAAGTGCAACAGTTGGTGTTTCTGCATTGGAAATAACAGTAATTGTCTTTCTAATTGGATTTACTCTCTTCGTATCATACTTAACTTCGATTTCACCTGATTCGCCTGGCATAATTGGTTCTTTTGGTTTTTTTGGTACAGTACAGCCACAGGTAGATTTTACGCTAGAAATTATTAATGGTGCATTTCCAGTATTGGTAAATTCAAACGTTCTAACGCCATTTGCTCCTTTCTCAATTGTACCGTAATCAATAACTTCTGTTTTGAATTCTATCTTTGCTATTTTTTTTTCTTGAGCAAATGATCCAAAACTCATTAATCCTACAAATAAAATTGCTATAAAATTTTTCATCATTTTCATTTTAAATTGATACTATCAAAACTAGTTACTTTTTTATTCTCCTCAAAATTAATTAGATGTAATGCACTGTATTTAACAGTATTTAAGGTTTTTTGCATTACATTAATTCAGTAATAATTTTACACAAAAATAAATATAAGTACTTTTGTCAGTTACTTAGCAAAAACGATACCAAAACATGGACATCCCATCAAAATATAACGCATTGTCAGTAGAGAAAAAGTGGTATAACTACTGGATGGAAAATAATTATTTTCATTCTACCCCTGATGATCGAGAGCCTTACACCATTGTAATCCCCCCACCAAATGTTACCGGCGTGCTCCATATGGGTCATATGCTGAATAATACCATTCAGGATGTGTTAATTCGTCGTGCCAGACTGTTGGGTAAAAATGCGTGTTGGGTTCCTGGGACGGATCACGCTTCAATTGCAACTGAAGCCAAGGTTGTAGCAAAGTTAAAGTCAGAGGGTATTGATAAAAATGACCTTTCTAGAGACGAATTTTTGAAACATGCTTGGGATTGGACGGAAGAGTATGGTGGTGTAATTTTAGAGCAATTAAAAAAATTAGGTTGTTCATGCGATTGGGATAGAACCAAATTTACTATGGATGACGACATGTCAGAAGCCGTAATTAAAGTTTTTGTTGATTTATACAACAAAGGTCTTATATATAGAGGCTATCGCATGGTAAATTGGGACCCGGAAGCCAAGACGACTCTATCAGACGAAGAAGTTGAGTATATTGAAAAACAGGGGAAACTTTACTATGTAAATTATAAAATAGAAGGGTCTGATGAAACATTAACTATAGCCACCACTCGTCCAGAAACAATTCTTGGAGATACAGCTATTTGTATTAATCCTAATGATCCGAGACATACTAATCTTAAAGGAAAGAAAGCAATTGTTCCTATCTCTAACCGTATTGTTCCAATAATTGAAGATGACTATGTTGATGTTGAGTTTGGAACAGGTTGTTTAAAGGTAACGCCAGCACATGACGAAAACGATAAAGTCTTAGGTGATAAACATCAATTAGAAGTAATCGATATTTTTAATGAAGATGCTACGCTTAATAGCTTTGGCTTGCATTATGAAGGTCAAGACCGATTTGTAGTTAGAAAAGCGATTGTAAAAGAGTTGGAAGTGCTTGGTCAAATCCAGAAAATAGAAGATTACAATAATCGTGTTGGAATATCAGAGCGCACAAAAGCCATTATAGAGCCGCGTTTGAGTGATCAATGGTTTTTGAAAATGGAAGACTTAGTTAAACCAGCTATTAAAGCAGTTTTACAGGATGACGATGTTAAACTATTTCCTAAGAAGTTCGAAAATACATATCGTCATTGGATGGAGAATATTCGCGACTGGAATATTTCGAGGCAGTTACTCTGGGGGCAACAGATCCCAGCATACTATTACGGTGACGGTAAGGAAGACTTTGTAGTGGCCGAAAGTTTAGAAGACGCTTTGGTACTTGCAAAAGATAAATCCTCAAATCCAGCTCTAGAGCCATCAAACTTAACGCAAGATTCAGATGCTTTAGATACTTGGTTTAGTTCTTGGTTATGGCCAATGTCTGTTTTTGATGGTATACGTAATCCTGAAAACGAAGAGGTTAAATATTATTACCCAACTAATGACTTAGTTACGGGTCCTGATATTTTATTCTTTTGGGTTGCACGTATGATAATTGCTGGTTATGAATATAAAGACCAGAAACCATTTGAAAATGTATATCTCACAGGTTTAGTTAGAGATAAGCAGCGTCGTAAAATGTCTAAATCATTAGGTAATTCGCCAGATGCATTAAAGCTTATTGAAGAATATGGAGCTGATGGAGTACGTGTTGGATTATTACTGAGTTCTGCAGCAGGAAATGATTTGTTGTTTGATGAAGGGTTATGTCAACAAGGGAAACAATTTGCTAATAAAATCTGGAATGCCTTTAGATTAATAAAGGGTTGGGAAATTGATGACAGTTTGGAACAACCAAATTCAAGTAGTATAGCCGTTGAATGGTATGAAGCTAAGTTTCAAAAGGTGATGCTTGAAATTGAAGATCATTTTAGTAAATATCGACTTAGCGATGCCTTAATGGCCATGTATAAACTAATTTATGATGATTTTTGTGGTTGGTTTTTAGAAATGATTAAACCTGGCTACCAACAACCAATTGATGTAAAAACTTTAAATGCTGCTATTGCATTGTTGGAGGACAATCTAAAAATCCTTCATCCGTTTATGCCATTTTTAACTGAAGAGATTTGGCAATTAATCACCTCAAGAACCGCAAACGAGGCTTTAATAATTTCAAAATGGCCAACCTCGAAGGCTATTAATAAAGATCTAATTGATGAATTTGATTTTGTATCTGAAGTGATTTCTGGAATAAGAAATGTTAGAAAGCAGAAAAATATTGCCAATAAAGATGCCATAGGATTCTCTGTTGTCAATCATGAGAATGTGAAGCCAACATTTGATGAGGTCATAACAAAGATGGGTAATTTGGAAAGTTTTGAATATGTTACCGAAGCAGTAGATGGAGCTTTAACCTATCGTGTAAAATCTAATGAATATTTTATTCCGATGGAAGGTAACATTGATGTTGATGTTGAAATTAAGAAGCTGACGGATGAATTAAATTACACAGAAGGATTTCTGAAGTCTGTACAAAAGAAACTGTCAAATGAACGATTTGTAAATAATGCTCCAGAACAAGTTGTTGCCTCTGAGAAAAAGAAAGAAGCAGACGCTTTGGCTAAAATTGAAACTATTAAAGCTAGTTTAGCTAGTCTAAGCGTATAAACAGTTCTATGATCATCGTTGTGTTAGGAGTAAGTGGCTCTGGGAAATCTACTATATCAAAAGGATTATCTCAAGCACTAAATATTCCTTATTATGACGCTGACGACTTTCATCCCATATCCAATATTAATAAGATGTCAAGTGGTCAACCCTTAAATGATAAGGACCGAGAACCCTGGTTAGAAGAACTAGCTCAAAATTTGTCAAGATGGGCTGGAGAAAATGGTGCGGTCTTGGCCTGTTCTGCTCTAAAAGAAAAATATCGTAATTTGCTTATTACAAATTGTAAAGACAAAATTACTTGGGTGTATTTGAAAGGCGATTATGAGCTTATTAAATTAAGAATGGAATCACGTAAAGATCACTTTATGTCATCTCAAATGCTAACATCTCAGTTTGAAGCTTTAGAGGTTCCAAAATACGGAATACATGTCGACATTAGCGGGTCACCTGAAGCAATAATCACGTCAATTTTGGAAAGAATTTAAATATGGAATTATCAGCTTTTGGTGTTATTGGACTAGGAGTAATGGGATCTAGTCTAAGCTTAAATATTGCCGATAAAGGATTTTCTTTGTCTGTTTATAACAGAATAGCGCCAGGGGAAGAACATATGGTTTCAGACCTTTTAGATCGTAGGACTGATGCTATGAGTATACAAGGCTTTTCGGATTTGGAAGATTTTATAGCTTCTTTACAAAGACCACGTAAAATTCTAATAATGATCAAAGCAGGTAAAGCCTTAGATCATGTTATTGATGCTTTACTACCCTTACTTTTACAAGGCGATATAATTATTGATGGTGGGAATTCTCATTTTTCTGACACTAAACAGCGTTGCGAAAATTTACGTAAGAAAAATGTTCACTTTATAGGTTGTGGTGTGTCTGGAGGAGAAGAAGGAGCACTAAAAGGTCCATCCTTGATGGTTGGAGGTAATCATCAAGCTTATCAATCTATTTCTGAAGTTTTTGAAGCAATTGCTGGTAAAGATAAGAATGGACTTCCGTGCTGTACGTATGTTGGTCAAGATGGATCAGGACATTTCGTTAAAATGGTACATAATGGAATTGAATATGCAGAGATGCAATTACTGGCTGAGTTATATGCCTTATTGCGCGATTATTATTCTAACGTGGAAATTGCTGAACTTTTTAAAACCTGGAATCAGTCAGACTTAGGGGGTTACTTATTAGAAATCACTATTGACATCCTAACAAAAAAAGAAGGTGATGACTATATATTAGATACTATACTTGATAAGGCTGGTAATAAAGGAACGGGTTCGTGGTCTTCAAAAGTAGCATTAGATTTAGGATCTGTTAACACTATGATGGCTTCATCCGTTTTTGCGCGTTATGTGTCGTCCTTTAAATCAATGAGAGTTGCACTCTCGAAGAGCGCCAATAGGTTAAAGATTAAAAATGAATTTCAGATTGAAGCTTTAGAAAAGGCTTATCGATTTGCAAGAATAATAAATCATTATCAGGGATTTGCTCTCATAACAAATGGATCTCAGGAAAATTCATGGAGTGTTGATTGCTCTGAAGTCGCTAGGATTTGGACCAATGGATGTATTATTAGATCTGATTTTATGGAAGCTTCAATTGAGTATCTAAAAGATGGAAAAACATATTTTGAAGTCGATGATTTACGCAATCAACTGCGTGATGGTGAAGCGGATATAAAGTCATTATTGACTTTAGGATTGGAAAATAATGTAAGTGTAAATACCTTTTATAGTGCTTATGATTATTGGTTGTCTATGACATCTGAAAATTTGTCGGCTAATTTAATTCAGGCCCAACGTGATTACTTTGGTGCTCATACCTATCAGAAAAATGGCTATCCAGAAGATCAATACTTTCATACTAATTGGACAGAATAATGATTGATGTATCACTTATTGGCGCTGTTTTAGCTGGAGTCGTAGTTTTAATTGTTTTAATTCTAAGATTCAAAATTCAAGCATTTATAGCGTTATTAATAGCAAGTATTCTTGTTGGTATTTTATCTGGATTAGACCCAATGATTATTATCAAAACTGTTCAGGAAGGTATGGGAAGTACCTTAGGCTTTGTTGCAGTGGTTGTTGGTTTAGGTGCCATTTTTGGTGCGATTCTGGAACATTCTGGAGGTGCGGAGTCACTTGCAGTTTTTATGCTCAAAAAATTTGGAGAAAAACGATCCTCTTGGGCATTGATGCTTACCGGATTTATTGTTGCTATTCCAGTTTTTTTTGATGTGGCATTCATCATATTAGTACCTATGATTTATGCCTTACAACGCAAAACAGGGAAGTCTCTTTTGTTATATGGTATTCCCCTATTAGCAGGTCTTGCCATAACTCACAGTTTTATCCCTCCAACGCCAGGACCAATAGCAGTGGCAGATATTTTAACTGCAGATCTGGGTTGGGTAATTATGTTTGGGGTATTGGTAGGAATTCCAACAGCGATAGTTTGTGGTCCTTTATTTGGAAAATATATAGCAAAGCAGATTTTTGTTGAAGCACCAGAAGTTATAGAGACCGACTCAAAGACCATAAACCATCCCCCAGTGATGTCTATTATAGGAATTATATCAGTTCCTATTGTTTTGATTGTTTGTAATACAATTATTAATAGCCCATTAATAGCAGAAGATGCAGTACCATTGAAAGTAAAAGAGTGGGTGAGTATGATCGGTCACCCTTTTACAGCATTGATTATTGCAAACCTAATTGCTTGGTACAGTTTAGGCTTGAGAAGAGGATTTACAAGATCTAAATTGCTTGATATTAGCACAAAGTCCTTGGCTCCTGCTGGGGTAATTATTTTAATCACTGGTGCAGGCGGTGTATTTAAGCAAGTATTGGTAAATACTGGTA
>NZ_JABSST010000118.1 GCF_013213975.1 Winogradskyella sp.
AAAATTGCATAAGCAAGACCTTTTTCTTTAGAATTAGCAAAATTTTCTAACGTTGTAAGTGATTTCGGTTTTTTTTTTCCATTAATTTGTAATCTATTAATAAGTTTTTTGTGACTATTAATTATGTCACTAATATCAAATTCACCTATCTCCTGGACTCTCACAATTTAATCTGGTAATTGTAGTCCTACTTATGCAAATGGCTGAGAAAATTGCAAAGGAAATGAAAGTACTTAACTTTGCACAAAAATTACCCCAGTATTTGTATCTTCGAAGGTTGTAAGTACTTCCAATTTGATGTGTATAATATCATTTATCAAATTTTTCAATTAAGTCTTTTTCCCATTCACACAAAGGTGTTGTTATATCATCTTCTTTATATGCTATAACTTTGAGTTTAAAATTCTCATCATTATTGTTGCCTTCTCCCCAACAACCTGTCCAATCAACTTCAAAACAGTCTTTTTTTACCGACTTAAATTTAATTCTGCTTTTGTTTATTGGTTCGCCATCGTAAACGCTTAACATTGTTGTCAATGCTTTACCTTCAAATCCTTCTTCAATGAATAATTCCATTCCGTCAAGTTCTTCTAATGAAGATATTTTAATTGGGAAATTCGTAAGCATAACTTCAGTTGAAAGGTCAAAATACATTTCTTCAGGCTTGTCTATTACTCTTAATTTTTGAAAATATAATTTGAGTATCGATAAAGATTCGGTCAGTTTTGATAATTCAATTTGTCCCGAAATCGCAGGATAATATTTCAATTCATCATAATCGTGATTCGATATTATCAGTTCCTGTTTCATAGTCGTTTTAATTGTTGCTAACGGCTTCGGCTATGATTAGTACGGGAATAAATCAGCGATTAATTTCGATTAAGCACTTAGCCAAAACTTTTTATTTTGTTTTAATTTTTTTCATTTTTAAAGCCAAATCAAAAAGATTTGGCGGACTTTATAAAAATACACTAAACTTTGGTTAAACATCAACCCCGTATTAATTATAGCCATTGTTGCCAGTAGTTATTTTATTTTTATTGTCTTTACTGTTTCTTTATATTTTTCTAATAATTCAGCTTTTCTATCAAAAGCTGTCCCCATAAAAAATACGCTAGATTCATTGCCATTTAGTATAGCAACATAAAGAATTCCTTGTCTGTTTTTTACCTCCATTTCTGTATCTAAAATAGAAGCAGAATAGTCTCCGATTTTGCTAGTTTTGATTTCTGTAGCTCTAATTTTTTTACCAGAGTTTTTAGCATTTTGTATAATGCTTTTTATGAACTCTTTACTTTTGTCAAGAGACATTGTAGGCATTGTTCCAACGTTAATAGAATTAGAGAAATCACTTTCTGATTCAGGATTTCCATCTTCGTTGAAAGTAAATACGTTGGTCGCTGTCATTGCATATTTAAATCCACAGATAGATTGGTCAAATTCGAAGTTAGCCAATTCAAAAGGGTCGAGCTCAAAACTTTTGTGGTAAACTAAATTTTTGAAAATCTCTATGATTTCATTTCGTCCTTCATTGTTATTCTGTGGATAAACACCGACTGCAATTACCACAAATTCACTATCACCAAAAATCAAAAGAGTTTTTCTTTCATTAATTTTTTTTGAAGGTCCATCTCCAAAAATTGCATCTAAATCATTTAGTTTAGTGTCTTTAAGAATGTCAATTTTGGCACCTTTAGATTCAATTACTTCTCTAGAAAAGTTTGGTTTTGCTTGATAAAAATTTGAAGCATTTGATTCTATAAACTGAACGTAAAGATTGTCTGCTTTTTGATAACGAGATAAATTTTCTATGAATTTATAATCACTTGGGATTTTTGCGTAAACTTTTGTTCCCTCAACTCTCTTGTGTTTTTCTGTTTTCTCTGTTTTTATTTCAGATGGAAAATTATCTTTTACACCTTGACTGCAAGATGAAAATGTAATTCCAATAAATAATAGGGTAAAAATTTTCTTCATTAGTTCGTTTTAATTACTGGCAACGGTTTGGGTATGCTTAGTGCAGGGTTGATAAGCGATTATTTTTTGATTTAAAATTAGTTTGCAAAAGAACACAAAACTTAGATTTAGCAATTAATCCCGCATTAAGTATACCTTTTGTTGCCATTAGTTTTTCTCCATCATATCTTTCCAATTCACAATTTCGAACTTATAATTGTGAGATTTAGAAGGGCTAATTGGTATTTGAAACAAATATTCTAAATCATATTCTTTTAAAACTGCCTCTGTTTCCGCACTTCCTCTTGTAAAACGAATTTGAGAATTTGCTTTTAGATTAAGAGTAATACTACGTTCTAATTCAGAAATTCGATTCATTTTTATTTTACTCTCATCCCAATTCCCAAGTTCCTCTTGGTTTCCAGTAATATAAACTTCGTCCATTTCGTTCGGAACTTTAACGCTTATTGTTGTTTTGTAGGATTTTTCAGGAAGATTTTCTAAATAACTATGATACGATTTCAATCCATTAATTAGTCCAGGCACAAATGTTGTCCAGTGATTGTAATTTGATAAATTGTCAATTTTAAATTGTATTGAATCTGGTTTTTTCTCATTCAAAAATTTATAAACTTTTTCTCTTGCTGGTTTCCAGTTTTTCCAAAATTCAATTCCTTCGTCAGCATTACTGATATAAATATACTTTTGCTTTTTCAAAGAATTAAAATCAAAATCGATAAACTCGTCAGCTAATCTATCTTTATCATAAGCAAAGTTTGGCGAAATTGAGATATAACTATCAAAAATATTATTGTCTTCAAGCAATGTGGAAATCACAAATGACGCACTTAAAGAGTGTCCAACAGCAATTCTTTTCGATAATGTGCGGTATTTACTCTCAACATACGGGATAAGTTCTTTCTTGACATATTTTAAAAAATTAGCTGAATTTCCGTGTCCAAAAAATTGACTATTCTTAACATTAACTGGTTTAGGTAACAAATCATCATTTCTACCGTAGTTAAGTTCTTCATCATAGGTTGCTATAAGTCCAACAACTATATAAGGGTTGTCAACTTCCTTACTAATAAAGGGTAATAATGAGTGTGTTAAATCAAAAAACTGTTTAGTTTGGGCATCAAACACATAAATTACATTGTAAAATTGCCACTTACTTTCTTGATAATAGCTTGGTGTATAAATGAAGAATTCGCGATTTTGGTTTAATTCCTTTGAGTAAATCTTAATTGTTTCAACCTTTCCAAAATCCTGACAAAAAACTTGGATTGAAAATAATAGGGCAATTAATATTAAAATTATTTTATTCATTTGATTGTCTCTCAAAATTAATGCCAACGGTCCGTATAACCGTCCGTTACGGGTTTTAAATTACTATTTTTCGATTAATAACTGACGCTCGCAATTCCGAGTGGATTCGGACGTAGTCGAATCCGCCGTAATTGCGGTTATACATTGTTGTGTGTAGGCTTTTATTCCAGGCGAGCATAAAATTGATGTATTTCTCCTTTTTCTTCATCGAATAATACAGTTACTAATTCCGATTCAGATAGCGATATAATTTCCGCATGACTTTCTCCTAAATCATCAGTTCCTAATTCCTTTTTCCAATATTCATTATCAATATCGAAATGAATCATTAAATCTTTTTTGTCAGAGAATTTCCATTTTCCAGTTTCATTCCAGACACATTGATTGGAAATATAATTTCCATTAGATAAATATTGTATTGTATCTCGACATTTTAATCCAGTATATTCTTTACCATCTAATGTTCGGTTTATTTTGTTAACCCATTTGCCTACAATCAATTTATTCCAGTCAGCTTTTGATGAGTCATTTTGTCCAAATGAGAGGTTCACAAATAGAGAACAAATGATTATAATTCCGATTTTCAATTTAATACTATTCATTTTTTCAGCTTACACACAACGTGTTCGTGTATGGTTTGTGCCAGCTATTGGGACAGATTGGTTACACGAAAAATTTATTAGAATTAAAAGTAAGAAATTTTTGTGTATGACTGCTGGCATGAATTATACACGTTGTTGTACGCTGGCTTTTCCATTTTCTATTATTCTGCATTGTTCAAATTCCATTTCAGGATAAGCTTCATTTGCCCAATCACTTAACATTCTTAAAACGGGCAAAAGTCCAACTGCTTTTTCAGTCAATGAATATTCAACTCTTGGTGGAATTTCAGCAAAAGATTGTCTTAAAAGTAATCCATCGTTTTCTAATTCTTTCAGTTGATTAGTCAGTACCTTTTTTGAAATTGTTGGTATAAGTGTATTGAGCATTCCAAACCGTATAGAACCATTTGATAATAAGTATAAAATAATCGGTTTCCATTTATTGCCAATTATGTTCATTGTATGTACAAGTGAACAAGCATTCGGGTTGTCTATATATTTTCTTGCCATTAGTTACTTTTTGGTTACCACTATTTGTTCAAATGAAAAATAAATAGTTTCTTTTTGATACTAAAAATAGTTTCTTTGCGATACAAATGTAATTAAAAATTTAAAATGAAAAATATTTTTATAATCAACGGTCATCAGAAATATCCATTTTCTGAAGGAAAATTAAACGCAACTTTAACTGAAAAAGCGGAAAGCTACTTTAAGAGTAATGGTTACAATATCAAGAAGACTACAATGGAAGACAATTATGATGTCAATGAAGAAATCGAAAAATTCAAATGGGCGGATGTGGTCTTTTTTCAAACACCATTGAACTGGATGGGTGTTAGTTGGTCGTTTAAAAAATACATTGATGAAGTTTTTTCGATGGGTATGATGGGCGAAATGTCTGATGGTGATGGAAGAAGTAAAGAAGCACCGAAGAAGAATTACGGATTAGGTGGAAAGTTAAACGGAAAGTATATGATGTCAGTAACTGCTAATGCACCTAAAGAGGCATTTAACAATTCAGAGGAAACATTTTTTAATGGAATAAGCGAAGATGAACTTTTAAAACCAATGCATCTTAATTTTAAATGGTTTGGTTTTGAACCATTACCAACATTTATGGCATATGATGTGATGAAAAATCCAGAAATAGAGAATGATTTTAATCGTTTTGAAAATCATTTAAAAGCAAACTTTTAAAGTATTTACTATGAATAGACCAACACCAAAACATATAGCACCAGATTTACAATTTCCATTATTAGATGGAAATCAATGGCATTTAGCAGACCAAAACCCAGACAATTTTACTTTAATTGTTTTTTATCGAGGGTTACATTGTCCATTGTGTAAAAAGTACTTACAACAATTGCAAGAATTGTTACCCGAATTTGAGGAAAGAGGTGTTAATGTAGTAGCTGTAAGTATGGATACCGAACAGAGAGCTAGACTTTCTCGTCAAAAGTGGGAATTGTCTAATCTTACTTTGGGCTATGGTTTATCTGAAAAATCAGCAAGAGATTGGACTTTGTATTTAAGTGCAGGTGTAAAAGATGGTGAACCAAGTGAATTTAGTGAACCAGGATTATTTTTAATTGACAATAATAATGAAGTTTATTATTCAGCAATAAACAGTAATCCTTGGGGAAGACCATATTTGCCGTCTTTTGTAAAAGCGGTAGATTATATCGTTCAGTCAGGCTATCCTGCTAGAGGTGAGATGCTATAATTCTGTCATATGGATATAATGACAAAAGAAAGATTGATAAAATTGGCAGAAGAAGAAATCCCAATTCATAAATATTTTGGATTAAAAGTTGAAATTGTTGAAAAGGATTTCATTAAAGTACGAGTGCCATTTAGAAAAGATTTAGTCGGTGATATTCGTACTAATCATTGGCACGGTGGAATTATAGCTACAATTTTAGATTCCGTTGGTAGTGCTATTGGCATTGCTAATTTCAATTCGCCAGAAGATAAATTATCAACAATAGACTTGAGAGTAGATTATTTGAGATTTGCAAATGGAAATGACTTAGTTTTTGAAGGAAAATTGGTCAGAATGGGAAATCGAATAATGGTGACCAAAATGAAAGCATTTCAAGACAATTTATTGGTGGCGGAAGGAAAAGGTGTTTATAATTTTATTCGATCATGATTTTCAGCTTGCGTACAACGGCCAGACGGGTAAGGCGAGTTGCGATATTTATTTGTAAATATAAGCAATATAAGCCTTTAGACGTTATTCGCTTTACCCTATGTTAGTGGCAGTGCCTAACAGGTGGTGTAAATTGTCATAATCTTAGTAATAGGTCAATGGCTATTGCAGGCGAATGAAAGTCGTACTGTCT
>NZ_JABSST010000119.1 GCF_013213975.1 Winogradskyella sp.
TTGGCATACCTAAAGAAACCCATTTTCAAGAAAAGCGTGTATGTTTAACTCCAGATGCCGTATCGGCATTAACAGCAAATGGTCATCGCGTATTGTTAGAATCTGGAGCTGGCGAAGGTGCTAATTTTAAGGATAAAGATTATAGTGAAGCTGGAGCAGAAGTTACCAAGGATACAGCCAAGGTCTACTCCTGCCCAATGATTCTAAAGGTTGAACCTCCTTCTCTTGAAGAGATCTCCTTAATAAATCCACAAACCATTTTAATTTCTGCCTTACAAATTAAGACACAAGGGAAATCGTATTTTGAGGCGCTTGCCAAAAAACGAATTACGGCTTTAGCCTTTGAGTACATCAAAGATGAGGATGGTGCCTATCCTGCGGTAAGATCTCTTAGCGAAATTGCCGGAACAGCCTCAATATTAATTGCTTCTGAATTACTTTCTAACGTTAATGGTGGAAATGGCTTAATGCTTGGAAATATTAATGGTGTACCGCCTACAGAAGTACTAATCTTAGGCGCTGGAACCGTTGGTGAATTTGCAGCACGATCAGCTATTGGCCTTGGCGCTAATGTAAAAGTATTTGATAGTTCTATAACTAAATTGCGATGCATTCAAAATCATCTTGGACGCACCGTTTACACCTCTACCATGCAACCTAAAAATTTATTAAAAGCTTTAAAACGTTGCGATGTTGCCATTGGTGCGGTAAGAGGAACAGACAGAGCACCTGTTGTGGTAACTGAAACGATGGTAGATCATATGAAGCGTGGTTCTGTTATTATAGATGTAAGTATTGATATGGGAGGTTGCTTTGAAACCAGTGAAGTCACTACGCATGATCATCCTACCTTTGAATATAATGGTGTTACCCACTATTGTGTACCAAATATTCCAGCACGTTATTCTAGAACAGCTTCAGTCTCAATAAGTAATATTTTTACGCCATATTTACTAGAAATTGGCGAGCATGGTGGTTTAGAAAATGCACTTCGTTTTGACCGTGGATTAAAAAATGGGTTGTATTTTTACCATGGTATTCTAACCAACAAGTCTGTTGCAGAATGGTTTGGTTTAGACTATAATGATGCCAACCTTTTGATATTTTAATGTATTGATTTTATGAAGTTTACACAGCGCTTAGCTTATTATCTTAGCGGCTTTGCCATTGGTTTAATTATTTTAATGTTTTTCTTAAATGGCAAGGATGCATCGTGTGACTATGGGCCAAACGCCAGAACTGTGAAGAATATTAGTTCTAAAACTATTGCTCACTCCGCAGAAGCGTCAAATTTTATAAAACAAAATGCTTTAGATGCTACTACTATTGTAAATCTTATCAAATATGGTAGTGTTGATTTCTCAAAAAGTGATACCAAGCGAACAGCATGTAAAATTTACCACATCGATAATTCATATAAAAATAGAGACATGGAACTACGCATAGAAAATTGTGATTCCATAGCTACCGTTTTAAGCATTAATTTTCTTAATCCTTAGATGACTTTTTAGTCTTAAAATTTAGAGTCTTCAAATTAAATGGTCATCTTTGATGTCAAATTATTTCAATATTCCTAAAATATGAATGTATTAGTAACTGGAGCAGCTGGTTTTATTGGTTTTTTTACCTGCAAAGTTCTATTAGAAAAAGGTCATAACGTTGTAGGATTAGATAATATTAACGATTACTACGATGTTAATCTCAAATATTCGAGACTCGAAGAACTTGGAATTAACCGCAAGGATGCTGAGGTATTTAATAAGAAGTGCAACAGTACTTTAGAAGGCTTCTCTTTTATTAGAATGAACCTAGAGGATCGCGAAGAACTTCCGAAATTGTTTGAAAACGAAAAGTTTGATATTGTATGTAATTTAGCGGCTCAGGCTGGAGTGCGATACAGTCTTGAAAATCCAGAAACATATATCGACTCTAATTTAGTTGGATTTTTAAATATCTTAGAATGTTGCAGAAATAACGCCATTAAGCACTTAGTATACGCCAGTAGTTCTAGTGTTTATGGCTTAAATAAAAAAATTCCATTCTCAACAGATGATAATGTAGACCATCCTATTAGTTTGTATGCAGCTACAAAAAAGAGTAATGAATTAATGGCACATACGTATAGCCATTTATTTAATATTCCTACCACAGGCTTGCGATTCTTTACTGTTTACGGCCCTTGGGGACGGCCAGATATGGCGATGTTTTTATTTACGGATGCTATTGTGAATAACAGACCAATTAAAGTGTTTAACCATGGAAAGATGGAACGTGACTTTACCTACGTCGATGATATTGTTGAAGGGGTGGTTAGAATAATTGAGAAATCTGTAGATGCAAGACATGACAATTCAGAACTTTACAAGGTGTATAATATTGGAAATAACAATTCTGTAAAACTCCTTGATTTTATTAAAGAAATTGAAATCAACCTTAATACGACTGCGGATAAAAATATGATGCCAATTCAGCCAGGTGATGTCGAACGCACCTGGGCAGATGTAGATCAGCTAATAAAGGACTATGATTACCACCCAAATACAAGCATAAACGAAGGAGTAAAGTCCTTTGTTCAATGGTATAAAGAATACTATAAGAGATAACTTGTAATACACCGAATTATTATGCTCATCTTTGAAAGAGTATGAATTTTGTCGTTAAAACATGTAGTTAATATATTAATTTAGAAGAAACCGAATAGTTCTCACAAATTTGTGATCCTTAAAGAAAATAACCCAAGTCAAATAAACTTAAAACTATGAAGATAAATAAGATATGTTGTATTGGTGCTGGATATGTTGGTGGACCAACTATGGCAGTAATTGCAAAGAAAAATCCAAACATAGAAGTTACCATTGTCGATATTAATGCAGAGCGTATAGCCGCATGGAATGATGAGGATGTATCTAAATTACCAATATATGAGCCTGGCTTAGCAGAAATAGTTGCAGAAACCAGAGGAAGAAATCTATTCTTTTCTACTGAAATTGACAAAGCTATAAAGGAATCTGAAATGATCTTTATTTCAGTTAACACTCCTACAAAGACTTATGGGAAAGGAAAAGGTATGGCAGCCGATTTAAAATACGTCGAATTATGCGCAAGGAATATAGCCGAAGTTGCTACTACAGATAAGATCGTTGTTGAAAAATCTACATTACCTGTAAGAACCGCACAGGCTATCAAGAGTATACTTCATAATACAGGTAGTGATGTTAATTTTGAAATATTGTCAAATCCAGAATTTCTTGCAGAAGGAACCGCAATACAAGACTTATTGCATCCTGATAGAGTTTTAATTGGCGGTGAGTCTGAATCTGCTATTGAAAGTTTAGCAAATATTTACGGAAGCTGGGTAAATCAAGACAAAATATTAAGAACCAATGTTTGGTCGTCTGAACTATCTAAGTTAACAGCAAATGCATTCTTAGCACAACGTATCAGCTCAATCAATGCAATATCAGAACTATGTGAACATACCGAAGCTGATGTAACAGAAGTAGCAAGAGCGATTGGGATGGATTCTAGAATTGGGTCAAAGTTTTTGAATGCATCTATTGGATTTGGAGGTTCTTGCTTTCAAAAAGATATTCTTAACCTTGTCTACATCGCAAGAAGTTACGGGTTAAATGCTGTTGCTGACTACTGGGAGCAAGTTATAATTCTTAACGATCATCAAAAAAGACGCTTTTCTGATAACTTAATAAGTGCACTATACAATACAGTTTCTGGTAAAAAAATAGCAATGCTTGGTTGGGCTTTTAAAAAAGACACCAACGACACAAGAGAATCTGCAGCGATATATGTAGCAGACCATTTGTTAAGTGAGCAGGCCAATATTGCAGTTTATGATCCTAAAGTGCCAGCAAAGAAAGTTTATGCCGATTTGAATTATCTTGAAACGCGTTCAGATTCTAAGAATAAAGACCTTGTATCGACCTATAATGACCCTTATGACGCCGTTAAAGACGCTCATGCCATTGCAATCATGACGGAATGGGACGAATTTAAATCATATAACTGGAAAAGAATATTTGACTCAATGAAGAAACCAGCATTCATTTTTGATGGTCGAAATATCCTAGATAAAAATGAGATTGAAAAGATTGGTTTTGAATATTCTTCGATAGGTAAATAAAACAAACCCATATAAATAAACAAACGGTACTAAACGCTATGATATAGATTTAGTGCCGTTCTTATTAATAGAAAAAACTAACTTTTATTTTATAATTAATTTTTTGGATATCTCGCGGTTGACATCTACCATTTTAACGTAATACATTCCAGGATTAAATGCACTTACATCAATAGTTCTCACAGTTGATACACTTAAATCGTCATTCGAAATAATTTTAGAGTACATAAGCTTACCTGTTATATCATATAAATAAATTCTACTTAATGCAACAGATCCTGAAAGTCTAATATTGACTTGGTTTACCGCCGGATTAGGAAAAACATCAAAACTAAAATCTCCAGAACTATCAGGAGTTTCTGGTTGCTCAACCGTATTATCTTCACAATTATCATCTACAAAAACAATAACGGAATCTTCATCAAAATCTAAAGCGTTAAATACAGTAACAGTATATGCTGTTGTGGTATCTGGAGAAACTTGGATGGATTGTGTAGATTCCCCTGTACTCCATTCATAATCGTCACCACCAGTTGCTGTTAATGTCACTATTTCACCTAAGCAAATTTCAACATCTTCGCCAGCATTAGCTTCAACTTCTGGAATTATATTAACAATTACTTGCTTTTCATCATAACAATCATTTATATACCCCCTCACCTCGTAAGTCGTTGTTTGAGAGGGACTAACAGCAATATTTGGTTGAGTTGCACCATTGTTCCATTCATATGAATTTGCACCAGTAGCACTTAAAGTTACAAAATCCCCACTCATAATGTTAACATAGTCACCATTCATAATTACAACGTTCGGGTTAGGATCTACATAAACAGTTACATCATCTATATCTTCTTGAAATCCTGAAGTAATGGTGACAGTATAAGTAGTTGTTGAAAGCGGGCTCACTACTATACTTTGAGTAGTTTCACCAGTACTCCATAAATAAGAATCTCCTAAATTAGCCGTTAACTCAACTTCATAGGTGTCATTTTCACAGACATTCCTATCCTCACCAGCAAATGCAATAAAAAGTGGTTCAACAGTTACCGTAATTTGTTGTGTGGCAGAACATCCTGTGCTTCCAGAAGACGTAACCGTATATGTTGTTGTTTCAGTTGGCGAAACGGTGATTGACGAAGAGGTTTCACCGGTACTCCACAAATAATTATCACCTCCAAAAGCACTTAAAGTCGTTGATTCACCTTCAATCATAAAAACATCCTCGCTAACTGTAATACTAGGCGTTTCGTTGACTGTAACTGTAACACTATCTGTATCAGAAAAACCATAATCATCTGTAACTGTAACTGTATATGTAGTTGTTTGTTGTGGACTCACTACAATTTGAGCTGTTGTTACTCCTGTACTCCATAAATATGTAGATCCACCAGTTGCTGTTAATATAATATCATCATTACTACAGATAGTTTCATCAGGACCCGCATTTGCAACTACTTCTGGAATAACGGTGACGATTATATCTATTGTTGTAGAACACCCGTTAGGTCCAATTGATGTTACGGAATAACTTGTAGTTACTAGAGGTGCTACAGTAATCTCAGAGCTTGTTTCACCTGTACTCCATAAATAATTATCACTACCACTAACATTTAAAATTGTTGAATTACCTTCAACCAAAACGATGTCCTCGCTAACGGTCAAATCTGGGGCATCATTAACAAAAATGGTTACACTGTCTGTACTTGAACAATTATTGGTTGTTACTTCTACATCATAAATCGTGTCTATTGAAGGACTGACTTGTATGGAGGCTGTGGTTTCCCCATTACTCCATAAATACGATGTACCACCGCTTGCGGTAAGCGTAATAGTTTCTCCTTCACATATCGTGTTATCGTCACCAGCTTCGGCAACTGGAATTGCATTTACAGTTACAATCACACTGTCTTCATCGAAATTACCTTCATTGTCGTAAACAGAAACTGTATATGTGGTTGTTTCTAATGGACTAACCTCAATAGATGCTGTAGTTTCACCATTTTCCCATAAAATATTTGGACCACCAGATGCAGTTAAGATTATTGATTCTCCTTGACATATATCTTGATCTGGACCTGCATTTGCTACGGGCAA
>NZ_JABSST010000012.1 GCF_013213975.1 Winogradskyella sp.
CTTATGTCCGTGCTAAATTAGCATTAAAGAAGTTAGATGAGAGCCAGTATTTAATTCGTGACGAAATCAAGGAGTACTATTCTGAGTTAACCCTTGTAATTAGAAAATATTTGGATGAGAAGGTGTATGAGCGTTCTCTTGAAAGTACAACGGACGAACTTATGTCTAGACTTCAACTCTTAAAAGCGGGTAATCAATTTGCCTTTTCAAAAGAGACCTTAACCAATCTTGAAACAATCCTTAAGCGTGCCGATTTGGTAAAGTTTGCTAAGTCAGCACCAGAAACTGCACTTATCGAAATGGATAGAGCAACGATTGAAAAGGAGATTGAACAAGTCAAAGCCGTTCTGCCAGAACCTTCTGAAGAAGAAAAACTTTTAGATCAACAATACAAAGAAGCGCAAGAGCGAAAGAAAAAAAGAAATAAAATTATCCTTACAGTAGCCATTTCCGTGTTCTTGATTATTGCCACGTTTGTAGGCTTTGGTTTAAAATATGGTTTTGAGTATGTCAAGGATACAATAATAGGGCATGAAAGCAAAGCATTACTTGAAGGAGAATGGGTAGAGAGCGCTTATGGATTTCCACCAGTATGGATAGAAACTCCAAGAGTTCTTAAACGTATTAATCCACCAATTCCAGACGAGGTTAAAGACCAGTTAGAAATGACCACCTTTGTGTATGGAACTATGTTAGACGTGTTTAGTATTGGAGTTAATACAACAACATTAAAGGTGCCAACACAGCAAACTAAGTCCGACGAAAATTCTGAGAATCCAAATTTTGACTTATTGCAAGTGTCTGAGGAGAGTCTTAAAGGATTCGAGCAACAAGGTGCAACAGATATCACGGTCAAGAGAGATCAGTTTATAACACCAAATGCAGCAGAAGGCTTAAAAACCTATGGGACACTAAACATCAAGATTCCTAATACGTCTAAAGTTGTTAATGCAGAATATATGTTGCTTTCATTCAGTAATCAAAAAAATGTGTTGCAACAGATTATTTTAACATGGCCAGATAATGATGATTATGCAGATGAAATGGTTGAGCGCATCGTAGATTCCATTGAGTTAAATCCTGATGAACCTGAAGAAGACGAAGAATAATGTTTGAAAATATAGAGTTTTTTAATAAAGAATTATTTTGGTTTCTATTGCTTTTACCAATAGCGCTGCTTTGGTATGTCTTCCGGTATAACAGACAGACTGCAGAACTTAAAATGTCAAGTACCAAGGGTTTTAAAACGACGTCTTCGTTTTGGGCAAAGTTTAGACATCTTCTCGTTGCTTTACGCTTGATTGCTTTGGGATTATTAATTACTGCATTAGCAAGACCGAGAACTGTTGATGTTTCAACGAAGACCAAAACAACAAGAGGTATTGATATTGTAATGTCTATAGACGTATCTGCTAGTATGTTGGCTAAAGATCTTAAGCCAAACCGATTAGAGGCATTAAAGGAGGTGGCTTCAGATTTTATTGATGGAAGACCAAACGACAGAATAGGATTGGTCGAATATGCTGGTGAAGCCTATACAAAGACACCAATAACGAGCGACAAGTCCATTGTTCAACGTTCATTAAGAGACATAAAGTATAATACCATTATTGAAGGTGGTACAGCTATTGGTATGGGATTGGCGACTTCTGTCAATCGATTAAAGGACAGTCGGGCAAAATCAAAGGTTATTATTCTTCTTACAGACGGTGTTAATAATTCTGGATTCATTGATCCCAAAATAGCGAGTGAGTTGGCTGTAGAGTACGGTATTAAAGTCTATACCATTGGTTTAGGGACCAACGGAATGGCATTGTCTCCAGTGTCAATTAATCCAAATGGAACATTTAGGTATGGTAGACAGCAGGTCGAAATTGATGAGGAGCTTCTTGAAGAGATTGCCGAGGTAACGAGCGGGAAATATTTTAGAGCAACAAACAACAAAAAACTTGCTGAGATTTATAAGGAGATTAACAAACTCGAAAAAACAGAAATCGAAGAGAAGAAGTATTATAACTACGAAGAAAAATACAGACCATTGGTATTATTGGCAGGATTTCTTTTGTTAATAGAATTACTTCTCAGAAATACAATTTTTAGAAGCTTTGTTTAGATTAGACGAAAAAATATGGTTTTGGACGTTACTGGCTATTCCAGTAATTATACTCTTGTTTGTATTCTTACAATTTTGGAGACGTTCTGCGCAAAAAAAATTTGCGGACAGCAACTTGTTAAAAAGGTTGAGTCCAAACCAATCGGTATTTAAAGGGGTGTTAAAAACGCTCGTGCTTTGTGCAGCATTCGCATGTTTGTCCTTAGCTCTAGTGAATCCTAAAATTGGAACAAAACTAGAAACCGTACGCAGTCAGGGTGTAGATATTGTTTTTGCGGTAGATGTTTCAAAAAGTATGTTAGCTGAGGATATTGCGCCAAATCGATTGGAAAAATCCAAACAATTAGTAAGAGAGATCATAAATAGTTTGGCCAGTGATAGGGTGGGTATAATTGCCTATGCAGGCAAAGCCTTCCCACAATTGCCAATAACGACAGACTACGCTTCTGCAAAAATGTTTTTACAAAACATGAATACAGATATGTTATCCTCACAAGGAACAGCAATTCATGAAGCTATTCAGTTAGCTAAGACCTATTATGACGATGAAGAGCAAACCAATAGAATTTTAATCATTATTTCAGATGGTGAAGACCATGGTGGTGAAGCTGTAGATATTGCCGAGGAAGCAATGGAAGAAGGTATTAGAATTATAACGGTTGGCGTTGGAGATGCTAAGGGTGGTCCAATTCCAATAAAACGAAATGGAATTGTACTCAATTATAAAAAAGACAATAAAGGAGAAACGGTTATCACACGTTTAGATGAAACCACATTAAACGAAATTGCGAAAGAGACTAATGGAGTCTATGTCAATGGCAGTAACACTGGAGAAGTGGTTGATACCATAAAAGAAGTTTTAGACCAAATGGACAAAAAGGAGTTTGAATCCAAGCAAATTGCCGATTTTAAGGATCAATTTCAGTGGTTTTTAGGACTCGGAATATTACTCTTGTTCCTAGATATTTTATTTTTAGAGCGTAAAACAGCATGGTTAAAGCGATTGAATTTATTTAATGAGAATTTTTAAAACTTCTTTAACTATAAGTAAAACAGTCGTTTCCTAAATTTAAAGTATGATAAGAATAGCAGCAGTTGTGATTTTATTTGTATTGATACCCATTGTAGCTTGGGGTCAAGAGCCTAAGTTACAAGGCTTCGATAATCTTATACATAAGACTAGGACTGCAGAAGGTGAATGTCCTGATAGTTCACTGTTTAGGCAAGGAGTCGCATTGAGTTATGGTCCTAATAAAACTATAGTTATAGCTAATTCAAAAGGTTTTACCAACAAAGATCAGACGCAATATGGCAATGGCAATCATGCAATAAGACCCGATAACGGAGTAAAAAGCAAGGGTGAATACTGGGAATTTGATATTTTTGGTGGATTTATAACTGGTGATGTAGTAGTTAGTGAAAAGGATATACATGGTCAATGTATCTCTGGTGACAATATATTTACCGACGATTGATAACATATTAATGATACTACCTATAAGTATGCAGTTGGAAGTTATAAAGATGGTCAATGGGAGGTAATCTATCTCGAGACTGAATTTAAAAAATTAGAAAATGAGTAAGATGAAATTTTACATATTGCTATTAGCTGGAATTTTAGGATTTTCTGGTTTTGCCCAAGAAGATGATAAAGCCCAACTTAAAGCCGAAAGAAAAGCAACAGATTTGGTATATGATGCCAATACCTTACTTGGTGAAGAAAATTATGTTGAGGCAGAAATGGAATACCGTAAAGCCATTTCAAAAGCTCCAAATAAAGCAGTAGGATCTTATAATTTAGCGCATTCTTATTATAAAAAAGGCAGTTTAAAAGAGGCCTTATATCGAAGTGAAGAAGCCGCTAAAAACGCAATTACAAAAGATGAAAAACACAGAGCCTATCATAACATAGGTAATATTCTCATGAAGAATGAATTGTGTAAAGAGGCCGTAGAAGCCTTTAAAAATGCCTTACGAAATAATCCTAATGATGACGAAACACGCTATAATTATGCCTTAGCAAAGGAATGCGCAGAGCAGCAAAAAGACGGTGGAGGAGAAGATAATAAAGAAGACGAAAATAAGGAGGAAGAAAAGGATAAGGAAAAGGACGAAAAAAAGGAGAACGACAAAAACGAGGATCAAGATAAAAAGGACGAAGGCGACAAGGATAAAAAAGATGGAGATAAAGAGGAAGATGAAAATGGCAAACCTAAGGATGATCAAAAAGATGGCAAAGGAGATAAAGATGAAAAGGATAAAAACCAAAAGCCAAAGCCTAAACCAGGTCAAATGTCTCCGCAACAGATAAAGAATATTCTGGAGGCGATGCAAAACCAAGAACAAAAGGTGCAACAAAAGATAAACGCTGAAAAACAGAAAGGTGCCAAAGTAAAAACGGAAAAAGACTGGTAAAGCCACATAACTCCTGTATGGTATTTAATAACCTATTTTAAAATGAACGCAATAAAACAGATATCACTTTTAGTTTTTTTAATGGGCACTGTTGTTACTACCGCACAGGTGGTATTTAATGCAGATGCTAGTAAAACAGAAATAGGCTTAAATGAAAAGGTACAAGTTTCCTTTACAATGAATAAAGATAATGGTGAATTTACGCCTCCAGACTTTACGAATTTTGAAGTTGTCAGTGGCCCTTTAACTTCAACCAATACATCGTTTAAGGATGGTAGACCTAGTTATGAAAAATCCATTGCTTTTACTTTAAAGCCAAAGAAAAGAGGTACATTAATTATAGAAGGGGGCACCTTAGAAATTAGCGGTAACACTTACAGCTCTAATAGCGTTAGCATAGAGGTGGTACGAAAAAGAAAAAAGAACTACCTCATTGATAAAGATTCTTTAGCGAACAAAATATTTTTAAAATTGGAGTATCCAAAAGGGACATTATTTGTAAGAGATTCTATAGTCGTACAATATAAGTTATACGTTGCACAAGATATTTCTGTTAATAGTTGGAAATTACTCGAAGACAGTAAAATTAAAAACGCAGAGGTAATTGATATGTCTCCAAAGGAAATTAGTGTGGTACAGGAGGATGTAGATGGCACCATATACAGATCCGTTATTTTAAAATCATTACGACTTAAACCAAGTAAACAAGGTAAGCTGATTATTTCACCATTAGAACTAGAGGTGTCAGTAGGTATACCGTCAGGTAGAAGGTCATTTAATGTTAAGAATATTCAAGACCCAAAGGTCATTGTTGTATCGTCAGAAAAGGTAAAAGTTGAGGTGAACTAAAATGAGATTGATTAAAAATATATCTATTTTGATGCTTTTGTTCACTCTAACAAGTGTTTCAGCTCAGGTAAAATTTGAAGCCAAAGTGAGCAAAAAGAAACTTGGAGTTAATGAACGCTTACGCATAGACTTTGAAATGAACAAGGATGGGGACAATTTTGTACCACCTAACTTTAAGGATTTTACTGTAGTTGGTGGTCCTAACACCTCGGTTAGTAATTCCTGGGTAAACGGTAAACGCACCTACTCTAAAACTTATAGCTATTTTTTAGCACCTAAAAAACGAGGAACATTTACCATAAAGCAAGCCACAATAGAAATAGAAGGTGAAATCTATAAAACCTTCCCCGTTACTATTAATGTTACTGCTGCAGTAAATAGGCCAAATGCACCACCTGAAGCCTCAGATATAGCCGCTGAGAATATACATTTAGTTGCCGAAGTATCTAAAACGAATCCTTATTTAAATGAAGGCTTCACGGTTGTATATAAATTATACGTGTCTCCTGAAACTGGTGTGAGTAATTGGAGGGAGAAAGACAACCCCAGATATAATGATTTTTGGAGTCAGAATATTGAAATAAAAGGCCTCAATATTCAAAAAGGACTATACAAAGGTGAGGAATACCGCTATGTTGTTTTAAGAAAAACAGTTCTATATCCGCAAAAAACAGGAAAACTTAAAATAGAACCACTAGTATTAGATATAACTGTTGAGGTCCCTACTGGTCGTACTGATATTTTTGGAAGGCAAATCATGACCAAAGTCCCAAAAATAGTAACTGCAGGAAGTCGAACTATAAATGTGAAAGCACTTCCAGAACAAGATAAACCAGCTGACTTTAAGGGTGCTGTTGGGGATTTTACTTTTAAACTCACAACGAGTAAAACACAATTAAATGCAACCGAGTCTTTACAGGCAAAAATTGAAGTTTCCGGAAAAGGAAATTTGAAATTGTTTGAATTACCAAAACTTAATACACCAAGTTCCCTGGAGGTTTACGAACCAGAACATAAAGAAAGTGTCAGAACCAATTTAACTGGTATGCAAGGTAGTATCTCTGACATCTATACCATAGTACCGCAATTTAGAGGAAAGTATCCAATACCGTCAGTATCGTTCTCCTATTTTGATCTGGCTACTGAGTCCTATAAACGTATTACAACAGACGAAGTGGTTATTGACGTTCTTGAAGGACCTACAGCCGTAACAGCAACCACAGAAAATAATACACCTAGTACAAAACAAGCGGTAAGACCAAATCCCAATTCCTTTGCATTTATTAAAACCAATTCAAATTGGATAAGTATTAAAAGTGAGCCATTTTTTAAGTCTTCAGGATTTTGGGCATTGTTATTATTGCCTTTTTTAGCTATTCCGTTAGCTATTGCGGTGAGAAATCAAAGAGACAAACGCATTGCAGATATTCAAGGAAATCGCATTAGGAAAGCAGACAGGCTGGCTAAAAAATATCTGAGTGAGGCTAAGAAAAATCTTGATCAAAAGGAGACATTTTATGAGTCTTTAGAGCGAGCACTTCATAATTATCTAAAGGCCAAGCTGAATATTGAAACGATTGATTTTAATAAAGAACGCATAGATGCTTTATTAAGTGAAAGCAAGGTTCAACAACCAGTTATTTCGGATTTTATCTCCATTCTAGAAAATTGCGAGTTGGCAAGGTATACGCCAATCACTCAACTTACTATGGAAAATGATTACGAGAAAGCGGCAAAGACCATTTCATTAATTGATAAACAGATGCGATAGTATGAAACGAACATTAAAACTAATTTTCTGCTGTATTAGTCTTCTAGGATTATCTCAAAATGATATTGTTTTCGAAGAGGCCAATGTGCTTTATAATGATGGTAAATTCGCTGAGGCAATTGATAAGTATGAGTCTATTTTAGAAAGAGGGGAACACTCTGCTGAATTGTATTATAATCTTGGAAATGCAAATTACAAGCTCAATAATATTGCCCCGAGCATCTATTATTATGAAAAAGCTTTGCTCTTAAATCCAACAGATGAAGATATTAAAAATAATCTAAAGGGATATGCTGAAAACATGACTATAGATGCCATAGATGAGGTGCCTCAAGTAGGGTTTTCGAGGATTATTAATAATCTAGTCAATACCTATTCCGCAGATACTTGGTCCAAGCTGGCAATTGGTGGAGTTTTACTGTTTGTCATTTTATTTTTGGTGTATCACTTCTCTTACGCGAGTACTCGAAAACGTATAGCCTTTATTTTTAGTACACTTGGATTGCTATTGGCTTGTTTTTCAGTGGCTATGGCTTTTCAAAAACAGCACTTAGATGAAAAGGATAATCCAGCGATTGTATTTGCTCAAGAAGCTAGAGCAAGATCAGAGGCTAATAGATCCTCTGAAGAAGTTTTTAGATTACATGAGGGGACTAAGGTTCAAGTATTGGAAAATTATGAGGATTGGTACAAAATTCAAATAACTGATAATTCTACTGGCTGGATACCTAACTCAGACGTAAAACTATTAAAGACCTTTTAGTTTATATTTAACAAAATCGTATAATGTTAATGTTATCTTTGCTATTGTGTAACTTATGATTTTGAAAAGAAACTTAGCACTTTTTTTCATGATGTTTTTCATCTTTATAATTAGTGCACCAACCATTATTGTATCAATGGATAAGTCATTTGATACTGAAATCTTCTTTGATGTTAACGAAGAAGAAGAAAAAGGTGGTTTGAAGTTACTTTTTGAAATCACCTCTCAGGATATTGAGTCTTTTGATCTAGATGTTTTAAATGCTGATAGAGATGAATACAACTTTAAAAAGTATTCAAACCCCCATATTAACTTAATTTTCCCTCCACCGGATTCTACGCTTACTTAAATAAGATCCTAAATCTAGACCAACCATTGGTCAAATTAATAATTCAATGAAGAGTGATACACTCTTACCCTATATAAATTACATTATGATTAAATATTTAAAAAATGATTTACCGGCAAGTATTGTCGTATTCTTTGTAGCCTTACCACTCTGTTTAGGTATAGCTGTTGCCAGTGATGCACCACCTTTTGCTGGATTAATTGCAGGTATCATCGGTGGTATTGTTGTTGGATTGATTTCTGGCTCTCAGGTTGGTGTTAGTGGCCCTGCAGCAGGACTAGCAGCAATTGTTTTGGCTGCTATTGCTTCTCTTGGTTATGAAGCTTTTCTTGTAGCCGTAGTTCTTGGTGGAGTGATCCAAATTTTATTTGGAGTCTTAAAGCTTGGAATAATTGGATACTATTTTCCGTCCTCTGTTATAAAAGGAATGCTAACTGGAATTGGAATCATCATTATCTTAAAACAGATTCCGCATTTCTTCGGAATTGATAAAGATCCAGAAGGTAATTTTGTTTTGTTTGGTGGTGATAACAACGTATTTATGGATATTATTAGTATTCCACAAAATCTTGGATTAGGGTCTACGATTATCGCTGTTGTAGCTATGGGAATTTTAATTCTTTGGTCACAGGTGCTTACAAATAAACATAACATATTTAAGCTTGTTCAAGGGCCACTTGTCGCAGTTGTTGCAGGTGTTATCTTCTTTATTTTGGCCAAGGATTCATCATTAGATATTGCCCAAAGTCATTTAGTACAAGTTCCTGTACCAGACGGAATAGATAGTTTTCTTGGACAATTTACACTTCCAGATTTCAGTGTTATAGGTTCAACAGAAGTTTGGGTAACCGCTTTTACCATAGCTCTGGTAGCGAGTTTAGAAACGCTTTTATGTGTTGAGGCTACGGATAAATTAGATCCTCAAAAACGAGTTACTCCAACAAATCGTGAGCTTTTAGCGCAAGGCTCGGGTAATATTCTTTCAGGTTTAATAGGTGGTATTCCAATTACACAGGTAATTGTTCGTAGTTCTGCTAATATTCAATCGGGTAACAAAACCAAAGCGAGTGCTATAATCCATGGTTTCTTTTTATTAATTTCTGTGATCATAATACCTAATGTGCTTAATATGATTCCATTATCGGTATTAGCAGCGGTATTATTCATTGTAGGATATAAACTTGCAAAACCAGCAACATTTAAAGCGATGTGGAAGTCTGGATGGAAACAGTTCTTGCCATTCATCGTAACAGTTTTAATTATTGTTTTCAAAGATTTACTTTGGGGAATTGGAATAGGTTTAGCCATTGGAATTATGGTTACCCTATGGCACAGTTATAAAAATTCTCATTTCTTGCACATTGAAGGCGAAGATGTTGATGATGGAAAAGTTAAGATGACTTTAGCTGAAGAAGTGACCTTTTTTAATAAGGCGGCGATTTTAAAAGAATTAGATAGTATTCCGGAAAATTCAAAATTAGAACTCGATGTTAGAAAAACGCGATTCTTGGATAATGATATTATTGAAATTTTAGAAGATTTTGCGTTCAAAGCAAAAGAACGAAATATTGATATCAAACTTTATTCAGAACGCGGAATTGTTGAGAATCCAGATAGTTTTATAGAATTTTTTAAATTAGAAAAATTGTAATAATTGAAACGAATTAAACATTAATAAATAAAAATCAGATGATAACAGAACAAGAAATTTTAGACGCACAGAAAGCTTGGGGAGAAGGCATAGTGAAAATTGGTAAAGTATTCCTAGATAATGGAGATTATATTGATACTGCTAGAAAGCATATCGAAGAATTTTATAATTACGCAGAAGGTGAAGTATTGTTTAAGCCTACTTTAGCCTCTGAGAAACAATTTCGAACTGATTTTGAAGGGGCATTGTCTTACTTCGTTGGTAGTAATGATAACTATCCAGAAGATCATGGATTTGCAATTAAACCTTGGTCTCATGTACGTTGGGAAAGCATAGGAACCAAAATTATTGGTAATATGGCAATAGCTATGGGTAATTATTACTTCACAATGGTAGATGGTGGTGATGTAGTAAAAGTAGAGTATTCATTCTCCTATACTAAGAATAATGATGGTGAACTTAAGATTATTCTCCATGGCTCCCATATGCCTTATAATCCTTTAGCATCATAATACAAGCTTTAATAAATTAAAAGCCGCTATAATTAGCGGCTTTTTTTTATACTTAATCATCATCTATCTCACTCTTTATAAGTGTAGGAAAGATCATAGGAGCTAAAGATTTTACAGGTTCATATAGTACACTTTCTTTCAAATCTTCTTTTTCCATAAAAGGTAGTGTGTTATTTAACGTGTTAAATACAATTAATAAAATACTAAGAATAAGTCCAATTTTTAATCCGCCAAAGACACCTCCAGCAAGTTTATTAATAATGCCTAGTGAAGCAAAATCTGCTAATTTGGTAAGTGCTTTACCCGCTATACTTATAGCTAATACAATAATAACGAATGTAACGGCAAAGGCTACAATATTGATGGTCTTTGTTGTCCAATCGACTTTAGATTCCAATAAGTCAGCAGCGAAGTAACTAAAGTGAATGGCTCCATATACTCCTAGGACTAAGGCAACAAGAGATGCGATTTCTACAAAAAGTCCTTTAAAAAGCCCTCTAATAAATCCAAATAGTAATAGAGCAGCTAATACAATATCGATTATATTCATAGTTAGTAGCGGTTTAGACAAAAATAATTTAATTTCTATCATTTAGAACTTATAACGTAAATCAAGACCGTTTAGTTTACTAACTTTGAAACTTGAATTAAGAATTACAATTCATAATGGCTAGAGACGAACAGTTAAAAGAACGATGGGGTTTGGTGGTAGAAAAATTGTCTAAGCAATTTGCAGATGGTGATACCTTAGATTTAGATTCTATTATTTATTTGATTGGAGTGCAGGAACTGGGTCAGATACACCGTGACTATAAAAAGGACCACAAGCTCGATTTAATGCATATCGCTATTTGTAAACTGCTAGAACCTTATGGGTTCTACGAGTTTGATTATGTCGATGAGGATGGTTGGCCGCATTACAAGGTTAAAGAACAGTTGCCATTTTTAAAAGCAGGTGAGCAAAGTGTCTTAATGAAGGAAGCTATAGTCAACTATTTTGTTGAAACTGAGTATATCGACTAAGATTTTTTAAATTTGCGGTCTGAAAAAATGATATCATGATAGATAAGCTAAAAGAACTTATTGAAGAAGCCGAAGCGTTTACAGCACAATCTAAGGATGAAGTTGAAGCATTCAGAATTAAATACCTTGGCTCTAAAGGGTTATTGAAGCAATACTTTGCCGAATTTAAAAACGTTGCTAACGAGCAAAAAAAGGAATTTGGGCAAACGATTAATCAGCTTAAGAAAACAGCAGAGGATAAGGTTAATGCCTTAAAGGAAGCACTTGAAAGTCAAGAAGAGGATAAAGGCATTTATGGTGATTTATCGCGTCCTGGCGAACCTATTACTATTGGTGCACGTCATCCAATTTCAATTGTAAAAAATCAGATTATTGATATCTTTTCTCGTATTGGTTTTAATGTAAGTGAAGGCCCAGAGATTGAAGACGACTGGCATAACTTTACAGCATTAAACTTACCAGAATATCATCCAGCAAGAGACATGCAGGATACCTTCTTTATTCAGACTAACCCAGATATCTTGTTACGCACGCATACGAGTTCTGTGCAAGTGCGTTATATGGAAAGTAATAAGCCACCAATTCGTACTATTTCACCAGGTCGCGTATATCGTAATGAAGCCATTTCAGCGCGTTCGCATTGCTTTTTTCACCAGGTAGAGGGCTTATACATTGATAAAGATGTGAGTTTCGCAGATTTAAAACAAACCCTTCAGTATTTCACTACCGAAATGTTTGGGAAGTCTAAGATTAGATTACGTCCATCGTACTTCCCATTTACAGAACCTAGCGCTGAGGTAGATGTGTATTGGGGCCTTGAGACCGAAACGGATTATAAAATTACTAAAGGCACTGGTTGGTTAGAAATTATGGGTTGCGGAATGGTAGATCCTAACGTTCTAGAAAACTGTGGTATAGATTCTAAGGAGTACTCAGGTTTTGCCTTTGGAATGGGAATTGACCGTATTGCCATGTTGCTCAACCAAATTAGTGATATTCGCTTATTAAGTGAGAACGATGTGCGATTCTTAGAGCAGTTTAAATCGGCATTGTAACATTTATTCGAGGTGTTTAGCACTTCACACAGCAAAAACAGATTTTCTAAATTCGGCAGGCGTTTTCTTATTTAAGAGTTTTAAACCAACACTTGCTTTTATGAGTTCAGTAAAGTACGTTTCTCTATCATCAAATAGCTCTTGATTAGCAAAGGTGTAATGAAGACCATATGAAATGGCTTTTTCTCGTGGTTTTTCCAGTTATTTTGAAAGTCATAGAACGGTTCATCTGCACTATCACTTGAAATTTTAATCGTTTTAATGCTTGTTGTTTTTTCATGGGATTGGTTGTAACTAAATGCAGTAAGATTTTGAGTGAGGACGAGGATTATTAGTCTTATGACGAATTGTATTTATGAGGCATTCGAAGAGTATAAAATCCCCTTTTTAATATCTTTACATTTAAATTATAATTAACATTACAAGGAGGCTATATTTGTCTGACACATTATGAAAAAAGATATTGAAATCCCTAAAGTTAAGGGCGTGCATATAGCTGTTGTTCAAGAAGAGCATTTAGAATATAAAACGCTCGATTGGAATGCCTATATCATTAATAACAGCGATACAGATTTAGATACAGTGCTTATTGTGTCTCAAGGCAAATCAGAAACAAAAATGACACCTCCAATGCGTCATACCATTGCAAAACTTCCGGCGCGAAGTTATGCGAAGATTGAGTATATGCAAGAACAGGTTTTAGCACTAAACAATACTTTTAAGGTTACCTTTTTTGAGGGTAATCAAATGTTTGATAAAACATATCTTTTTAGAAAAAACACCATTAATGCAAAGGCCTTGCAACCTTTACCCTTAATGCAATTAAAAGGAATTCTGGTAAAGTAAATTGCCATGGAAGATTAAAACAAGAATTTCAAAAATTATCTGAGGACATAAGCTTAAAGAAACAGAAAATTAGTGTTGTACTTTATAAGAACACTAATAGCCATTGCTATCCTATATTTTTATAGGATTACGATTGGATCAATTGGGTAATTTACATTTATATTCCAATTAATTTAATATCCCTTATTTCCATTTTTGGATGGAATATATCCTTGAATGAGGGCATTACAACTACGCAGCAAAAATTAGATGATCTTATTGCCAATATGGATGAAGAGGAATAGAAATTAATCTAACTTCTCAGTCAACTTCTTAAATACCTTTTTCGGATTCTTATTTTCATAAAGAATGCTATACACCGCATTAATAATAGGCAATCGGGTTTTCTTTACATTCTTTTCATTTAATAAATAGGCATTTTTGGTGGCATAATAACCTTCTGCAATCATGTTCATTTCCATTTGGGCAGATTTTACAGTATATCCTTTGCCAATCATATTACCAAACATTCTATTTCTAGAAAATACAGAATAACCGGTTACTAATAAATCACCCAAATAGGCCGAATTATTAATGTTACGTTTCATTTTGTGCATCTTTTTAATAAAACGCTTCATTTCACGGATGGCATTGCTCATTAATACACTTTGAAAGTTATCACCATAACCCAAACCATGTGCCATTCCTGCAGCGATGGCATAAATGTTTTTAAGCATGACCGCATATTCAACACCAATGATATCATCACTGATTTTAGTTTTAATATAATTACTAGATAAATTATCAGCAATGCTCTGTGCTTTTTCTTGATCGGCGCAAGAAATGGTGAGGTAAGATAAACGTTCTAAGGCTACCTCCTCAGCGTGGCAAGGTCCAGCGATAACCGCAATATTTTCGAACGGAATTTTGTAAACATCATGAAAATGCTCACCTACCAACAAACCAGATTCTGGGATAATGCCTTTTACAGCCGAAACCACCACTTTTTCACTAATATCGCCTTTGAGTTTTTCCAACTCAGCATGCATAAAAGCCGATGGAATAACAAAAACAAGCACGTCTGCCCAGTCTGCTATTTCATTAATATCATTACTTAGTTTTAATTGCTCTAAATGGAATTCAACCGAACTTAAGTAACTCGGGTTATGCTGCTCTTTTATTATGTGTTCTTTAGTGTAAGCACTGCGCATGTACCAACCCACTTCATCAAGATTTTCACATAGCATTTTTACAATGGCAGTTGCCCAACTACCTCCGCCAAATACAGCATATTTTTTATGGTCACTCATACAATAGCATCTGTTTTGATATCCAAAAATACATAAAATAAAAATGCCTCAAACAGCTAGTGAAGACGTAGGTTTTTCAATTTGGCATGAGATTTGAAATTATAATTATAGCAACCTTAAAAACCGTTGAATTATGAAGACATTGAAATTACTATTCGGATTTGCATTAAGTGCCACGCTTTTAACGTCGTGTTACACAGAAGAAATTAATATTAACGATAATGGTCCAACCATTTCACTAAATCAGTTATTACAATCTTATGATTTGTGGTATGTTGATATTAATAGCACACAAGGTTTCGGTGAAACCCCATTTTTACAAATTGCATTTACCCTAACGTTCGATAATGGTCGTATGTATGCTAATAATAACTTGGTTGGCTTTGGTTCTCAAGGTGGAGGTTTTGGTGTACAAATAGGAACTTATGATGCTTATAATATGATTTTAGATGTCAATCATGTTATCGATGGATTTGATAGTTTTGATGTCTATCAAATCGATAATAATACCATAGAGTTGTATAATCCGTTTAATGATACCTCTTACTTTTTAGATGGCTATCAAAGAGCAAATTTTGATTACGACTTTATATTCTATGATAATATCCATTATTTCTTGCAGGAGTATGATGCTTGGGAAAAGGTATATACGAGTGAGTTTGGAGCTTTAAATGAGTTTGATAATGTAAATTACTTACAGTTTTTGTCTGGAGGCAATGACTCAACATTTAGAAGCTCTCAGGATGTTAATGTAAGTAACACAAACAATATATTCTGGGATTATACAGGGGTCTATGGAGTAGGCAATGTTACAGGAAATATGTACCTAAAAACTTTAACGTTAGATTATGATTTCTTCGACAATGAATTCTTTGAATTGAGCGTTATTAATGATGCAACGATAGAGTTATTACACCCAAGTTCGGGTACTGTATATGAGTTTGAAGGACGAGGATATATTCCTTACTATAGAAATTCTGATACAGAAGGAAAGGTGACAAAACACGAAAATACGCCTAAGAAACGTAAGCAAAAATCACTTAAGGTAGATAATCCTAGAGAGAATACAAGAAACACTCAAGCTTAAACTTGAAGGTTTCTATTCTATACAAATTTGAGTGTTCCGTGTGACCTCAAAAGAAATTAGAACACACACGAAACTAAATTTTGGTTGGTTATTTAGTTTCAAAGCGCTCGGTCGATGCTAGTTGACTGGGCGCTTTTCTATGGTCCTAAAACTCAAAATGCCAAGAATGTGATTTTTTATCAAATTCAATTGAAATGTGTTGAATATAACTAACCGGAGTATTGGTTTTTATATGCTTTTTTATTCTCCATTTTTTTATTTCGGATAATAATCGAATAGCATCTTTTTCAAATTCACTTAAAGCAGTTTTATTTGTATTCTCAACTTCTCTTGTCAGACCATTCGTTTTATCCTTTATCTGCTTTAGATTATTAGGATGAATAATATCTATTAAATTTCCTTCTGAGTCAATCAATAGTTTGAGCCATGCGAATGATTTTTTATAATCCTTTACATTTTCTACTTTAATAATTGAATCCAAATTTATTATAGTTTCAGTGAAACTAAAATTAAGCTCATTAGAATAAATATAGTTTTCCAATTTGAATTGGTTAGCTTTTTTTAATGTTTCCTTATCCCAATCTGAAAGAGGCCTTTTATCCAATAGTCTTGAATTTGAGCATATGCCGCTAAATGTCAAATTACCTGAATCATCTTTTTTAGCAAAGACTAACCAAGTTTGATCTTTATGTACTGACCAATCACATGAAGTCCATGTTCCAGTATATACACTTTCTGATTTGAGTTTAAAACTTATTTTTTTTGGATTACTGACATTTTCTTTGAAATGTTCTAATATTTTGAACGTTACTTCATAAGTCAAAGAGTCTTTTGCATATTTTTTTGAACCGACAAATCCCTTAAACACATATTCGGACTCATAAAATTCTAGAGTAGTATTCGATGTAAAACAAGTACATGCATAGATTTTAAATGAAAATAAAATTATGGCATAGAAATTAATAGCTCGCATAAATTAACTATTACAAGTCCTTTAATACCACTTCCAAATCCTTATAGGCATAAGGCTTTGCCATAATAATCTTTGAGTCGCTTAATAAAAAGTACATTGGTGTTGCAGTGACACCATAAGTTTTTACAATAGGATTATCCCATTTCCCTAAACCAATATTATGTATAAAATTAGGATATTTTTTTATTTCTTCAGTCCATTTGCTTGGATCATTTTCTAAGCCAAATGCCACCACTTGAAGATTCTTTTTATCGGCAACCAATTCCTTAACTTTTGGTAATTCGTTTAAACAATGGCCACAACCACTGCTCCAAAATATGATTAAGTAATATGGTGAGCCTTCCAAATCATATAAACTCGTTGTACGATCACTTGAAACAATTTCAAAGTTTGGTGCCTTTGTACCAATCGATGTGTTTTTGTAAGAAGTCAGCATTTCAGCCAACACCTTGTTATCAGATCTGTTAGCTAATTCTAATAAATAAGTATCCGTGATGTAATTAGCGAGCTCATGGTTTTCTAATGTCACAAAGCGTTGCCATAATATTTCTAATAAATTAGTCTTTATTTCAAGGTTCTTATCGCTTATGGCTTTAGCAACTCCGTCCACTTGTTTTTTATAAGAAGAATCGCTTGGATTTGCTATCATATCAAACACATAACCTGTTACACGATCCACTAAAAACGATGAGCTCTGTAGCAAGTAATTACTAAAATCTACTTGAGATAAAAAGCTGTTATTTAAATTATTGGAATAGGTCTTAAGATCTTCGTATTCTTTTGGAATATAAGGTCTGTTGGCCGTTATAAATCCTGAAACAAGTTTACCATTTGCTGAGGTCTCGTAAGCCAATTGTGTGTCTTTTGCCACCTTAAAAATAGAATTAAAACCTGTTTTATCTGTGCCTCCCTTTGAGTAATAATTATTAATGGTTTGGTTAACCATCTCCATACTGTTGAGGTAAGAACTCCAAAGTTTATTTTCTTCAGATTCTGTAAACTCGACTCCTTTTTCATAACTAAAATTAAAGGCTACAGTCTCCTTACCATCATAGATAAAATCAAAGTTGTTTTCTTCTGGTGGAATGGCATAAACAATCTTATAAATTCCAGGAGCTACTGTAGAATCTAATGGAATTTCAAAGTTGCCTTCATTGTCTAGTTGTCCACGATTTATATAGTTAGCACCTTCTGGAGTGGCTTGATACAAAAAGGCATATGAAAAATCTTCGGCCGGAGAAAAAGTACCCTTAACACTTTGTCCAAAAGCCATTAGTGGTAGGAGTAATAAAAGGAGAATGAGTCGTTTCATCTTTAAGTTTTTAACGCAGTAGTCGCTTCAATAATCAAGCCATTATTTGTTTTTTGATCTAATACTTTCAATCACCACAGTAGAGAGTATTAAAGCTCCTCCAGCAAATGTATGTATAGTTGGTATTTCGTTCAAGAAAAAATAGGCAATAATAATCCCAAAAATAGGTTGACTGCTTCCAATGATACTTGCGGTACTTGCCTTGAAATATTTCAAACTATTTATAAATAAAGTGTGTCCAATAGCTGTAGTTAATAAGGCTAATAACAGCACATAAGGATATTGTGTTTTAATATTTTCAGTGTCCATCAGGAATAATGCTGGCACTAGAAGTATGGTTAGTATCACAACCTGATAAAACATAAGCATGGTACCATTGTATTTTACCACCTTATTTTTGAGAATTAAAATTCGCAGTGCATAACAGAGAGCGGATAATAATCCTAAAAGTATGCCTTGCAATTGACTACTTTGTAAATCAAAATCAGGTGCCAGGATATATATTCCAATGAGTACAATAATGCCAAGTACAATATGAATTGGATCAAATTTCACCTTAGTAAATAAAGGTTCTAACAAAGCAATAAGAACTGGAAATGTAAATAAGGATAACATGCCTAAGGCCACATTAGATAATTTAAGTGCATAGAAATAGGTGATCCAATGTGCTCCCATAAAAATAGAAGCCAATACAAAAGTCCAGCAATCTTTGTTGTTTTCTATTTTAAGATTGATGCCTTTGTAATAGCAAAAAAGCAGCAAGAAGACAGCAGCTAATGTAGAACGCCACCAAATTATAACAGGTGTTGGCATGTCTATATATCTCCCTAGAGCTCCAGAGGTGCTGATAAAAATGGTGGCCACCGTAAGCCACAATAAATGATTAAGATGACTCTTATTGCTCATTGACTTTAGAAAGTGCTTTGAGTGCCTGTTTCGTAGAGGTCATGTGTTCAAAAGTGATAAGAAGACGTAAGCCATTTCGCGTCTGCTTTTCTTTCATTTTACATTTATCAGAATTCCGTTGTACAAATTGCAATACCTTGGTAAATGCAGGACTTTGGTAAAATTTGCTTTGCTGATCTTGAATAAAGTAACCAATGAGTTTCCCTTTCTTCATGATGATTTTTTCGATACCCATTTCTATGGCTATCCATTTTAATCTCACACTGTCAAAAAGATCAATAACCTGAGTTGGTAATTCTCCAAAGCGATCAACAATTTCAGACTCAAATTTATCGAGTTCTTCTTCGGTCTTTATACCATTTAATTTGGTATAAAGATTAAGACGTTCGGTAATGTTATTGACATAGTCATCAGGGAAAAGCAATTCAAAATCAGTGTCTATGGTAATATCTTTGACATACTGTTTTGGTTTACCATCGTCTTTGTACAAGTCGGCAAATTCTGCCTCTTTAAGTTCTTCAATAGCTTCATTTAAGATTTTCTGGTAAGTATCAAAACCAATGTCATTAATAAATCCACTTTGTTCTCCTCCTAATAAATCTCCAGCACCACGAATTTCTAAATCCTTCATGGCAATATTAAAACCACTTCCTAGCTCGGTAAATTGCTCTAAAGCTTGAATACGTTTTCTGGCATCTGTGGTCATAGCAGAATACTCTGGTGTAATAAAATAACAGAAGGCTTTTTTGTTGCTACGACCAACACGACCGCGCATTTGGTGTAAATCACTAAGTCCAAAATTATTGGCATTATTAATAAAAATGGTGTTGGCATTCGGCACATCCAAACCACTTTCAATAATGGTTGTACTCACTAAGACATCAAATTCACCATTCATGAAAGCGAGCATTAACTGTTCTAGTTTTTTACCATCGAGTTGCCCATGACCAATGGCAATTTTAGCATCTGGCACCAAACGTTGAATCATACCAGCCACTTCCTTAATATTTTCAATACGGTTATGAACAAAAAAGACTTGTCCACCACGTTCAATTTCATAGCTAACGGCATCTCTAATCGTAGTTTCACTAAAACGAATCACATGACTCTCTATTGGATATCGGTTTGGTGGAGGAGTATTAATGACGGATAAATCTCTTGCGGCCATTAAACTAAATTGCAATGTTCTGGGTATTGGAGTTGCAGTTAAGGTTAATACATCAACATTTTCCTTAATGGTTTTTAGTTTCTCTTTGACGGCCACACCAAATTTTTGTTCCTCATCAACAATGAGTAAGCCTAAATCTTTAAACTTTATATTTTTATTTGCTAATTGATGAGTTCCAATGATGATATCTACACTGCCTTTTTCTAAACCTTCTAGTGTTAGCCGCTTCTCTTTAGCCGTTCTAAAACGGTTGACATAATCAATAGTAACCGGAAAGTCCTTTAAGCGCTTTTGAAAGGTGCGATAGTGTTGATAGGCCAAGATGGTAGTTGGTACTAACACTGCAACTTGCTTCCCGTTGTCTACAGCTTTAAATGCCGCTCTAATGGCCACTTCTGTTTTACCAAATCCTACATCACCACAAACCAAACGATCCATTGGCCGCTCACTTTCCATATCAGCCTTAATATCGGCTGTGGATGCCATCTGATCTGGCGTATCTTCATAAATAAAAGAGGCTTCAAGCTCGTGTTGCATGTAGCTGTCTGGTGCGTATTGAAAGCCCTTTTTTAATTTACGCTTGGCATATAGCTTTATAAGGTTAAACGCTATTTCTTTGACACGAGATTTTGTCTTTTGCTTTAGCGTTTTCCAGGCTTTGCTTCCTAATTTGTAGATTTTTGGAGGCTTACCATCCTTACCATTAAACTTGGTAATCTTATGTAAAGCGTGAATGCTTAGATACAGCACATCGCGTTCTCCATAGACCAATTTTATGGCTTCCTGCTTTTTACCTTCGACATCAATTTTTTGCAGTCCTCCAAACTTACCGATTCCATGATCGATGTGAGTAACATAATCTCCAATTTCTAGATTGGTGAGTTCTTTAAGTGTTATGGCTTGCTTTTTAGCATAGCCATTCTTTAAATGAAATTTATGATAACGATCAAATATTTGATGGTCTGTGTAAACGGCAATGTTATGTTCTGCATCAATAAACCCTTGGTATAGAGAAAGTACAACGGTTTTATAGTTTACAGTAGCCTCATGGTCTTCAAAAATATCATGAAAACGTTTGGCTTGTTGCTCACTGACACAAGCAATATAGTTGCTAATGCCATTGCTATGATTTTCATTAAGGTCCTCGATGAGCAAGTTGAATTGCTTATTAAAGGAAGGCTGCGGTTTGGTATTATAGTCAATGCTGTTTTGACTTAAAACTGCTGTTGATCCGAATTCTACTAGATTGTATTCTAAAAACTGACGCTTGAGTAATTCTGAATTACAAAACAACGCGTTTGGAGACTCGTGTTTCAATTCTGTAGAAAGATTTTTAAATGCCGCTTCTGCTTTGATGAAAAATTCATCAATCTTTGAAAATATGAGCGAAGCATTTTTACTAAAAACCACGGTTTTATTAGAGATATACTTTAAAAAACTCTCACGCTTTTCGGCTATGGTTTTATTGGCCACATTAGGAATAATACTCACCTTCTTTATACGCTCTGTAGATAATTGTGTTTCTACATCAAAGGTTCTAATACTATCTACGTCATCACCAAAAAATTCAATACGATAAGGCTCATCATGTGAGAATGAAAAGACATCAATAATTCCACCTCTCACAGAGAATTCGCCTGGTTCTGTAACAAAATCAACACGTTTAAACTTGTACTCAAATAAGACCTCATTCACAAAGTCGATACTTAGCTCGTTACCAACAGAGATTTTTAAAGTATTACGTTCCAGTTCGCGTTTAGTCACCACTTTTTCAAATAGTGCATCTGGATAAGTGACTATTACAGCTGGTTTTTTACGAGAGTTAATTCTATTTAAAACCTCTGCTCTAAGTAGAACATTCGCGTTATTGGTTTCCTCTATTTGATAAGGTCTTCTATAGCTTCCAGGGTAGAATAAAACGTCCTTATCATTAATGAGTTGTTCTAAATCATTCAGGTAATAAGCCGCTTCTTCTTTATCATCAAATACAAGAAGAAATGGTTTTTCTGCTGTTTTAAATGCTTCGGCAACAACGATTGAAAATGACGACCCTACAAGACCTTTGAGATGGGTTTTAGTTTCGGTTTTGGCAATAGCAATCTGCAGATTTTGCAGTTGCAAAGTCTGTGAAAATGACTGAGAGATGGATGCTTTACTCAAGTTCCAATATTTTGAGGTGCAAATATATAATTTTGAATGTTTAATTGTTGAAATAAGTATTAATAGAATTATATTTGCAGCACTTAAAAAAACAATATTTATGTCAACTTCAGATTTTTTTGAAAGCGGATTTTTAAAACGTAATAGAGGTCATTTTGCATCGATAGTAAGAGTGGCTATGAGTGATGGGGTTATTAATGATGATGAGCAAGCATTCTTAGATCGTTTAGCAACAAAATTGGATATAGATGCAGCCGAATATAAAGCAATTCTTAAAGACTATACGAGCCATGCGATTAATCCTCCAACCTCTTACGATGCGCGTTTAGAACGTCTTTACGATTTAGCAAGAATGGTAAGAGCTGATGATATTGAAGGCCCAAATCAAGTGTCCCTTGTAGAAAAACTATGTGTAGGTCTTGGCTTTAATCATGAAAATGTAAAATACATTGCCGATAAAGCATTAAGTTTAGTCTATTATGGAGCTGATGAAGATGAGTTTATAGAAAAGATGAAAAAAATGAATCAATAATACGATTCGTATTAATAGAGAAAAGCGAACTTTATTGTTCGCTTTTTTTATGCTTTTAGCATAAAATCTTCTGCTTTTTCCACCATATTTTTGCTTCCACAAATAAAAGGCACGCGTTGATGTAGTTCAGTTGGTTCTATATCCATTATACGATTAAACCCATCACTGGCTTTACCATTGGCCTGTTCTGCAAGATATGCCATGGGATTACATTCGTATAACAATCGTAATTTTCCATTACTGGCTTTAGAACTTTTGGGGTACATATAGATGCCACCTTTTATCATATTTCTATGAAAATCAGATACTAAAGAGCCAATATACCTTGAGGTGTACGGACGGTCGCCCTCTTCTTTCTGGCAATACTTAATGTAGTTTTTTATGCCTTGAGGAAAATGAATATAATTCCCTTCATTTACAGAATAGATTCTACCATCTTCTGGGAATTGCATGTTTGGATGCGATAAGTAGAAGGTGCCAATTGCAGGGTTTAAGGTAAAACCGTTAACTCCATCACCTGTGGTATACACCAACATGGTAGAAGTACCATAAATTATGTAACCAGCAGCGACTTGTTGATTACCTTTTTGTAAAAAATCTTCGAGCTGTACTGGTGTTCCTACTGGGGTAACTCGTCTGTAAACTGAAAAGATTGTTCCAACAGAAACATTGACATCGATATTAGAAGAGCCATCTAGGGGATCAATTAAGACCACATACTTGTTTTGATGATTTTCATCTTGACTGTTAATGGTAATAAAATCATCCTCTTCCTCACTCGCAATACCACAAACAATATTTCTGTTGGTCATGGTTTGGATAAACTTATCATTAGCATAAACATCTAACTTCTGTTGATCCTCACCTTGGATATTGGTGTCACCTGCTGCACCAATAATATCCACAAGTCCAGCTTTATTTACTTCGTGATTAACAACTTTAGCTGCTAATCGAATCGAATTAATAAGTCTTGAAAGTTCGCCAGAAGTATATTTAAATGATGATTGGTTTTCAATGATAAACTCACCAAGAGTTTGATTGCGTTGCGACATGAAGTTTTATATTGTTTAGATGCGACAAATATCGCATTTTTTAACAAACTATAACGTTTTCGTAGTGTAAATAAATTGTTTTGTCAATTGAGTTTGGAGTATATTTGAGTTCTTTTTTTAAATCATATGTACCAGCCAAGATTAGCCACTATAAAAGATATGCCAAGAGTATTAGAACTCATCAATGAATTGGCCATTTTTGAAAAGGAGCCAGATGCTGTTGAGGTGACTTTAGAACTCTTAGAATCTGACGGTTTTGGTGAGCATCCAAAATTCACTTGTTTCGTGATCGAGGTTAATGGTAAAGTGGAAGGTATGGCATTAGTATACCCAAGATATTCTACTTGGAAGGGCACTGTTTTACATCTAGAAGATCTTATTGTTAGTGAGGTATGTAGAGGATTAGGTCTAGGAACTAAACTATTGGATGCTGTTGTGCGTTATGGTAAAGGTCTAGGTGTGAAGCGCATTAGCTGGGAAGTATTGGATTGGAATGAACCTGCTATTAAGTTTTATGAAAGCAAAGGCGCCAATGTTATGCGCGACTGGGATGTGGTTCAACTGGATGAAAATGGAATTAAAAATTATTTAAAAAACATATAATGCGCGTTTTTAAATTTGGAGGTGCATCGGTTAAGGATGCTAATGGAGTAAAGAATTTGGCTTCGGTTTTAAAAGCCATAGGCCATGAAAACACATTGGTTGTAATCTCTGCAATGGGTAAAACAACAAATGCTATGGAACTTGTTATTAAGAATTATTTTGAACATAAAGACGAATTACAAAGTTCTATTCACGAAGTCATTAAGTATCATAATGAGATTCTTTTAGACTTATTTGAGAACGAACGTCATTTAGTTTTTGAGGCAGTTAAAACCCTGTTTGATGAGATGTCACTGTTCTTTAAAAGTAACAAGTCTCCTGATTACAATTACGTGTATGATCAGACCATTGGTTTTGGTGAGTTGATTTCTACCACTATTATGAGTCATTACTTAAATGAAATTGGATTAGAAAATCGTTGGTTGGATGTAAGAGAGTTTATTAAAACAGATAATTATTACAGACGCGCCAATGTCGATTGGGAACAAACTCAGGAAAATATTGTTTCTAAGGTAAACACTTCAGTTTTAAATATAACACAAGGATTTCTTGGTAGTGATGCTAATAATTTCACAACCACGTTAGGAAGAGAGGGTAGTGATTATACTGCTGCAATTTTTGCTTATTGCCTAAATGCCAATAGTGTTACCATTTGGAAAGATGTACCTGGCGTATTAAATGCAGATCCACGTTATTTTGAAAATGCTCAATTACTGCACCAAATATCTTATAGAGAAGCTATAGAACTTGCTTTTTATGGTGCTTCTGTTATTCACCCAAAAACACTTCAGCCACTGCAGCAAAAAGAGATACCACTGTTTGTAAAGTCATTTCTTAATCCAAAAGCAGATGGTACTTGCGTAAGTAAAGGAAAGGCTATAGAACCACATGTGCCATGTTTTATTGTTAAGAAGAATCAGATTTTAATTTCTTTATCATCACTTGATTTTTCTTATATCGTTGAAGAAAATATAAGTGAAATATTTAGTCTGCTGCATTTGTATAAAATGAAGGTAGATGTTATACAAAACTCAGCAATTAGTTTTTCTGTATGTGTTGATAATATATATGACAATCGCGATAAGTTACTTCAGCATTTAAAGGCAAAGTTTAATGTAACATGCCACGATAATGTGAGTCTATATACCATTAGACATTATAATGATATTGCTATCAAGGAACTAGAAAAAGATAAAACTGTTTTATTAAAGCAATTAACGCAAGGAACAGTTCAAATTGTAACTAAATAACATTTATTACATTTGTTTCATGGGTAAATCGTCTGATACTGGATTGGTCACAGCTAGGGAAGTTGCAAAAGTAATTCATGCAGATAAATATGGATTTCTTGGAACGTTTTGTGGTTGGGTCTTGATGAAGGTTTTAAAGATTTCAACCATTAATAAAATCTACAAGCGCAATAAGCATTTATCTGAACTTCATTTTTTAAATGCTCTATTGGATGATTTTCAAATCAAGTTCGAAATTCCAGAGGAAGACTTAAAGCGTTTACCTAAAGATGGAGCTTATATAACAATCTCAAATCATCCACTCGGCGGTATTGATGGGATTCTGCTTTTAAAGTTAATGTTAGAGCAACGCGAAGACTTTAAAATCATTGCAAACTTCTTGTTACACAGAATAGAACCATTGAAACCTTATATTATGCCAGTAAATCCTTTTGAAGACCGAAAGGATGTAAAAAGTAGTATAACAGGGTTTAAAAATGCTATTATGCATTTAAGAGATGGCCATCCGCTTGGAGTATTTCCGGCTGGAGAAGTATCAACTTATAGAGATGGAAAATTAGTGGTTGATAAGCCTTGGGAAGAAGCTGCAATGAAGCTTATCAAGAAGGCCGAGGTTCCTGTTGTGCCTATTTATTTCCATGCAAAAAATAGCCGATTGTTTTACAGGCTATCTAAGTTAAGCGACACTTTAAGAACGGCCAAATTACCATCTGAATTACTAACGCAGAAACGCAGAATTATTAAAGTAAGAATTGGTAAGCCAATTTCTGTAAAAGACCAAAAAGAGCATGAAACGCTTCCTGATTTTTCAGATTTCTTGAGACGAAAAACTTATATGTTGTCTAAAACTTTTGAGGACAAGCCAAAGATATTGGACAATATTCAATCGCAATTAAAAGTTCCAAAGCCACCAAAACGCATCGTTACACCAATCGACACGGAGGTGATGGTGAAAGAAGTTGAAAATCTAAGACAAAAGGACTGTCGTTTACTCATAAGTAAAAATTACGAGGTATTTTTGGTCTTAGCCGAGGACATGCCTAATATATTGAGGGAAGTTGGGCGCCTGAGAGAAATTACATTTAGAGAAGTAGGTGAGGGAACTAATGAAGCAATTGATTTAGATACCTTCGACACCTATTACCACCACATGTTTCTTTGGGATAATGAAAAACAAGTTGTTGCTGGTGCCTACAGAATGGGCTTAGGGTCCCAGATTTTTGAGCGTTTTGGTATCGACGGTTTTTATTTACAAGATCTATTTCGTTTTGAGACTGAGCTTTATAAAATGATGAGTGAGTCTATTGAAATGGGACGTGCCTTCATTATTAAAGAATACCAACAAAAACCAATGCCATTATTCCTTTTGTGGAAAGGCATTGTACACACAACTTTACGCCATCCTGAGCATAAATATTTGATTGGTGGTGTGAGTATAAGTAATCAATTTTCAAACTTTTCTAAGAGTTTAATGATTGAGTTTATGAAGTCTCATTACTACGATCCTTATGTAGCACAATACGTGCATCCGAAAAAAGAATTCAAGGTAAAACTTAAGGATGCCGATAAAGACTTTGTTTTTGATGCCACTGAGGCCGATTTAAATAAATTTGATAAAATTATTGATGAGGTAGAACCAGGAGCTTTACGCTTACCTGTGCTCCTTAAAAAGTACATTAAACAAAATGCCAAATTGGTCGCATTTAATGTAGATCCATTATTTAATAATGCAGTCGACGGTTTAATGTATATTAAAATTGCCGATCTTCCAGAAAGCACAGTTAGGCCAGTTATGGAAGAATTCCAGGCAGAATTAGAACGCAAATTCATGGATAACCATGATAAATAGGATTTGTATTCTAGCATTTCTTCTTCCTTTTTTCTGTTTGTCTCAAACGCTCACTGGAAAAATTATTGATAAGGAGACTCAACAGCCTTTAGAGACCGTTTCCGTGTATTTTGATAATACAACAGTAGGAACAACAACTAATAGCAATGGTGATTTTTCAATAGATTATACAGATGCTATTCGATCACCATTAGTCATTTCTTATCTAGGTTATGATCGTGTAATTATAACTGATTACAGAAGTAAAAAAAATATCACTGTTGCGTTAGAACCTGTATCGGTTTTGCTTGATGCTGTACATGTTGATAATGCTGATGGTTTAAGTCGCAGACAGAAATTAAATTTATTCAGAAGGGAATTTTTGGGGACCTCAAAATTTGGCAAATCCTGTAAAATATTAAATGAAGATGCTCTTATCCTTAAATATGATCGGCAAAGTAAAAGCTTATATGCAAGTGCATCTGTACCAATTGTCGTTGAAAATAATGACTTACAATATCAGATCTCTTATGACATCATAGATTTTGAGATTAACTTTAGCTATGTAAATATTAGAACTAGAGAATTTCTAACCAATACGGCAACCTATATAGGTACTTCCTTTTATAAAAACCTAAAGAAATCTCATCGCAAATTTGCTATTAAGAATCGTGAGAAGGCTTACAAAGGGTCGGTGCAACATTTTATGCGTTCACTTTTTGATAAACGCTTGGACCAAGAAGGCTATTGGGTGTTTAAGAAAGGATTTAGAATTAATGCCTATGAGGCATTTACAGTTCTAGACTTAAAAGATAATCAAGATTTTAAAAGTGTAAAACTAAATACAAAGGTGTCTATTCTATTTGACAATAATGCGCAGTCTGAAATGTTTATTGATGTTAAAGAATTTTATGTAGACCGTTATGGAAACTACACGCCAATAAAAGGAATATTCTTCAGTGGGGCCATGGGAAATCAAAGGGTTGGTGATGCTTTGCCATTGGATTATGGATTAGAATAAACTAAAAAACCCAGAAAACGAGTTCTGGGTTAATCATTTTAAAATGAGATGTTTTAAAGTCCTTTAAACCAATCTTGGAATTGATTACCAAGTAAGAATACTGGTTTTTTCTTACCACTTAAAGCACCAATTAAACTCATAATCCACATGACAACTGGCAAAATCCAGGCGATTAAATTAATAACTGGTATTAAACCACAGACAACACCAACTAAGACAATACCTAGCATTTGTCTAATATAAAAAGAACCTAGTTCTGTTTTATTGCTACCATTCATAATTACGGCAATAATCCAACCAATGATAGTAATATGAGCAATAATTGCTACATTTTTTCCTTCACTTAAAACCTCTTTAGCGTCATCTGCGAATTCCGAGGCCTTTTCTTTGGCATCTCTAGCAAACTCTTTAGCTTCATCGGCTAATTCACCTGTTTTTTGACTTATTTTTTCACCAGCTCTTTTAGCGCTATCCTTAGCATCGCCGATCATATCGTCTAAGTCTTCTCCTAAACTTTTTTTATCGTCAGACATATTTTATTTGATTTTTAGTTAGAACATAAAGTTAATAAAAATGCAATTATGTCTTACCAAAAAATTTATTCAATAATCCTTTGGTATTTTCCTTGGCTTTTGATAGTGATTCCTTTGCATCTTCAGCAAATACATCTAATTTATTTTCTGCAGTATCGGCAAATTCACTTAATTTTTCACTAGCCTCATTAGCAAATTCTTTCGCTTTTATCTTAGCGTCCTCATACGTTTCTTTGGCAACCTCTTTTACCTCATCAAGTTTCTCACTGGCTTCACCAGAAAGCTCCCTGACGTTTTGCTTAGCATTGGCGTACATTTCTTTGGCGTCCTCATTAATAAATTCTGTGGTCTTTTCTTTTACATTATCAAACACTTCCTTGGCTTCGTTTGCCAATTCATTAGCTTTTATTTTGGCAGCTTCCATTGCTTCTGAAGCGTTGTTTTTAAGTGCTTCCGCTTTGTCTGTAATACTATCTGCTTGCTCTTTAGATTGCTCTAAAGTTTGGTTTAGATCCTCTTCAGAGTTTTTGTTTTCTTCCATCATAGTGTTGCATTAAAGTTCTATTTATATGTAGAAGAAACTTAAAATAAGTTACAGTGTTATTTAAAGGATTGACCTACATACTGGCAAAGTTCAGTTTTGTTGCTGTCATTCTCTCATATCCAAACAAACTGTCTGTAATTTCTTTATGAGATAAGCCTTCTGAAATCTTTGCCAAACTTCATACTCACAATTACTTATGTCTAACCCTTTTTTATTGATATAAATACCAACAAAGAAAAATACGATAGCGATGCTATTATGGTAACCATCAACTCACCTTTTAAATCACCAGAAATAACAGTGTATTTATAAAATTGAACTAACAGAAGTAATGCAAGGATGCGCAATCCAAAAACGAGAATAGTTTTCTTAATAACTTAAATTGGACAAAATTTTGCCTTGATTTTATCCACAATAGTTTGGGCTAATTTTTCTTTACTCTCAACAGTCCAACCGGCTACATGCGGAGTCAACAAAACATTATTTGCATTGGTAAGGTATTCGAAGGCTTCAGGTAAGCCAGAATTAAAAAGCGATTCAAATGATGCTTTTTCATATTCTAATACATCGAGGCCAGCACCTAAAATCTTACCAGACTTTAAGGCACTCACTAAGTCCTCAGTCACAACGCTTTTACCTCGTGCCGTATTGATAAGCCAAAATGGTTTTCTAAAGTTATTTATGAATTCTGAGTTTACCATGTTTATGGTTAAATCTGTTTGTGGTGTGTGTAAGCTTAAAACATCTGACTTGTCTTGGAGTACTTCCAAAGATACTTGCTTACAGTTTTCATTTCCGACATGAGCTTTAATATCATAACACAATACTTCAACCTCAAATCCTCGTAGTTTTTTTGCAAAGGCCTTTCCCATATTTCCATAACCGATGAGACCAACAGTTTTACCGTCCAGTTCTAAGCCGCGATTGGCCTCGCGTAGCCATTTTCCTTGGCGTACCTCATTGTCTGCTTTGTTGAGTTTGTTGAATAGTGATAGTAGCATACCTAAGCTATGCTCGCCAACAGCATTGCGGTTACCTTCTGGAGCTGAAATTAAATACACTCCTTTTTTTTCAGCATAATCACAATCAATATTCTCTAATCCTGCACCAACACGACCAATAAATTTTAGCTGTTTTGCAGCGTCCAAAAACTGTGGATCAATAGCAAATCGACTTCTTATAATGATTCCATCATAATCTGAAATCTTGGTTTCAATCTCTTGTTTGGAAGCTGTATAATCTTGGTGATTAGTAAAGCCTAAATCATTGAGTTGATTTAATAAGAGCTTATGATTACTATCTATGTGTAGTATTTTCATATCCAAGGATATTCGGATTGCGTACGTTCATGTTTAACATCTCCGGTGTGTGCGGTATCCAGTTTTTCGAACAGTAAAAGATGCACTTCTTCATCATTTTTAGTGCATGGATTGTGTTCTACACCTTTTGGCACCACAATTAACTCACCTTCTTTAACGATTTCTGTACGGTCTCTAAACTGCATGTATAAGGTGCCTTTTATCACTTGAAAAAGTTCGTCTTCATCTTCATGACTATGCCACACAAATTCGCCTTTTATTTTTGCAAGTATCACTTGCATATCATCTACTGTGGCAATACGATGTGGATGCCATTGTTTGGAGAATAAGGAGTGCTTATCCTTAATATTGATTGCTTTCATGCACTAAAGTTACAAAAGCAATTAATTAAATCCCGAGAATTAGTTTAGCGATGAGTAAATAAATGACTATACCAAAAATATCATTACTTGTAGTAATAAATGGACCAGTGGCAATGGCAGGATCAATACCGCGTTTGTCTAAAAAAAGCGGGATAAACGTACCTACGAGACCAGCTACAATAATTACGGCAATGAGTGATACAGAGATGGCCAATGATAATTCAAATTTTTCGGTCCAAAGCCACAAAAACAAGAATAAGAATATTGCTAGTATCACACCATTAAGTGTGGCTAAAAGCATTTCTTTAATAAGTCTATTATTAATACTGCCCTTAACATCGTCATTAGCTAAACCTTGCACAATAATAGCACTAGATTGCACACCGACATTTCCTGCCATAGCAGCAATTAATGGCGCGAATAAGAAAAGTACTTTAAATTCTTCAGGCAGACCATTTTCAAAATTCTCAATGATAATGTAAGCTCCAACACCCCCAAGGAGACCTAAGAATAACCAAGGTAAGCGCGCCCTTGTGAGTTCAATTATACTATCGTCAGAATCTACATCTTGAGTAATACCTGCAGCTAATTGATAATCTTTATCGGCCTCTTCTTTCAATACATCAACAATGTCATCAATGGTGATTCTACCAAGGAGGGTTTGGTCTTCATCAACTACAGGGATGGCTTCCAAATCGTATTTTGCCATGACTTTAGCCACATCTTCCGCATCATCTTTAACATTGACATAGTCAACATTTTCTTTCGCGATATCTGCTATTTTTTGATCACTTTTGGAAATGATTAAATCTTTAAGTGATAAACGACCTATGAGTTTTTCTTGCTTGTCAACGACATAAATAGAATGTACTCGCGTAACATCTTTGGCTTGCCCTCTTATACGTCTTAAGCATCCAGCAACAGTCCATGTAGCATAAACCTTAACCAATTCTTTTGCCATCAAACCACCAGCTGTATCTTCGTCATAAGTCAGTAGCTCTTTAATTTCGGCTTTATGCTCTTCATCTTCAATTTGGGAGATAACCGCCTCTTGACGCTCTTCTGGTAATTCTGCAATGATATCTGCAGCATCATCCGTATCTAATTCCTCAACCTCTTCAGCAATTTCTTTAACCGATAAGTTCTGAAGTACCTTTTCACGATTATCTTCATCGAGCTCCATTAAGATGTCCGATGTGGTCTCAGAATCTAATAGTTTAATAACGTAAATGGCATCGTCTAGGTCTAGTTCATCAAGAATATCGGCAATATCCGCGTAATGATACTCATTTAAAAGGTCTTTAAGTTCGTTGTCGTTTTGGTCTTCGACAAGGACTTCAACCTTTTCAATTAGCTTATCGGTTAACTGAAATTGTATATTATCTTGAAGTTCTTCCACGCGACGGTTGTTTGATGTATAGCAACCAAAGGTGTTAACAAAATTTATTTTTTGTCTTGTTCCATTAAGCTTGTTAATTCAATAAATTGAGTTACAGTTAATTGCTCTGGTCGCTGCCCAAAGATAGTATTTGCTTTTAAATTATTAGATAGATTAAAAGTTTTTAAACTATTACGGAGCGTTTTTCGTCGCTGCTGAAACGCTGTTTTAACCACCTTAAAGAATAACACTTCATCACATGCTAAGCTATAGTTGGGTTTTCTTTTAAGTAGTAATACACCCGAATCTACTTTTGGTGGTGGATTAAATACCGATGGCGGTACTGTAAATAGATAGTTTGCATCGTAAAAGGCTTGAGTTAGTACAGATAGAATACCATACACTTTAGAACCTTCTTTAGAACAAATACGTTGCGCAACTTCCTTTTGAAACATCCCAGAAAATTCAGGAATTTGATCTCTCATTTCTAAAGTTTTAAAAACGATTTGTGACGATATGTTATACGGGAAATTACCAATTATAGCAAAAGGCTTTGTTTTAAAAATCTCAATGAGATCATATTTTAAAAAATCCTTTTCATAAATTCTACTAGCTAAATTAAGGTAATTGTTTTTGAGGTATTCAACCGATTCTGTATCAATTTCAATAACATGCGTGGTGATTTCTTTTTTTAGTAAGTATTTAGTCAACACTCCCATGCCTGGGCCAATTTCTAAGACATCTTTATAGCCGTCAAGAGACAGGGTGTCTGCAATTTTTTGAGCAATATTTTCGTCTCTCAGGAAGTGTTGTCCTAAGTGTTTTTTGGCTCTAACTTGGTTCTGATTTGACACGCTTTAATTAGATTTTTTTATTGCAACACTAATTAATAGTACGCTTAAGCCAAGACCACAGAGAAACCCTCCAATGGTTTCTTGCGGTTCTATGCCATAATAGAAATACGCTAATATAATACCACTTAGAAGTAATAATAAGCCTATGCTTCTAATCTTAATGCGATGTTTATAAATACGGTTATTATGCTCCATGCTTATTCCTAATTAAAATTAACAGCATACTCATCAATGACTTCCAATTCTGTTCTAAAAGCCAGCATTTTATCGGCAAAGCGTTTTAATCCATCACCTCTTAGACGTTCGGCATCTTCTGCATAATACGCGTCTAAAGCTTCTCTGGAGTGCGCTTTGTATTGTATTGAGTAGGTAGTACCACCCATCTCTTCCTTAACTAAAACTTTAGTAAGCTTGGCATCAACGAATTTTCCTGTGGCTAAGACTTGTGGGATGTGATTTTTAATCCATGTAAGCCATTCATCATGAACAGAATCGTCTATATTGACCGTAACGTTATAAATGATCATTGTAAATTAATTTCAATGATGCAAAAATACATATTAGCTACTAGTTAATACTATCACCCCTTAACATTCGGAACTTTTTACGTGCCTCTATAAAATAAATACTGTCTTCAAACTCAAAAATGATTTTTTCATAGAGATGTTTAGCCTCTTCAGGTTTTGCTAAATGGGTGTTGTACAATTCTGCCAAATGATAGTGCGCATCGTCTGCAAGAATATCCTCCTTCCAATCCGAAATAATTTTTAGGTAATTAGCTTCTGCCTTGTTGTATAATTTTTTTCTTTCAAACAGTTTCGCTTGCTGAAACAAGGCTTGATCGGTAATGCTTTCTCCTTTGTGTTCGTCTAATATTTTATCTAGTAAGGTAATAGCACTATCAGTTTTATTTTGAAAAGCAAGCAAATCCGCTTTAGCATAATACGTAAGTGCTGTTTGTAAGCTATCCTCAAATTTGTTGTCTGAAATCAACAATTTTAAATCCAGTGCATCATTGGCAATGAGCTGTGAGGTCGATGATTTTAAAATTTTAAGCTGTGATTCTGCCCAGTCAAAATCTCCTTTGTAATAGCTGGTCTTTGCTACTTTATAACGTGCCTCTTGTGAAATAGTACTATTTTTTAGACTTAATTGAATTTGAGAATAAAAAATTAAAGCTTCATTAAAACGTTCTTGAAGCACTAATATATCGGCTAGTAATAATTTTACTTTAGCTTCTTGGAACTCAGAAATGTTAAGCCTCATACTTTGTCTTAAGAATGCAGTAGCACTGTCAGTATCCTTTTTATGGAAAGCCAAGAACTCACCATAAGACAATTGTAATGGTAAGGTGAGCTCTGATTTACCATAACTTTCAAACAAGTTCAGATAGGCGTTATTAATTCTGTTTAGTTCTTTTTCAGAATCCGAGTTTTTGGTGTCAATTTCAAGAATATATTGATGTGATGTTAATGCCGTACTTGCATCTTGAGTGGTTTCTAAGATGTAATTAAAAATGGATTTAGACGTTTCATCATCGTTATCATTTAGAGCCGTTATGGCAAGCTCAATGATCCGGTCTAAACTTTCAGGATTTCTTTTGTAAAGTGCTTTTTCTTGAATGAAAGATTTGTTATAGGCTTTTTCTTGAACATACAGCCAACTTAACAAATCATACCAATATGCACTTGGTTCTTGCTGAATTTTAATTAATAATAAGCGCCTAAGATAGGTGTTGTTTTCGTTTGATTTATTTTCAGAAATAAAATCACTAACGGCACGCTTAATATTGTTGAGATAATTAGGTCTAAACGCCACATACTCGATATAATTTTCAAACATTTTCTCAATGTCTCCTTGATCTCCATAAATTCTTGCCAATTGAATATTATAATTTTTATCTGGAGTTAGAATTTTACCTTTATCATAAACACGAATGGCTTGATCTAGTAACGAATGGTCTTCAAACTTTTTGGCTATGCTATAAATGTAATTTGGCTGAGCATCCACATAGGCAATAGCTTCTTCATATAACAGCTCAGCCTGATTAATACTATCCTTTAATTGGTAGTTATAACCTAATTCAACCAGTAAGGTTGGATTTCGCCGTTGGGTTAAACGTTGAGTAAGAAGACGTTCAGCGTCATCAAATTGTTCAAGTTGTTGATGGGTTTCTACAAGTTTATAAATGTATTTATAACTATAAGGTTTTTCGCGATTTAGATTCTCGTAAATAACGAGTGCTTTTTTAAATTCTCCTTTTTTATAGTAGCTGTCGGCGAGGACTTCACTATTCTGAGCATACCCAGAATAGAATCCAATTAAAACCGAAGCTATGAGGAGAATTTTTTTCATACAAGCATTTTTGTAAAGATAACAAATGACAATTCTAGATAGTGTAAATGTTTTTATAAAAAAATGCCTAAACAAGGCGTTTAGGCATTTAGACCAGCAAAATAAATGTGCTATTAACCATTATTTGTCAAAAAAATATGATTCAATTACTTTGTCGTGGTTTCCTTACGTTTTTACGATTACTAGATCAAAACTAAAATAAAACCTTGCTTACCATAACAACCAATGTAATGAGTACTACAATGCGTTTTAAATTTTTCATAATTTAGTTAGTTCTATTTTGGGACGTTAAATTGCTTAAAAATAGAAAAAATAAACGAAGAAATACAATTAAAATCGATAAAAAACACGATTTTTTAACAAATAGGTCAGAATATACGAATGATACCTGACTTAAGAAATCATATCAAAACCTGTATATGGTACTAAAATTTCAGGTATTTTAATACCATTTTCGGTTTGGCAATTCTCTAATATTCCAGCGAGAACACGCGGTAGCGCTAATGAACTACCATTTAAAGTGTGACAAAGTTCATTTTTACCGTCACTATTTTTAAATCGTAATTTTAAACGATTGGCTTGGAAAGTTTCAAAATTAGAAACCGAAGAAATTTCTAGCCAACGATCTTGTGCTGTTGAGAATACTTCAAAATCATAAGTTAAAGCCGAGGCAAATGTAACGTCACCACCACAGAGTTTTAATATTCTGTAAGGCAATTTTAACTCATTAAGAATACCTTTGACGTGCGTAATCATGCTTTCAAAAGCTTCATAAGAATTATCTGGATGTTCAACTCTAATTATTTCAACTTTATCAAATTGATGTAATCGATTAAGGCCTCTAACATGGGCTCCATAACTTCCCGCTTCTCTTCTAAAACAAGGGGTATAACCAGTAACACCTATTGGAAGATCACTTTCATTTAGAAGTGTATTTCTGAACAAATTAGTACCAGGAACTTCTGCTGTTGGTATGAGATATAAGTTATCTGCAGTGACATGATACATCTGTCCTTCTTTATCTGGTAATTGGCCAGTTCCAATCCCAGAGGCTTCATTTACTAAATGTGGTAATTGATATTCTGTATATCCTGCAGCCGTATTTTTATCTAAAAAAAAGGCAATCAAGGCACGCTGTAATTTTGCACCTTTACCTTTATATACTGGAAAGCCTGCACCTGTAATTTTATTACCTAATTCAAAATCAATAATATCGTATTTCTTAGCTAATTCCCAATGTGGTAAAGCGCCGTTATGAAGTTTTGGGATTTCACCTTCTCGATAGATTTCTTGGTTATCCTCATCTGAATTTCCTTCAGGCACAGATTCATGAGGAACATTAGGAATTTTATATAAAAGTTCTGTCAACGCATCCGCCTTTTCATGTAGCGCTTGTTCCAAGTTCTTAACACCTTCTTTAAGCTGCGTAGTTTTTTCTTTAAGTAAATTGGCTTTTTGCGCTTCTCCAGATTTATATAAGTTACCTATGGCTTTGGATAAGGTATTGGATTCTGCTTTTAAAGAGTCTAGTTCTGTTTGAAGTGCTCTGCGTTCTTCATCTAGGGTAATGGCGTCATTAACCATTTGCTCAGCGTTAATGTTCCGCTTAGCAAGACCTTTAATTACGTCTTCTTTGTATTCTCTAATAAAAGCAACTTGTAACATATCTCTGTTTTTGAATTAACGCCTACAAACGTTAAAAAAGAAGCCACAAAAGTAAAAAGAATTTGAGCAGATAAAAACTATTTTGAAGGCAATATCCAATCGTGATGTTTAAAATGATGCCATTCTTCATGGGCAAGGTCAACTTTAGGATCAATAAGTTGTTTTGAGCGCTTACCATTTACGCTTACGTAAGCACGAACAAAAACTTGAATAGCCTTTCCTTTTTCTTCGAAATCTTGCTTCAGATGCTGAGCAAATTGCCAAATTACATCTGGTTTTGTACTGGCTCCACGTTGTTGTTTCTTGGTTAAATAATCGTCAAGTTTTATAGGAATGAGTTCATTGGTGGCTTGGTCAATTACACGATAGCTTACACGACCACTTTTGGCACGTAGCATCATGCGCCAAGACAAACGATGACCTTCTTCTGTCCATAGGACGTTATCTTTAATAAAATGATGACGTAAGGGCAAGGCAATGTGAATTAAAAAATATATTGAAAATAACCCTACGAAGAGGTTTTTGTAAGTCGGAATAATAATTTCATCCTGAGTGTAATATGTTTTTTGCTTTAGAAATAAATCTCTAATGGTTTTAGGCTCAAAAAAGAATAGGCTAAATGCTAAAGATAAATAAGGAAAAATACCAATTTGAAAGACTATAGAATTAAATAAATGAAAGAAAATAGAGGCAAAAAAGGCAATCTTTCGAGTTGGCTTAAATAGTAGTAAGGGAATAATTAAGCCATCAAAAATAATACCTCCATAGGCAATGAAATAGTGAATAGACTTGTGCTGCAATAGTTCTCCAATTAAAGGGTAGTTGGCTTTACCTTTCATAAGAAGCGCAACAACAGAGGTATCTAACCAATCGGGATAAAGCTTCGCAATAGAAGCATAAGTGTAGAGTATAAAAAGTTGAATAACGAATACCCACTTACACCAGCTCGGCATGGAAATTTGTTTTAAAGATGGATTTCGTTTTACATCTACAGAAGCATAGCGATTAGCAGGTAAAAATACCATTAGATAGCTCAGAATAAATAAGAGGTAATAATGGTTATTGTAAGATGATTTCTGCATTAAATAAGTGGCTGTCCACATGGAAGCAAACATGAACATGCTAAAACGGTATTTATAACCAACCATTATGAGTAATCCAAAGATTCCCATGACGATATAATACACATACATCCAATCGCCAGGTAAGGGTTGAAGCCATTCAAATCCAATAAATGTAAAAGTAAATTCTGGTTCAATCAAAGTGCGTCGTACCCAACCCGTAAATACGGCACCAACAGATTCTAAAAAACATAACAGCCCGAAGATTATTCTGAAAACAATAAGACCTGAATTGTCAATATGTTTAAATAAGAAGTTAGTCATTAAGTGCTTCAATATAGTCGAGGGCTGCAGTCCTATCGTTTTTAAGTTGAGCCTTAAGTGCATCGACACTGTCAAATTTTTGCTCACTTCTAAGTCGATTTAAAAACGCTATTCTAATGGTTTTGCCATACAAATCCTCATTAAAATCAAAAAAATGCACTTCTACAGATCTTGATTTACCATCAACCGTTGGGTTAGTTCCAATATTCATCATTCCGTAAACAAGCTCGTTATTATACGTTGAGCTCACCACATAAACGCCATCCCTTGGAATTAATTTGTAAGTTTCTTTAATATGTATGTTTGCTGTTGGAAATGCGATTGTTCTTCCAAGGCCTTTTCCCTTAATTACTGTCCCAGAAATGAAGAAATTATAACCCAGATATGAATTAGCTAATTCAACATTTCCATCATGTAATGCAGTTCTTATTTTAGTGGAACTTACAGTAACATCTTTAATGTCTTGTGCAGAAATCTCTTCGACTTTAAAATTAAATTCAGAAGCAAAATGTTTTAAATCGGTAATATTGGCTGTTCTGTTTTTACCAAAATGATGATCGTAACCAATGACAATGTGTGACAGATTAAGCTCATCAACCAATACTGATTTAACATAATCTCTGGCAGATAAATTCGCAAACTCTTGTGTAAATTCTTTAACAATAACTTCTTCTATACCTTGGTTTTTTAGAAGCTCAACACGTTCTTCTATAGTATTTAGAAGTTTGACATCATGGTCCTTTCCTAGGACCATTCTTGGGTGTGGAAATAAGGTGAGAACCGATGGGATACATTTATTATCTTGGGCAATTTTTACAACCTTACCCAGGATTTTCTGATGTCCAAAATGGACGCCGTCAAAGGTTCCTATGGTGATAATTTTTGATAAATTCTTAGTCAAGCATTAAATTTTAAGGAAATTCTTGAATTTTTTAGTAATTCTATTACGCTTTGTTAAAAAAATCTTAAATTCGGGGAATTTTAATTTTCTACACAAAATACTTATGAAAACAAAGCTACATTTTGTTTTGTCATTATCCATGTTTTTATCTGTGTTTTCTGTCTTTGCTCAACAGGGTTACTGGCAGAAATCGGATAAATCTACCTTAAATGGCAATAGCGAAAAGACACTTAATGAAAAATTTTATCAAACGTATCAATTAGATTTAGATGCGTTTAAAGCACAACTTGTAAACGCTCCTATGCGTTCTGCAACAATAACTAACTCTAATACGAACGTTTTCCTTCCTAATATCAAAGGAGAATTAGAGCAGTTTAGAGTAGTAGAAGCACCGGTTCTTTCTCAAGAATTATCAGAACTATACCCAGAAATTAAAACCTATCTAGGTTTTAGTACTGATCAACCAGGGGTAAGAGCACGATTTAGCGTCACTCCGCAAGGATTACAAACCATGGTGACGTATCCTGATGGTCCAATGAATTTTACGGTGCCATTAAGTAAAACAGACAACACCTCTTATATTGTATATACGAGAGAAGCGCGATCTGAAGTTGAAAAGACATTCGACTGTTCGGTAGAAGATGAGTTCTTGCGTATCGATACAAATGATCTGGGTAATAGAGATGCTGATGATCAGATTTTAAGAACATTCCGAATAGCTATTTCAACTAATGGAGAATATACAGAGTTCTGGGATGATGGAGATAACACCAACGGCGATGCACAAGCGGATGCTTTAGCGCAAGTGGTTTCTACTTTAAACCGAAGTAATGAAGTATTTGAAGTGGATATGGCCGTAACCTTTACATTGGTTACAGGAACCGAAATAATTTATCCAGATCCAGCTTCAGATCCATATACGGGTGGATTTAATGCGCAGTTACAAGCTACACTAACATCAGTAGTTGGTGAATCCAATTACGATATTGGCCATTTATTTGCTTATGGTGGTAACAATGGAAATGCGGGATGCATTGGATGTGTATGTGTTGATGGACAAAAAGGTAGTGGATTTTCGTCGCATTCGTTCTTAGATAATGATGGTGGTCCATACATGTCAGACTTCTTTGATATTGATTATGTACCACATGAAATTGGGCACCAGATGGGTGGTAATCACACTTGGTCATTTGGAAGTGAAGGCACAGGCGTAAATGCAGAGCCTGGCAGTGGTACCACTATTATGGGTTATGCAGGTATTACCGGTGCAGATGATGTACAAGATCACTCGGACCCTTATTTCCACTACTATAGTATTTTACAAATACTTACTAATTTAGAAACAAGAACATGTTGGGATGGCACGGCCATCACAAATAACCCACCAGTTGCTGATGCAGGATCTGATTATACAATTCCGACTGGCACAGCATTTGTTCTTAGAGGTACCTCCACAGATGCCGATGGTGGTGATATCCATACTTATACTTGGGAACAAATTGACGATGGGGTTACGGGCTCAGGTAACTTTGGTCCAAATAAAGTAACTGGTCCAGTTTGGAGATCGAGACCTCCGAGTACCTCTCCGGATCGTTACATGCCAATAATAGAGCGTGTTGTGGCAGGACAATTATCAGAATCTAATCCAGTAGAAACGGTTGATAATTCGTCCTGGGAAACTGTTTCTGATGTTGGAAGAGCTTTAAACTTTGCCTTAACTGTAAGAGACCGTAGTGAAGCTAATGGTGTTGGACAAACTCCTCAAAGCGATTACGATACCATGACCGTTAATGTGGAAGGTTCGGCAGGACCATTTGTAGTGACGTCACAAACAACGAATGTTACCTGGGATGCAGGGTCAACGCAAACTGTAACTTGGGATGTTGCAGGTACAGATGGCGGAGCTGTAAATACACCTACCGTAAACATCTTACTCTCAATAGATGGTGGATTTACATATCCTTTTGTAATGGCAACAGATGTGCCTAATGATGGGTCGCACAATGTCACAGTGCCAATTACAGGAGGGGATTCTACCACTGCAAGGGTTAAAGTTGAAGGGAATAACAATATTTTCTATGCGATTAATTCAACAAACTTTTCACTTCAAGAGTCAGAGTTTGTTTTAAATGTTGCTGATACTTCTATTGATGTATGTACGCCAGATGATGTTGTTTACAATTTTACTTATAATACATTTTTAGGATTTACAGATGTCACTAATTTTAGTGCAACAGGTTTACCAGCAGGAACTACGGCTACCTTCTCCCCAACTTCAGCTTCGGCAGATGGTACAGATGTAACAGTTACAGTTTCTGGAACAGGAAGTTTGGCAGTTGGTAACTACCCATTTACCTTGGTAGGAACATCAGGTGCTTTAACACAGACCGTTGATGTAGATTTTAACGTCTATGATACAAATCTGGCAACCCTAAATTTGGTGTTTCCTGCGGATGGGGCTGTTGATGTAGATGCCACTTCAATAACATTTACTTGGGATGCCGATTCTAATGCAACGGCATATGAAATAGATATCGCAACAGATTCTGGTTTTACAGCTATTGTTGCAGGCGCTGTGGTTAACGATCCTAGTTTTACAACAGCTAGTTTAGATGTTGTAACAGAATATTTCTGGAGAGTTAGAGGTGTCAATGATTGTGGTTCGGGTGCTTATTCAGAGGCAAGCTTTACTACAGCCAACATTATTTGTGGTAATTATGATTCAACAGATGGACCTATAGATATTCCAGATGCGAATACCTTTGGAATTAATTCCGTTATCAATGTGCCAACAACGGCCATTATAACAGATATTAATGTTACAGTTAATATAACACATCCTTGGACTGAAGATGTTACTATAAAACTTATTGCTCCTGATGGAACAGAGCTATTATTATCGGCTGGGAACGGTGCAGATGGTGACAACTATACAGATACAGTCTTTGATAGTGATGCCGGTACTCCAATCGGTGCAGGAACTGCTCCGTTTACTGGAAGTTTCCAACCAGAAGAAGACCTTGGCGCACTTAATGGAAGTTTTTCGGGAGGTGACTGGACGCTTAACGTTTCAGATACCTTAGCATTTATTACGGGTACCTTAGATAGTTGGTCTATGGAAATCTGTGGCGTTCCACAATTGGATAATGATAATGATGGTATTCCAAACGATTCAGACAACTGCCCTGATATCGCTAATTTTGATCAAGAAGATTTAGACGGTGATAATATTGGTGACGTTTGTGATGACGATATGGATGGGGATGGTATTCCAAATGATACAGATAACTGTCCAATGATTGCAAATGCTGATCAAGCGGATTCCAATGGAAATGGTATTGGTGACGTTTGTGATACCTTATGTGATACATTTAGTGCAGCTGATACTCCTGTTAGTATTCCTGATAATACTGCTGCTGGTATAGATTCTAATATTGATTTTTCAAGTGCTTTCTTAATTACAGATGTCAATGTTACAGTTAATATTACTCACACGTTTGATGGTGATTTAACGCTCACCTTAACAAGTCCATCAGGAACATCCATAGTCTTATCCGACCAAAACGGTGGTGGAGGTAATAACTATACAGGCACCTTATTCGATGACGATGCAGATAACGCTATTCAAGGAGGAGCACCACCATTTACAGGTGCATTTATTCCAGAGCAACCATTGTCTACCTTCAATGGTGAGCTTTCAGGTGGTGTATGGACACTTAATGTTGCCGATAGTGCAGGTGCAGATGTTGGAACTATAGACAGTTGGACTATTGAAGTCTGTGGATTCGAACAAGAAGATTTAGATGATGATGGTATTCCAAATGACGAGGATAACTGTCCTAATATTGCCAATACAGATCAAGCTGATTTAGATGGTGACGGAATCGGTGATGTTTGTGACGACGATATTGATGGTGATGGTATTCCTAATGCTGATGATAATTGTCCTGAAAATGCTAATCCAGATCAAACGGATTTTGATGGAGATGGTATAGGCGATGAGTGTGATGAAGAATGTACTAACGAAACGTCTTTAGATACACCAATAGTAATTGCAGATTCTGGTGCCAACGCTGATTATTTTGCAACGATAGAAATTGTTGAGAGCTTAATTATTAGCGATGTTAATGTGTCGGTTAACATAGAACACGATTGGGATTCGGATTTAAATATTTCTATTACTAGTCCAGATGGTGTTACTGTTGATTTATCATCTGGTAACGGTGGTAGTGGCGATGACTATATTGATACTATTTTTGATGACGATGCAACCTCGCCGATTACAGGAGGTGCACCTCCATTTACAGGATCGTTTCAACCAGAAGGTGACCTGAATGATTTTAATGGGGATCTCTCTAATGGAACTTGGGTCATAACCGTATCAGATACATTTGGTGCCTTAGACGGAGGTATAATTAATGCATTATCAATAGAGGTCTGTGGAACTAGAGATCCTAATGATTTTGATGGAGATACCATTTTTAATGATGAAGACAACTGCCCTGTAAATGCTAATACAGATCAGTCGGATATTGATGGAGATGGTATTGGTGATGTTTGTGATGACGATATGGATGGTGATGGAATCTTAAACGTCAATGATAACTGTCCAACAATTGCTAATGCAGATCAAGCTGATAATGATCTTGACGGTATTGGTGATGTTTGTGATGACGATGACGACGATGATGGAGTGCTAGATGTAGACGATAACTGTCCATTAGAACCAAACTCAGATCAATCCGATTTAGATGGTGACGGTCAAGGTGATGTTTGTGATGATATGATTGCCAATGATGTTTTAACACCAAATGGCGATGGTATTAACGATACATGGATTATTATTAATGCAGAGCGTTTCCCAAGCGCAAACATAAAGGTTTACAATAGATGGGGTAAAGAGGTATTTAGTACTAAGGGCTATAACAATGATTGGAATGGGTCTTACAATGGCGATACTTTACCAACGGGATCGTATTATTATAGTATTGATCAAAACGGTGATGGTACGGTTGTACTAACAGGATGGCTATACTTAACCCTTTAATTGCATATAACTTAAATAAAATGAAAACAATGAATTTTTATAAAAACACCGTATTAATAGTTGCGATTCTTTTGTTTGGGTCTGTATATGCTCAACAAGAACCAAATTATTCATTATATCGCTATATGATGAATGTAATTAATCCAGCATATGCTGGAGCCGATGGTAATACTAGCTTGACGTCTAATTTTAGAAGTCAGTGGCTTAGTATCCAAGGAGCTCCTGAAACACAGAGTTTTTTCTATACACAGCCTATTGGAGATAAAATAGGCATTGGAATTTCTTTAGTCAGTGACCAAGTCTTTATTGAAAACCAAACAAGTATCAATATTGATTTTTCATATAGATTACAAATCTCTGAAGCTACCAATCTATATTTAGGATTAAAAGCTGGTGGAGGTACCTATGATATTGAACGCAATAATCTGGCAAACTTAGGATTTCAGTCAGATCCAGCTTTGAATAATCTCGATACTGGATTTAGACCAAATTTTGGTGCAGGAGCTTACTTAAAGCATGATAAATATTTTCTGTCCTTATCCGTACCAAGTATTCTTTCTAGCGAGCGAATTGATGAGTCCGAAGGGCGTGTTACTCAAGCTACAGAGGAGGCTCATGTTTATTTATCTGGTGGTTATAACTTTGCAATTAGCGAAAATACAGCGTTTAGACCGTCGGCTATGCTAAGGTATGTCAGCGGCTCCCCTTTATCTGCCGATATCACGGCAGCATTTAGATTCTACGATAGATTTGAATTTGGTGCAGCTTACAGAACAGATGAAGCTTTTGCTGGTTTAATGATGATAAATTTGGCCGATTGGATGGATGTAGGTTATGCTTATGAAAGCTCAACAAGAGATGAAATCTCAAATTTGAGTAATGGTACTCATGAAGTATTTATTAAGTTTAATTTTAAGAAAAAGTCTAATTAATAGACCTCACCCCCTGGATAACAAAAAAAAGGACTGCTTTTGCAGTCCTTTTTATTTTCCATTATATTGATTCATGGTATTATTAACTCCTGCAAAAGCAAAGGACTTTATGAGTTCTGAAGATACTTTTAAACGTTCATCTAATAAAGCCGATTCCTCTTCATTCCATTTACCGAGCACATAATCTACTTGTCGACCTTTGCTAAAAGCGTTACTGATTCCAAATCTAAAGCGATTGTATTTAGTGGTTTGTAGTTTGTCTTGGATATCCTTTAATCCATTATGACCTCCATCACTACCTTTTGTTTTTAAACGTAGGGTGCCAAATGGTAAATTGAGATCATCTGTAATTACGAGTAAGTTGGTTAGTGGAATCTTCTCCTTATCTAACCAATATTTTACGGCTTTTCCACTAAGATTCATAAAGGTACTCGGCTTTAATAATAACAGTGAGCGACCTTTAACGTTCATAGTGGTTAATGCGCCGAGTTTTGCAGATTTAAAACTTATGGCTTCTTGCTCAGCGATATAATCGAGTACTTTAAACCCAATATTATGTCGGGTGTCACTATATTCTGTACCTATATTTCCAAGTCCTACAATTAAGAATTTTTTCATTCTGTCGTCTTCATTAAGATAGGGTTTATTACTAATACCCAGCCAAGTTGTTATACGCCTAAACATTCTAATGTAAAAATAAAAAAAGCATTCTGGTTAAGAATGCTTTTAATTATCTCAATTAAAATTGATTTATTCTTGAGCTGCTTCAGCCGCTGGTGCAGCATCTGCTGTTGTTTCGTCATCCTCATCTTCATCATCTTCAACAGACATTGATGCTCTAGATCGTCTAACCTGACATACTACTGTATTATCTGGATGTAAGAATTGGTAATCTTCATTTTCTAACTCAGTAATGTAAAGCTTGTTTCCAATTTTTAACGGAGTAATATCTACTTCAATAAAATCTGGTAATTTAGAAGGAATAGCTTTAACTTTAAGTTTACGGTAAGGTCTTCTTAAAACACCACCGTTTAATACACCTTTAGACGTTCCTACGATTTGCACAGGAATCTCCATAGTGATTTCTTTGTTTTCGAAAGTTTGATAGAAATCGACGTGTAAGATTCTATCGGTTACTGGATGAAACTGAATGTCTTGCATGATTGCATTGTAAGTTTCACCATTATCTAAGGCAATCACAACTGTATGCGCGTTTGGTGTGTATACAAGTTTAGAGAATGCCAACTCTGGTGCAGAGAAATGTAATGGCTTGTCTCCTCCGTATATAACGCAAGGAACCTGACCAGCATTACGTAAGGCTTTCGTTGCCGACTTACCTACGCTTTCTCTTTGAGATCCATTGATTGTAATTGATTTCATTTTAGAAATTGTTTAATTTAAATTTAATTACCTCATTTTGAGGGCTGCAAATGTAAACATATAATAGAGAAATACTAGTGTTTTTCTTGGATTTTTTAACGCTGAACGTTTTGATAGCATCTCAAGCCATCATTAATGACAACACAGTAGGCTTTAAACCCTGCAATTAGATTACAAATTTGCTACTGATCGATTGGTTGTGGTGTACATTGTACATCACTTCAGCAAACAAATCGGCACAACTCAAGACTTTCAGTTTTTTGCTCTTTTGCTTTAAAGGGATAGAGTTGGTAACAATTAACTCCTCAAGTTTAGAATTTTCAAGGCGTTCATAAGCACTACCTGATAATACAGGATGCGTACAAATAGCTCTAACACTCTTAGCACCGCGTTCCATCATTAGGTCTGCTGCTTTTGTTAATGTACCTGCTGTGTCTACCATATCATCCACCAAAACAACATTTTTGCCTGTAACATCACCAATAAGTTCCATATGTGAAATTACATTGGCTTTAGCCCGTTGCTTGTAACAAATGACAACGTCACTTTTTAAAGCTTTAGAATACGCATACGCACGCTTAGAACCTCCCATGTCAGGAGAAGCGATGGTGAGATTATCTAAATTAAGACTTCTCAGATATGGCAAAAAGATGGTTGACGCAAATAAATGATCTACGGGTTTTTCAAAGAACCCTTGAATCTGGTCAGCATGAAGATCCATAGTAATGATACGCGTTGCACCAGCCGCTTCCAGCATTTTTGCGATCAGTTTCGCAGCAATCGGCACTCTTGGTTTATCCTTTCTATCCTGTCTAGCCCAACCAAAATATGGCATAACGGCAGTGATATGTCTTGCAGATGCGCGCTTTGCTGCATCTATCATTAAGAGCATTTCCATGAGGTTACGCGGCTCAGGATGGGTAGAACCAATAATAAAAATACGAGTTCCCCTTATAGATTCCTCGTAAGACGGCTGAAATTCTCCGTCGCTATACGTTGAGGTGATAACATTGCCTAATTTTACGCCATAAGCAGCGGCAATTTCTTCTGCTAATTCTGTGCTTTGTGTACAAGTAAAAACCTTAGCTTCTGTAATATTGTTAGGCATCGGAGTAAGTAATTAATAAGGGTTGTTAGTTACGTTTTTAGATGGTGTCAAATTTAGAAAATAATTTAGTCTCAATAGTATAAAAGGGACGTATTTTTAGTTGATGAGCTAAAATAATTTTCTATTTTTGCTGTCCATTATTGCTCAAGTGGCGGAATTGGTAGACGCGCTGGATTCAAAATCCAGTTTCCTCGGAAGTGTGGGTTCGATTCCCACCTTGAGTACGAATAAATCAAAAAGCAAGCAAAACCATAAAGCTTGCTTTTTTGTTTTTGTGTAGTCTAGATATAGTTTTATTGGTGTTTTAGATTTTAATACGACAAATCGTTTCATAATATAGTCTATGTGGCTGCCATAAATGCTAATGATGAAAGGAAATAAAATTAATTTTACTTACTCATAATGAAAATTGTCAAAAAATATTTCCCTTTAATAATCGCTGGCGTAGCATTAGTCATTTATTTTAGTTTGAGAACAAAAAAAGACTCCGATTTAGATAATTATTCCATTAAATCTGTGGCAAAGGTTTATAAACTACTCAGAGATACTTATGTGTATTCCCAATATAGATATGAGTTTTTTTATAAAGGAAAAAGATACACTGCTCAGAGAGGTTTAGGTGAGTTCGATGCTAAAACTGTTATTAATAACTTTTATGAAGTTGAATTTTTGCCAGAAAACCCGGAAACTATTAGAATTAATTTAAACCTTAGGGTAAATGATTCGCAAAGGATATTAAATGCTGGTTTTAAAAAAGAATAAAATAGACGCAATATTTAGTTTCTATTTTTATGACCTACTTTTAATTAATATTATTTTTTGGTAACTGTTAGTTTTACAGATCCTTGGTATATTTTTTGTGGCATTTTAGAGGTTAATACACTACAAATCAATGCTATTATGACTCAAAAATTTTTTTTCATTGGCTGCTTTTTTTTATTAGGTATAGCCCAGGGTAATTCTCAAGCAAATCTAGATTGTAAAACTAAATTGTCCTTATTTCATCCC